>JAFEEA010000003.1 GCA_018241335.1 Pseudomonadota bacterium
TCTCCCAGAGGGAGAAGGAGGGGCCCGCGGCGAAGCCGTGGGAGGATGAGGGGTTACGCCGTCGCCGAATGGCTCCCTACTGCCGCGCCATCTCCGCTTCGCCGACCATGTCGCCGTCCAGGGCCTGGTCGGCGTCCATGGTCACGGTGACCTTCTTCAAGAGGCCGGTGAACTCGAACGGCGCGGCGTAGTCAGCCACGGGGCTGCCCCGGTCGCGGCCGATGTCGAGGCCGGACCACGAGATGAAGCTGTGGAAGCCCATGTCGGTCTCGCCGCAGCCAACCGGCCGGCCGTCGACCAGCAGGGTGATGATCCTCTGCCCCGGCTCGCTGCGCACAGCCACGCCCAGGCGGTGGTGGCCGGCCGGGACCAAAGTGTCGGAGACCACGCTGGCGTGCCGCCCGCCGACGTTCATGTCGTAGGTCAGGCGCCCGCCCCGAACGAACAGGGTGTAGCCGCAGGTGGCGTCGCCGTGGGCGATCAGCACGCCCTGGTCCTCCGCCGCCAGTTTGACGTGGGCCTCGATCACGAACGAGCGGGATCGGACGTCCGGCGCCACGTCGGTGGGCAGGTGGCCCATGCCGCGGTGGAAGACGAAGTGCTTGCGCGGCCCGTGGAAGCGGGTGGCGTTCTCGGCGAAGCGGGGGCCGAAGCGGTCGTCCAGCGGCAGGACCTTGCAGGCCTCGGCCAGGGCCCACCACTCGGCCTGCAGCGCGGCGAGCTTTTCCGGCTGGGCGGCCGCCAGGTCCTCGGTCTCCGAGAAGTCTCGGTCCAGGTGGTAGAGCTCCCACACGTCCTTGTCGAAGGGCTGGCCGGGCGGGTGGTAGGCGACAGCCTTCCAGCCGTCCTTCCACAGGCCCCGGTGGCCGAACATCTCGAAGTACTGGCCCTTGCCTCGCGGCGGGTCGGCGTCGCCGAAGCTGGCGGCAAAGGAGACGCCCTCCATGGGCATCTGCGTCACGCCCTTGATCACCGGCGGGGCGGCGAGACCCAGCACCTCCAGCAGGGTGGGGGTCATGTCGCTGCAGTGGCGGAACTCGTGGCGCAGCTCGCCCCGCGCCGCGATCCCCTTGGGCCAGGAAATCACCAGGGGATCGCGGATGCCGCCGCCGTGGGTGTTCTGCTTGTAGCGCTTCAGCGGGGTGTTGGACGCCATGGCCCAGCCCCAGGGGAAGTTGGTGTGGGTGTCGGGCCCGCCGATGTCGTCGATGCGGGCGATCTTCTCGTCGATCGGCTCCGGCTTGCCGTTGTAGGGGCCCATGGCGTTGATCATGCCGAAGGGGCCGCCCTCCTGGCTGGCGCCGTTGTCGCTCATCACCAGGATCAGGGTGTCGTCCTTGATCCCGGCCTCCTCCAGGAAGGCCACCAGCCGCGCCAGGTTCTGGTCGGCGTGGTCCAGCATGGCGGCGAAGGCGGCCTGGAGACGGGTGAACAGGCGCTGTTCGTCGGCGCTGTGCTCGGCCCACGGGCGGACCATGTCGTTGCGCGGCGGCATGCGGGTGTCGGCGGGCACGATGCCCATGGCCTTCTGGCGGGCCAGCCGTCGCTCGCGCTCCACGTCCCAGCCTTCGGCGAAGACCCGGTCGTACTTCATGATCAGGTCCTGGGGCGCCTGGTGCGGGGCGTGGCAGGCGCCATAGGCCAGCCAGCACAGCCACGGCCGTTCCGGATCGTCGGCCGTGTGGTCGGCGATGTAGCGGATCGCCTGGTCGGTCAGGTCCTCGGTCAGGTGATAGCCGTCGGCATAGCCGCCGGGCGCCTCGATCGGGGTGTTGTCGCGCACCAGTTCCGGCGCGAACTGGTCCGTCTCGGCGTCCATGAAGCCGTAGTAGCGGTCGAAGCCCCGGCCCAGGGGCCAGCCCTCGAACGGTCCCGTGGGGCCGGTCTCGGTCAGCGAGGTCACATGCCACTTGCCGACCATGTAGTTGCGATAGCCGGCGGGCCTCAGCATCTCGGCCAGGGTGCCTGCCTCGGGCGCGATCTTGCCGCGATAGCCCGGATAGCCGCTATCGAAGTTGGCCAGGCACCCCACGCCCACCGAGTGGTGGTTGCGGCCGGTCAGCAGGGCCGCCCGGGTGGTCGAGCACATGGCCGTGGTGTGAAAGCCGGTGTAGCGCAGCCCCTGGCTCGCCAGGGCGTCGATGGTGGGCGTGGCGATGGGCGAGCCGTAGCAGCCGAAGTCCGAGAAGCCGACGTCGTCGAAGAGGACGACCAGGATGTTGGGGCTGCCCTTGGCTGGCTTGGGGGCGGTGGGCCACCAGGGTTCAGACTCCGCGATCGTGCGGCCGATCTTGGGTCCATTTCCAGCATTGGGCATGTCAATTTCCTCGCCTGGCTTTTTCCCTAGCCTTCGTCGACGGCGCTTGCAAAGTCTAAGGATCGCAAGCGCCGGAGACCGCGATGGACGACCTTCGCCACAACCGCTCCATCGAGGACATCGACCGCGAGTCGGTCTTCCATCCCGCCACCTCCATCGCCGACCATATGGCGCGCGGGCCGACGATCATGAGCCGCGCCTCGGGCGTCAGGATCACCGACAACCACGGCCGCACCTGGCTGGACGCCATGGCGGGCCTGTGGTGCGTCAACGCCGGCTACGGCCGCCGCGAACTGGCCGAGGCGGGGGCCAAGGCCCTCACCGAACTCGGCTTCTTCCATTCCTTCGCCTCGATGGGCAGCGAGCCCACGGCGCGCCTGGCCGACAAGCTGCTGCAGCTGATGCGCGACGAGGCGGGGCTGAAGAACATGGCCCGGGTGTTCTTCGCCAATTCCGGGTCCGAGGCCAACGACACGGCGGTCAAGCTGGTCCGCTATTTCAACAACCTGAAGGGCCGGCCGGCCAAGAAGAAGGTCATCGCCCGGCAGGGCGGCTACCACGGCGTCACCGTGGCGGCCGGCAGCCTGACCGGCATCCCGCTCTACCACAAGGCGTTCGACCTGCCGATCGAAGGGGTGCTGCACGTCTCCTGTCCGCACCACTACGGCTTCGCCGAGCCGGGCGAGAGCGAGGCGGCCTTCACGGCGCGCCTGGCCCAGGAACTCAAGGACCTGATCGCCCGCGAGGGGGGCGAGACCATCGCCGCCTTCTTCGCCGAGCCGGTGATCGGCACCGGCGGGGTGCTGATGCCTCCGGCCGGCTACTACGAAGCCATCGTCCCGATCCTGCGCGAGCACGATATCCTGTTCGTGGCCGACGAGGTGATCTGCGGATTCGGCCGCCTGGGCGGCTGGTTCGGCTCGGGCGTCTACGGGCTGCAGCCCGACCTGCTGACCTTCGCCAAGGGGGTGACCAGCGGCTATTTCCCCGTCTCGGGCCTGGCGGTCTCGCAGGGGATCTGGGACGTCCTGGCCGCCGCTTCGCCCGAGATGGGCGTCTTCGCCCACGGCTTCACCTACTCCGGCCATCCGGTGGGCGGGGCGATCGGATTGGCCAATCTGACGGTGCTGGAGGATGAGGGCTTGCCCGCCCGTGCGGCGGAGACCGGCGCCTACTTCAAGGCGGCCCTGGACGATCGCCTGGGCGACCACCCGCACGTCGGCCAGATCCGGGGACAGGGCCTGATCCTGGCGTGCGAGCTTGTCGCCGACCGCGCCACGGGCCGCCGCTTCGACCCGGCTGAGGGCATGCACCGCAAGGTCTCAAACGCGGCCTTCGAGCGGGGGGTGATCACCCGCCCGATGCCGTTCATGCCGGTCAACGCCTTCTCGCCGCCCCTGATCATCAGCCGCGCCGAGGTGGACGAGGCGGTCGACACCTACGCCGCCGCCCTGGCGGACGTGTTCGGGGTCTAGGCCCGGCTCAGGCCCAGCGCTTGAAGATGATGGTGGTGTTCAGGCCGCCGAAGGCGAAGGCGTTCAGCATCAGGGTGTCGGTCTCGATGGGCCGGGCCTCGCCCAGCACCAGGTCGAGGTCGCAGTCCGGATCCGGTCCCAGGTAGTTCTGGATCGCCGGCGCCAGGCCATGTCGCAGCGCCTCCAGCCCGATCACGCCCTGCAGCGCCAGGGTGGCGCCGATCAGGTGGCCGTGCAGGCTCTTGGTGGCGATCACCGGATGGCGCTTCGCCCGATCACCGAACAGGGCGTGGACAGCCTGGGTCTCGTTCTTGTCGTTGAGCGGCGTGCCGGTGCCGTGCGCCGAGATCAGGATCTGGGCCGCATCCAGGATGTCGGCCTGGTCCACCGCCGGGCGCATGGCGGCAAGGGCGCCCTCGAGGCTGGGCTGGGTCCAGTGGAAGGCGTCCGACGACATGCCCGAGCCGGTCAACTCGGCCAGGATGGTCGCGCCGCGTCCCTGGGCGTGTTCGAGGGTTTCCAGCACCAGGCTGGCCGCGCCCTCGCCGATGGCCATGCCGTCGCGGCCCTCGGAGAACGGCCGGCAGGTGGTGGGCGACATGGCCTGCAGGCCCTCCCAGGCGCGCAGGCAGCCGGGGGTGTTGATCGCCTCGCTGCCGCCGACCACGGCGACGTCGGCCATGCCGGAGGCGAGCAGGGCGGAGCCCTGGATGATGGCGTGGCCGCTGGACGAGCAGGCGCTGGTGACGCCGAACACCGGGCCCTTGATGCCGAATTCCATGGCGATGGCGCTGACCGGGGCGGAGACCATCACCTTGGGCACCGTCAGCGGATGCAGGCGCGCGGCCTTGCGGCCGTAGAAGCGCTCGAACCCTTCCTCCAGGGTGTGCAGGCCCGCGAAGCCATGGCCATAGACCGCGGCGGTGCGCGCCCCCAGGGTCCCGACCAGGCCCGCCTGGGCCAGGGCCTCATGCGAAGCCTTGACGGCGTAGAGGCCGAAGGCGTCCAGCGAGGCGCCGACGCGGCGGCCCAACGCCGCCTCTGTGGCGGCCAGGGCGTCGCCCTTGACCATGGCCACGGGCGTCGTGTGGCCTTCCGGCCCGTTGGGGCCGGGATCGAAGAGCATGGGCGCGATGCCGCCCACGCCGTCGCGGGCCGCCGTCCAGGTCTCTTCCACAGAAAGGCCCAGCGCCGATACGGCGCCCAGGCCCGTCACCACGATACGATGAGTCATGCCCGCCTAAGCCTGCTTGGCTTCGATCAGGCCCTTCAAGGTGTCCACGAACTCGCCGAGATTGAGCGTGTTCTTGAAGGCGTCCTCGGCGATTTCTGCGCCATACTTCTCTTCGATGGCGAAGACGATGCTGACCACGTCGACCGAGTCGAGCCCGACGTCTTCCAGCGTGGCCTCGCGCACGAGCTTGGCGCGATCGATCAAAGCCTCTTCGGCCACCAGATCCAGGAGTTCGTCTTCAAGAGTGGCCATGGCGCCTTCTAGTCCGCGGGTGCGTAGGCCCTAGCCATACCAAGGCGGGCCCGCGCTTTGAAAGAGGTCTTACAGGCAAGGGGGCCTGCGGCGCCACGTCTTAGCGTCACCAAAGCCTCGTGACTGCCGACGTCGGCGGGAGCCCGCGGCTGCGGCTCGCCGTAGGATTGCGGTTGTCCCAGGGCGGCATGTGTGACGCTTGGATGAACTAAATGCCTCAAATCATAGATAAAATCGTCTTCAAATATTCACTCGACCCGTAGCGGCCCAGGCGGCATCTGGGGTTCCGCCGTCTGACGAAGATGGAGCCGGGCGCGACGAGGGTCGACCGCGCCGGGCGTGCGCATTGGATCGGCGGGGCTGCCGTCGGCGGATCGGGGATAGACTATGACGAACTTCAAGCACCGGCTGTTTGGCCGGACTGCGGACGTGCGCGTGCTGCGCGCCATGATGGGCGGCGCGGCGATGGCGGCCGGTCTAGGTCTCGCGGGAACAGCGATGGCCGCACAAGCGACCGCAGCCACCGACAGCGCCACCGGTGTCGTCGACACGCCGGACTACGGCAACCGGGTGGGCGAGCTGACTGTCACCGCAACCGGCGGCGCCGTCGCCAACGCCCCAACCAAGGCGCCGCTGCAGGCCATCGAGCCGACCTCGATCGTCGCCCACGACACGATCGACCAGTTCGTGCCCCAGACCTCGGACTACACCGAGGTGATCCTGCTGACCCCCAGCGTCAGCGGCCTGTCGTTCAACGGCCCGGGCCTCTACGAGGCCAAGTCGACCCTGCGCGGCTTTTCCGACGGCCAGTACAACGTCACCTACGATGGCATTCCGTTCTCGGACACAAACGATCCGACCCACCATTCGACGTCCTTCTTCCCCTCGTCGAACATCGGCGCGGTGTCGGTGGAGCGCGGCCCCGGCGGCGCCGGCCAACTGGGCCAGGCCAACTTCGGCGGTTCGGTGAACATCTTCTCGCCGGAAGTCGGCGAGCAGTTCGGCGGCTCCGAACAGGTGACCTATGGTTCCTGGAACACGGCCCAGTCGGTGAGCATGCTGAACACCGGCGCGATCTCGAGCCTCAACGGCGCGCGCGCCCTCTTCGCGCTCTCGGGCCTGCGCTCCGACGGCTACCTGACGCAGAGCGGCGCCTACGGGATCAACATCATGACCCGGGCGGTGGTGCCGCTGACGGGAAGCTGGAAGGCGACCCTCTTCACCACCATCAATCACACCCACGTCTATCAGGACGACAACAACGGCGCGACGCTGGCGCAGCTGGCCCTGCACGGCAAGACCTACGCCCTCAACGACATCCCGGGGACCAACCAGTACTACAAGATCAACCAGGTGAATAAGCACACCGACTTCAGCTACATCCGGCTGAACGGCGACGTGACGGGCCGGACCCACGTCGAGAACACGGTCTATACCTACTACTACGACAACAGCACCCTGTCGCCGAACGACGCCACCGACACCACGACGAACAAGGTGGTGCTGCAGAACGGAACCTCGGTCAGCGGCCACATCCCGGGCTACGTGAAGCTGAACCACTACCGCGTGGTCGGCGACATGCTGCGGGTCAACCAGGACTTCGCTTACGGAACGATCAAGGCGGGCTTCTGGTACGAGTGGTCCGGCACCCACCGCCTGCGCTACGACTACGATCTTACGGCGGACATGAACCCGACGGTCCCCAACTACGACCAGAAGGCCGTGAAGGACGCCAGCGGCGCGGTCATCAGCACCGCCCCGGCCAACATCCAGTTCGACCAGCACTCCAGCTGGAACCAGTACCAGCCCTTCATCGACGTCGAGCTGAAGCTGGGCGACCGCCTGACCGTGACCCCGGGCTTCAAGTACCTGCACTTCGAGCGCAACGTCTGGGGGCCGTACAACCAGAAAACCCGCAACGCCAACGCCTACTCGGCGACCTTTGACAAGCCGCTGTACTTCTTCACCGCCAACTATCGGCTGCGGGACAACTGGAGCGTCTACGGCCAGTTCGCCACCGGCTTCCTCGTGCCGCCGCTGGCCGTGCTGCAGACGAACAACCCCAACATCGGCGACCTGAAGCCCCAGGAGAGCCGCAACTACCAGATCGGCACGGTGTTCCAGAGCGGCCGCCTGTCGTTCGACGCCGACGTCTACTACATCGACTTCACCAACATGCTGCAGTCCTACGTCTGCGACGCCGCGCATGTCGCGAGCACGGGTTGCACCCTCAACGACACTGTGTGGTTCAACGCTGGCGGCGCCACCTACAAGGGCGTCGAGGGCGAGGCGACCCTGACCGTCAACGAGCACGCCTTCGTCTTCGCCAACGGCTCGGTGAACTTCGCCGAGGACAAGGCCAATCCCTACAAGCAGATCAGCGGCGCCCCGCGCGGCACGGCCGCCCTTGGCGCGGTCTGGCACGACGGTCCGTGGAAGGTGTCGGTGTCCGACAAGTACGTGGCCGAGCAGTGGGCCAACAACTACGACACCAACCTGGGGGCGACCAACCCGGCCGCCGCCGAGGCCGCCTACCAGGCGTTCCGGATCAAGGGCTACAACTCGACCGACCTGACGATCGCCTACAAGATCGATCACTGGCGCCTGCAAGGCTCGATCTACAACCTGTTCGACAGCCAACCGATCGTGAAGATCTCCGGCAGCGGCGCCGCCTCTGACCAGTACTACTTCCAGCCCGGCCGCAGCTTTCAGCTGTCGGCCAAGTACAGCTTCTAGAGCGGAGGCGCCCCGATGGCTCGACGGTCCACCACCCTCACGGTCCTGGCGGGCCTGGCGCTGCTGCTGGCGGCGCCCGGCCACGCCGCGGACAAGCCCGCGCTGGCCTTCCTCTCGGAAGCGGACGTCGAGCCGACGCATCTCCTGCCGCCGCCGCCGGTGGACGGCTCGGCCCAGGCGCGGGACGAACTGGCGGAGCTTCGCCGCATCGCCGCCGTCACCACGCCGGCGGAGTTCGAGCAGGCCAGGTGGGACGACGAACACGAAGACGGGACGATCTTCCAGAGCGCCATCGCGCCCGGCTTCGACCTGGCCAGGCTGCCGGCCACCGCCAAGCTGCTGGCCGAGGTGCGCAACGAGGAGTCCGTGGCCGGCAAGGCCGCCAAGAATTACTTCAAGCGCAACCGTCCCTGGATCGTCGACCCGAAGCTGAAGACCTGCTCGCGCGAGGACGCGCCGCAGAGCTCCTACCCCAGCGGCCATTCGACCATGGCCTTCAGCATGGCCGTGGTCCTGACCAGGGCGCTGCCGGAGCTGTCGGGGAACATCATGGGCCGGGCGCGCGAGTACGCCTATCACCGCCTGGTCTGCGGCATGCACTACCGGGCCGACATCGTCGCCGGCCAGGCCCTGGGTACGGCGGTGGCCGCGCAGATGCTCAAGGACCCCCGCTTCCAGGCCGACCTGGACGCCGCCCGCGAGGAACTGAAGGCGGCGGGGCTGACGGGGCGGGCGGGTTAGGGTCTCGGGAGGGGTTCGGAACCCCTCACCCTCCCAATCGCTGACCGCGATTGGACCCCTCCCTCTCCCTATGGGAGAGGTGATCTGTTCCTGCAGACCCGCAAGAATGATTTCGGACGGCGCAATGTCTTTCCACCTCTCCCATAGGGAGAGGGAGGGGCCCGCGCCCGTCAGGGCGTGGGAGGGTGAGGGGTTACGCCACTCCGCGCCTTGAACCCTACCGCGGGGAATAGGTCCGCAGCACTTCCTCGATGATCTTTTCCAGCTGGTTCAGGGTGTTGCAGGTCTTGGCCACGCTGCAGAACCGCTGGTAGGCGTCCATCTTGGAGTCGCCCTGGCCCCAGTAGGTCTCGGGCTCGGGGTTCAGCCAGATCACCGCGCGCGACCGTTCGGCGATCTGCTTCATCAGGTCCAGGCGCGGGTTGACGTAGTTCGAACGCCCGTCGCCGAGCACGATCACCGTGGTGTGGCGGTCGAGCTCGTCCAGGTGGGTGTCGCAGAAGTCCGCCAGGGCGCGGCCGTAGTCTGTGGGGCGAAAGCCGATGCGCTTGAGGATCTGGGCGATGGCCTCGTCCAGCTTCTCGTCGTCGAGCAGGTCGTTGACCGACACCATGCGGTCGGAGAAGGCGAAGGCCTCCAGCTTATCGACCACCTCGTTCAGGCTGTAGAGGAACAGCAGCAGGAACTGGGCCGCCGCGGCCACCGAGCGCGAGACATCGCAGATGGCGATGATCTTCGGCTTGTCGATGGTCTGGCTCTTCCAGACGATGTTGAAGGGCACGCCGCCATAGCCCATCGAGCGGCGGATGGTCTTGCGGACGTCCAGCTTGCCCTTGTCGGCGCGGTGGCGCTTGCGGCTGTAGCGGCTGGCCAGGCGCTTGGCCATGCGCTTCACCAGCGCCTCCATGGACTTCATCTCGTCCGGGTCGATGGAGGTCAGCTTCATGTCGCCGAGGATCTTCTCGCGCATGCGCCGGCCGGTCTCGCTGGCGTAGAGCTTGGACTGCCGCTCCACGAAGCGCTGGGCCTCGATGAAGAGGGCCTCGCGCCGTTCGGCCAGGCGTTCGGCCAGGGCCTCGTCCCGCGGCTGGCCCGAGCCGCGCAGCTGGTTGATCAGGGCCTCCAGCTCGCGCAGGCCCATCTCGTCCAGGGTCTTGCGGGTCAGCAGGCTGCGCTGGGTGTTGAGGCGGATGTCCTTGGCCCGCGCCCGATCCGCTGCCGCCTCCATGGCCCGCGACAGGGCGATGGCGTCGTTGTCGAGCAGCATCTCGGCCAAAGACGTTTCTTGCGAGGCCTCGTCCGCCCGGTCCCGCGACCCGCCGCCCGGGCCGCCGGCCGGCTGGCCCGCCTCAGGTTCGCGCCGGTCGAGGCGATCGTCCTCGCCCCGTTCGGCCGGGCCCATGGCGCCCTTGAACTCCTCGCGGGTGAAGAAGGTGTCGAAGGCGATGTCGAACTTCTCGACCTCGTCCTCGGACTTGGCGAGGGTGACGCACAGGGCGTCCTTCAGCAGCTCGCGGTTGGCGTAGCCGACCTCGGCCACGGCCATGTGCGCATCGATCGCCTCGGCCGGGGAGACGCGGACTTCCATGGCGCGCAACGCGCGCAGGAAATCCTCTAGCGCGCCCTGCATGGCGGCCATGGATCAGACCCCCGCCGCCTCGGCGGCCTTGGCCAGGTGCTCGCCCAGCTTGGCCTCCACGGCCACGATGTCCTGTTCGAATTTGAGCAGCACGTTCAGGGTCTCGCGTACCAGCTCCGGCTCCAGGGCCGCTGCGTGCAGCAGGATCAGGGCCCGGGCCCAGTCCACCGTCTCGGAGATCGAGGGCGACTTGCGAAGGTCCAGGGTCCGCAGGGTCTGCACGAAGGCGACCAGCGACTTGGTCAGCCTGGCCTCGATCCCGGGCACGCGGGTGGCGACGATGCGCTCCTCCAGCCGGGCGTCCGGCAGGGGGATGTGCAGGTGCAGGCAGCGGCGCTTGAGCGCATCGCCCAGGTCGCGGACGTTGTTCGAGGTCAGGAACACGATCGGCGGCGTCTGCGCCTTGATCACCCCGATCTCGGGCACCGACACCTGGTAGGCGGACAGCACCTCCAGCAGGAAGGCCTCGAAGGCTTCGTCCGACTTGTCGATCTCGTCGATCAGCAGCACGCAGCCGCCGTCCTGGCGCATGGCCTTCAGCAGGGGCCGCGGCTCCAGGAAGGGCTCGGAAAAGAACAGGTCGCCCATGCCGTGCAGGCGGTCCATGGCGCTGTCGACGTCCGGGGCGTCGGTCAGCTCCTTGCCCATGTGGTCCTTGAGGATCTGGGTGTAGAGCAGCTGCTTGCCGTACTTCCACTCGTACAGCGCCTTGGACTCGTCGAGGCCTTCGTAGCACTGCATGCGGATCAGCGGCAGGCCGAGCAGCTCGGCGGTGCGCAGGGCCAGCTCGGTCTTGCCGACGCCGGCGACGCCTTCAACCAGGATCGGCTTTTGCAGGTGCGCGGACATGTAGAGGGCGGTGGCGATGCGGCGCGAGGCGATGTAGCCGGCGCCCGCCAGGCCCTCGATGATCGTATCGACGGAGGCGAGGGGGTGCGACTCAGGCGCGTCCCCGAGGGATTGGGCAGCTAGGGTCAAAGTCTCGAACTCTCAAATGACGATGCAATATGCATCTGCTTTGAGGCCGATGGGCGCGGTTGGCAACAGGATTGAGCGTCGCGGCCCGCGGCTTGAGTCGGTGGTGAAAACCCTGTCGGATCGCATAACGACGATTCGTGAAACGGGGGGTGACGATGCGCGCTGGCTGGGCTCTGCCGATGGCGCTGCTGGTTCTGGCCGGATGCGGCCGCGGCGGCGACACCTCCGGCGCGACGACCGCCGCCCCGACGAACCTGCCGACGGTTCGCTCGCCCGCCTACAAGGCTGACGGCGGGGCCGACGACTTCCACGGGACCGGCGTGATCTGCGACCTGACCAAGCCCTTCGTCATATCGGGCGGCGGGGTGACGGTGCGCTTTAGGCCCAAGGGGAACGGCGAGGGCGACTATGACTACGACGGCTCGCTGGAAGGGTTCGCCGTCTACGGCAAGGGGACCTTCAAGATCGCCCTGGCGCCCGACGGCTCGGGCGGCAAGATCAACGCCGAAGGGCCCGGCTCGGTGAAGACGCCGATGGGCGTGCAGACCCGGCATGGCGAGGAGGTCTATACCCTGACCAAGGCCGAGCCCTGCGATCCGGCGACGCTGTCGCTGGGCGGCGCCGACACAGCGGCGACACCGGCAAAGCCCTAGCCGATCGCCTTCTCGTAGATGCGATAGGTCTTGTAGGGGACCGCCTGCAGGTTCTCCATGATGTGGTTCATGGGGCGATTGTCCTCCAGCACCCAGCCGCATTCGGTGTTGGTCATGCCGTACTTGACCGCCTGGTCGCGTAGCTCGCGGATGATGCGGAAGGGAGCCAGGATGCCGCGCGGGTCCTTGGCGAACTTGCGCTTGACCCCCATCAGCGGCACCCGGAAGCGCGGGATCTTGCCGACCTTCAGCCGCCACAGCAGCTTGGCCCAGCCGAACGGGAACAGCTTGCCGCCGAGGTCGCGGGCGATCCAGTTGAGGTCGGGCACCATCACCCCGAAGGCCGCGGGCTCGCCGTCGATCTCCATGAACCAGATCAGCCGGTCCTTGAGGATGAACCCCAGGCTGTCCTTCATGTACTTGGTCTCGGATTCGGTGATCGGCACCGACTGCCAGTTGTCGGCCCAGGCGTCGTTGTAGATCTCGACCAGGGATTTGATGTCGCGCTCGAAGTTGTTCTTGTCGACCGGGCGGAACACGACCCCATCGCCCAGCGGCCGGGCCAGGCGCTTGTCCACCGCCTTGGGGAAGGTCGGCACGCCGGTGTACCAGGCAAGCAGGTCCTTGGCCTTGGCGTAGCCCAGGGCCTCGATCCGGCGGCCGACGAACGGCTGGTCGTGTGGCATCAGGAAGAACGACGGCGTGTCGAAGCCGTCGACCAGCAGGCCGGTCTCCTCGTTGATCGACAGGTTGAAGGGGCCCATGACGTGGGTCTTGCCGCGCGCCTTCAGCCAGGCCTCGGCGGTGGCGAATAGGGCCTGGAAGATGGCCGGATCGTCTTCGGCGCAGATCATGCCGAACTGGCCGGTGGGCTTGCCGGGTTCTTCGCGGCAGAGGCTGTCGATCTGGGCGCTGATGCGGCCGACATCCTGGCCGTCCCGCACGGCGAGCCAGAACTGCGCCTCGGCGTGCTCGAAGAACGGGTTGTGCTTGGGCGACAAGGCCTCGCGCCGTTCGAACAGCAGCGGGGCGATGTAGTTCGGATCGGCCGCGTTGATGCGCATGGGCACGCGGATGAACCGCTCCAGCTCCGCCTGGCTGGAGACGGGAATGATCTTCAGGTCGCTCATGCCTTGGGTCGTCATCCTTCCGCGTACAGCAGGATACTGAGGGCGCCGCAGCCGAAGGCCACGGGGGCGCCCCACGCCGCCGCCGCGGGCGGCAGCACGCCGGTCTGGCCCATGGCGGTCAGGAGCCCGTCCACCACCAGGTAGAACAGGCCACCGCCGAGGCCGAAGATCACCGGCAGGGTGCGATTGCTGCGCGTGTGGCCCAACGCCGCTGGCAGGGCCAGCAGCAGCATGATCAGCGGCGCGAAGCCTTGGGCGATGGTGCGCTGGATGCGGGTCTGGAACTCGGCCGGGGCTCGGTTGAGGGGCTCGGTTCCCTTCAGCGCCTTGATGGCGTTGGCCGAGGAGATGTCGCTGGAGTCCGAGAACAGGCGCGCCGCGTCGCCGGCGCTGAGGGAGGTGGGCCAGTGCACGTCGCCGCCGGCTGTGACCACGGCGCGCTGCGGGCCCACGTCGGTGACCACGGCGTCGCGCATCTTCCAGCCGCCGACTTCGGGCGTCGCCGACTGGGCGGTCATGCGCCGCATCAGGGCCAGGTCGCCATCACGCTGGTAGATGGTCAGGCCGGTCAGGGTGCGGCCGTCCGCGGTCGAGCCCTTGGCCACCACCAGGTCGCCGCCAATGCGGAACCAATGGGGCTCCGGTTCCTTCTTCTGGGCCGCCGGGGCGCTGGCGTTCCACCAGGTGGTCAGGGCCTGCTCGGCGCGCGGCGCCAGGGTCTCGGCGACCACCAGGTCCAGGGCCGCCACGGACAGGGCCACCGGCAGAGCGCGGCGGAAGATCTGGTAGAGCGACAGGCCCGTGGCGCGCATCGCCACCATCTCGCTGGTGGCGGCCAGCTGGTTGAAGGTGAAGAGGGCGCCGGCCAGGACCGCGAAGCCGGCGATCTGCTGGAACATGTCGGGCAGGCGAAGGGCCAGGTAGCGCAGGATCTCGATCGCCCCGCCCCGGTGCAGGATGTCGTTGGTCCGTTCCAGGAGGTCGATCAGCTGCAGGAGGCCAAGCAGGGCGCCGGCGGCCACCGCCGTGCGCACGGCGAAGATGCGGCTCATGTAGCCGGTGAGGCTCAGGCCGCCCCGCGATTGCATGGCCGTGGGCTTCACCTTCGAGCGCCGCTCGAAGAAGCCCTCGACGCGCATGAACAGGCCCGAGATCGGCGTCTCTCCCGGCCTCTTGCGGCTGGAGAAGAACATCCACAGGCAGAAGCCGACGAACACCAGGAACACCGTTCCCAGGATCAGCAGAGGCGGCGCCTTGCCGTTGCCGCCGAAGTTCTTGGCCAGGGTTACGCCATGGTGGAAGGCGACGAGGGCGACGGCGCCGACGATCATCCCCGGCGCGCGGCGACCGCGCTTGGCGGCCATGGCCAGGGGCAGGGCCAGGAACGGCAGGAAGGGGACGGCGAACGACCGGGTGAGGCGCGACAGCAGTTCCGACTCCAGGACCGCGTGCGGGATCAGGGCGTCGCGGCGCGTCAGCTCTCGCACCAGCTCCGGCAGGGTCAGCTCCTGGGCGTCGCCGACGCCGCGTGGATCCAGCTTCTGGGCGCCGCCCAGGGTCTCGAAGTCGGTGACGTTGCCGAAGCGCAGCACGCGCGGGTCGCCGTGCGGCCCGTCCTCGTAGAGCACGCCGCCAGACAGGGTCAGCTCGGTGGTCTTGCCATCGGGCCGCAGGCCCAGGCGCCCGGACGTGGCGGTGACCAGGGTCTCGCCCGTCGGGGTGATCCGGCGGATGAAGACGCCCTTCATGTTGCGCCCGCTGGCGTCGACTTCGTCGGCCGTGATTGTGAAATCGGGCCCGGCGCTCATGAACACCTGGGGCTCGATCTGGGCCGTCCAGCCGGCGTCGAGGGCGGCGTTGCGCATGGCCCGGTAGGCGAAGCGGCTGTAGGGCTGCAGATAGCCGGTCAGCAGGATGCTCAGGATGCCCAGGATGACGCCCACGAAGACCAGGGGCGCCACCATCCGCTCGAACGAAACGCCGCCGGCCATGATGGCGTCGATCTCGGAGTCCTCGTCCATCCGGGCGACGACGATGAACATGGCTATGAAGAACGACGCCGGCAGCGCCAGGCCGAGGTGATAGGGCACCAGGTTGGTGATCAGCCCGGGCAGGAAGCCCAGATGCGCGCCATTGGCCGACAGCTCGCGGATCAGGCGAAGCGTCTGTTCCAGCAGGAAGGCGATCAGGGTCACCCCCAGCACGCCCACCGCCGGGCGCGCCAGGCTGCGCAGGACATAGCCGTCGATCAGCGACGGCCGCCAGGTGGACCTGTATCCAGCCAGGGCCGCGGCCATGGGGGCTCCCTTGGGGGTTAGCTGGCGGCGCCCACGCGCCGCTTGTCGGCGCTTAGCATGCCGAGCTGTCGACCCACATGCTCAAAAGCTTCCAGGGCGGTGTCGATCTGCTGGATCGTGTGCGCCGCGCTGACGGACGAGCGCAGCAGCGGGTTGTTGGTCGGGGTCGCCGGCGGCACCGCCAGGTTCAGATAGACGCCGGCGTCGAGCAGCATCTTCCAGAACGCGACGGCGATCTCCTGGTTGGGCATCACCGCGGCGACGATCGGATTGGCCTCCGGCCCGGTCTCGAAGCCGAGGGCGGTCAGGCCGTCGTGCAGACGCCGGGCGTTGCGCATCAGGTTGGCGCGCAGCTCGGGGCGAATCTGCATCTGGTGCAGCGCTTCCAGCGTCGAGGCGATCACGCCCGGCGGCAGGGAGGCAGTGAACATGTAGGGCCGGCTGACGATGCGCATCACGTCGAAGTCGGGATTGTCCGACACGCAGAAGCCGCCGACGCTGCCCAGGCTCTTTGAGAAGGTGCCGACGATGAAGTCGACGTCGGCCTCGACGCCGGCCTGTTCGGCCAGGCCCCGGCCCGTCTCGCCCAGCACGCCCAGGGAGTGGGCCTCGTCGACCAGCAGGTAGGCGCCGGTCTCGCGCTTCACATGGGCGATCTCCTTCAGCGGGGCGGTGTCGCCCAGCATGGAGTAGATGCCCTCCACCACGATCAGCTTGTCGCCGGGCACGCCTTCCAGGCGGCGCAGGCGCTTGTAGAGATCGTCGGGATTGTTGTGCCGGAAGCGGATCACCTCGGCCATGCCCAGGCGCGAGCCGTCGTAGATCGAGGCGTGGCTGTCGGCGTCAAGCATCAGGTGGTCGCCGCGGCCGACCAGGGTCGACAGTACGCCCAGATTGGCTTGGTAGCCGGTGGTGAACACCATGGCGTGCTGGCGGCCGTAGAACTTGGCCAGCTCCTGTTCCAGGCGCAGGTGGCCGTCATAGCTGCCGTTGGCGATGCGCGAGCCGGTGGTGCCGGTGCCCTGGTGCTTGGTCGCCTCGACGGACTTCTCGATGCACGCGGGATCGAAGGTCAGGCCCAGGTAGTTGTTGGTGCCCAAGAGGATGGTCTTCTTGCCGGCCAGCACGCCCTCTGTGGGCGACAGCACGTCGTCGAAGCGGACGCTCAAGGGCTCGATGCCCATGTTCCGGACCATGTCGTAGGCCGTCTTGTACGCGGCGTGTTTGGCGAGAATCGTCACGCTCAGGCTCCCTTACGCAGCTCTTCCACCGCCCGGATCAGGTCCCCGACGGTTTGGACCTGTGTGATTCGATCCAGGGGAATCGAGATGTCGTAAAAGTCTTCAATCGCCATGACGAAGTTCATCACTCCCAGGGAATCCATACCAAGGTCTTCGACGATGTCGGTGTCGTCGGTGATCTCCACCGGACGATTGAGGACCTGCTCGAATATCGAGGCAATATCGTCACGCATGGATCGATGAGAGACGTCCATCTCGGAGCCAACCACTGTCAATTGATGATGTCCCCGCATCCCGCGAATCTGTATGCACCGCTTCGCGGACGAAGCCCCGACCCCACCGTTACAGGTTTGCGAATTGCCCTTCAACTGCGGCGGAAAGTGGCCGAGGGGCCCGCCGGCCCGCCGTGACCCCTCATTTCAGCCAGCCCGCGGCCCTGTACCAGGCCACCGCGTCGGCGAACCCGGCCTCGAGGTCGAACCGCGCAGGTGGGGCGCCGGGCGCCTGCTCCCTGGGCGACACCGACCAGTCCGGATGCAGAAGTTCGCGCGCCTTGCCCCTGGAGAAGATGACCGGTTGGCCGGTGATCCTGCCGGTCGCCTCCGACGCGGCGCCGGCGGCGCGCAGCAGCCAGGGGGCGATGGGCATGAGGTCGGCGCGCCGGCCCAGGACCTTGCCGGCGGTCTCGAAGATGTCTCGCCAGGCGTAGCCTTCCGGCCTCGCCCCGCCCACGGCCCAGGTCCCGGGCGTCGGCTGGTCGGCCAGCAGGGCGGCCACCGCGCAGACGTCGTCGACATGCGCCAGGGCCAGGCGCGCGCGCGCATCGCCGGGTAGAGGCAGCAGGCTCGACCGGGCCGCGAGCCTAAACAACGCAAGGGTTTCCTGATCGCCGGGCCCATAGATCGCCGGCGGGCGCAGCACGCTCAAGGCGTCGCCGACGACCGCCTGGGCCGCCGCCTCGCCGGCCGCCTTGCTGGCCGCGTAGTCGCTCAAGGCCGGCTCGCGGGCCGCAAGGCTGGAGACCAGCAGCAGGCGCGACCCGGCCGCCCGGGCCGCCGAGGCGACCGCCGCCGAGCCGGCCTCGTTGACCGCCTTGAAGGCGGCGCGATCGCGCGCCTTGACCAGGCCGGCCGCATGAATGACCAGGTCCGCGCCCGCGGCGAGGCGCGACAGGGCGTCCCGGTCCTCCAGGTCCCCGCGCACGATGTCCGGCGCGGCGTCGCCCCAGAGACCAGCTTCCGGCGCCCGCCGCGAGAGCACGCGCACGCGCCAGCCGCGCCGCGCCAGGTCGGGAACCAGCCGTCGTCCGAGGAAGCCGGTGGCGCCCGTCACCGCGGCCAGGCGGCCGGTCAATTCTGGTTTCCCATCATGTCAGGCCGTGAGGCTGACGGGCGCCTCTTCGAACGCACCCTCGAGATAGAGGGCCCGGGCGCGCGAGCGGCTGAGCTTGCCCGACGACGTTTCCGGCAGGCTGCGCGGCGGCGCCAGCACCACCTGCACGTCCAGGCCATGGCGCACGCGCAGCAGCTTGGCGACCTCGTCGCGCAGGGCTTCGCGGGCGGCGGGATCGCTCAGGCGGCACTGCACCAGGGCGATGACCGTCTCTTCCAGTTCGCCGGTGATCGAGAACACGGCGACGTCGCCCTGGCGCAGGGCGGCGATCTCCTTCTCGGCGGTCCACTCCAGGTCCTGCGGCCAGACATTGCGGCCGTTGACGATGATCAGGTCCTTGGCGCGGCCGGTGATGACGATCTGGCCGTCGACGAAGTAGCCGAGATCGCCGGTATCCAGCCAGCCGTCGGCCGACAGCACCTTGGCGGTCTCTTCCGGCTCGCCGAAGTAGGTCTTCATCAGGCTGGGGCCACGGGCGAAGATGCGGCCGACGCGGCGCTCGGGCAGCACGTGGCCGGCGGCGTCGCGCACCTCGATCACATGGTCGGGCAGCACGCGGCCGCAGAGGGCGAACTCGCGGTCGCGCGCGCCGCGCTTGGACGGCTTGATGGCCAGGCCTTCGCGCTCCAGGCGGTCGATGTCGGTGTGGTCGGTGCGCAGGCCCTCGCCCACGGGCGTCAATGTCAGGGCCAGGGTCGCCTCGGCCATGCCATAGCTGGCGTTGAAGGCGCCCGGATCGAAGCCGACCGGGGCGAAGGCCTCTGCGAAGGCCCGCAGGGGTTCGGGTCGGATCATGTCGCCGCCGAGGCCCGCCACCCGCCAGGTCGACAGATCCAGGTCGCTCACCTTGCCGGCCAGGGCGCGCTTGGCGACCAGGTCATAGCCGAATGTCGGCGCGTAGGAGACTGACGCCCGGTGCTTGGAGATCAGGTCCAGCCAGACGCCGGGCCGGCGCACGAAGGCGCCCGTGGGCAGCAGGTCCAGAGAACCCTGGCAAAGGACGGTGGTCATCAGGACGCCCACCAGGCCCATGTCGTGATAGAGCGGCAGCCACGAGACACCGCGGTCGGTCAGGCCGAGGTTCAGCCCATGCGGCCCCGCGATGCCCGAGACGTTGGCGTTCAGCGCCGCCTGGGTGACCGCCACACCGAGGGGGAAGCGGGTGCTGCCCGACGAGAACTGCAGGTAGCAGAGACCTTCCGGATCCGGGGTCGGCAATTGCGTTTCGGTCGCCTGGGGCAAGGCGCCGTAGCCCCCGGCGTAGGCCAGGCCCAGGCCATCGGCGGCGTCGGCGTACCACTCGGCCAGGGACTGCGGCGCGAACGCGGCCCGCGCCCCCGAGGCCTGCAGCATGCGCCGCACGTGGGCCAGGTAAGGCTCCTTGCCACCCAGCAGCGAGGGCAGGGGCAGGGGCGCGGGCACCAGGCCGGCGTATTGGCAGGCGAAGAAAGCCCTCAGGAAATCGGCGTCGCTCTCGGCGGCCAGGGCCACGCGGTCGCCGGGCTCCAGCCCCGCGCCCAGTAGCCGGCCGGCCATGGCGCGCGCCTCGTCACGCAGCCGCCCGTAGTCCAGGACCTCCGCCAGCTCCCCGCGCAGAGAGTAGACATTGATCCCCGTGGGCATGTCGCCGGCGTAGTCCAGGGCCTCGGCGATCGTCGGCTGGGCCGCGATAAGCATGCGCCGTTCCGGCGCCGTGGGCGTGGGATTCAAAACCGACCGTCCAATAGTGACCCTCCGGGGGGATGGCGAACACGCGCTGATCATGGCATGCGCCGCGGGGTGACGTCATTATGACAACGCGCGCCGCGCTGATAGCCCGTATGTTGCGATCTGCGGCGTCTTGGCCTCTCTGCGCTTGATATGGAGCACGAATGAGCGAACCGGGGCCGATCGAGGCCAGGCCAGCGGGGCGCCCCAGCCTGGGCGGCCTGATGAAGGACGCCTACAAGGCCGACGCCTGGCGGCGCGAACGCCAGCGCGACCTGCGGCCTCTGACCCGCCTGACGCCCTTCGTGCTGGCGCATGGCTGGGACGCGTTCCTGAGCGCCTTCTTCGTGCTTCTGTCCACGGCGGCCCTGCTGGCCCTGACCTGGGGCCTGAAGTCGGTGGTGGATCACGGGGTGGCCCTGAAGACCCAGTCCGAGCTGATGGTGGCCTTCCTGAAGCTGACCGGCGTGGCCTTCGTCCTGGCGCTGTCCACGGGCCTGCGGATCTTCTTCACCCTCAAGCTGGGCGAGCGGGTGGTGGCCGACCTGCGCAAGCGGGTGTTTCGGCACGTTCTGACGCTCGACCAATCCCACTTCATGCGCCTTCGCACCGGCGAGATGCTGTCGCGGCTGACCACCGACATGACCATGGTCGAGCGGGCGGTCGGCAACGTGGTGCCGGTGGCGATCCGCAACCTCCTGACCCTGCTGGGCGCGATGGTCTCGATGGTGGTGATCAGCCCCGCCTTCACGGGCCTGGTGCTGGTGCTGATACCGGTGCTGATGACGCCGCTGGGCCTGCTGGGCCGCCGGATGCAGCGCCTCTCTATCCTGGCCCAGGACCGCTTCGCGCAGGCCATCGGCATCGCCGGCGAGGGAATGGAGGCCATCGAGACCGTCCAGGCCTTCGGCCAGGAAGCGCCGATGTCGGCGCGGTTCGATCATTCGGTGGAGACCGCCTTCGCGGCTTCCCGGGCCCAGCTCCGCGCGCGCGGCGCCATGTCGGGGCTGATGATCAGCCTGATCGCCGCCGGCATGCTGATCCTGCTTTTCCAGGCCGCCATGGCGGTGTTCATCCAACGCAACGCCCATGGCCAGCCCCTGATGTCGGCCGGCGCCCTGGCCATGCTGCTGGCCCTGGCCATGGTCGCCGCCTCGGCCGTGCGCGACCTGGCCGAGGTGTGGGGCGAGATCCAGAAGGCGTCCGGCGCCGCGGCCCGGGCCCTGGACATCCTCAACCTCAAGCCGGCGATCGCCGCGCCGGCCAATCCCCGGCCGCTGCCGGTCCCGGCGCGGGGCGCCGTGGCGTTCAGCCATGTGCGCTTCGCCTATCCCGGCCGCGCCGAATCGGCCCTCAACGACTTCACCCTGGAGGTCCGCCCGGGCGAGCGGGTGGCTCTGGTCGGGCCATCGGGCGCCGGCAAGAGCACGGTGCTGCGGCTGCTGCTGCGGTTCTACGATCCGGACTCCGGCACGGTGAGCATCGACGGGGTCGACCTGCGCGACGCCGACCCGCGCGAGGTGCGCGCGCGCATGGCCCTGGTGGCCCAGGACACGCCGCTGTTCTCCGGCTCGGCGTCCGAGAACATCGCCTTCGGGCGGGCCGACGCCAGCGCCCAGGACGTGCGCGACGCCGCCTTGGCGGCCCAGGCCGAAGGCTTCCTGTCGGCGCTGCCGCAGGGCTTCGACACCCTGGTGGGCGAGCGGGCCAAGACCCTGTCCGGCGGCCAGCGCCAGCGCCTGGCCATCGCCCGCGCCCTGGTGCGCCACTCGCCGATCCTGCTGCTGGACGAGGCTACCAGCGCGCTGGACGCCGAGAACGAGCGCCTCGTCCAGAAGGCGCTGCTGGAAGCCATGGAGGGCCGCACCACCCTGGTCATCGCCCACCGCCTGGCCACCGTCCTCGAGGCCGACCGCATCGTGGTCATGGAGGATGGCCGCGTGGTCGAGGAGGGCCGCCACGCCGACCTGCTGGCCAGGGGCGGCCTCTACGCCCACCTCGCCAAGCTGCAGTTCGGGGAAGAGGCGGCGTAGAAGCGGCCGCCCCGGCGGGTGTCAGCCCGCGAACCGCGCCACCAGACCCCGGTTCCTCACCGCTCTCGCCGCCAGCACCGCCAGCAGCACGCCGTTCAGCACCGTGATCTCGTAGATGAAGAACCAGGCTGGATGCTTCACCAGCACCGCCACGAAGGCGGCCAGGGTGCGGCTGTTGGAACTCAGCAGGCCCGAGCGCTTGACGATGAAGACATGGGCGCGGCGGTAGGCCTCGCGAACGGCCGAGGCGGCGTCGCCACCCTCGGCCAGTTTCGGCTCCAGCACCTGTTCCAACCGCGTCTCGCCCGGAGCCATCAGTTTGGAGAGGCCGATGTAGAGCCCGCCCAGCAGGCGCTGGAAGATGTTGCCGCCCTGGCTCTGGGTCTGGCGCATCCAGGCCGCGCCGTAGACCCAGCGGCGATAGGTTTTGCGCCCGGTCTCATAGCCGTTGGCCTGGATGAAGTGGCTGGCGGCGGCCGCCAGCGCCAGCTCCACCGCGCCGGCGGCGCCCATGTTTCGCGCGACGATCCAGCCCAGGCCCACATAGACGCAGGCCTGGCTGGCATGATCGCAGACACCGTCCACAAGTTCGCCGATCGGCGAGGCGCGGCCGGTGCGCCGGGCGAGGTCGCCATCCGCGCCGTCCAGCACGTGCCAGGCGATCAGCAGCAGCAGGCCGGCGAAGGCCGAGACCGGCCAGGGCAGGGCGGCGAAGCTGGCCGCGCCGGCGGCGGCGAAGAACACCGACGCCACGGAGACCTGGTTCGGCGTGATCGCCGTCTTCGCCAGCACGTCCACGACCCGACGCGAAATGGGGTGGATCAGCCAGACGTTGGTCACGCCTTCGATCTCGTTGGGACGTCCCGGCGCCTGGCCGGAGGGCGGCGCCGCTGGCGAAGCGCTGGCGCCTTCTGAAACCTCAGGTGATGAAGAACCACTTGATTTCATGGCCGGGTTTGGGTCCTTAAGCGCCTTCGCGCGCGTGCTTATCTTGTCCGCCAAAGGACCAGACGCTAGCGTCCTCGCGTCCCCGGGCGCTCACATTCGACCGTGACAATGGGCGTCTCGGCCGGCCCTCTCGCTTTCAGTCCCTGAACGGAAACCTCATGGCCAACAAGACCCGCGCGGCGACCATCGGCGTTGGCGACAGCGATGAGGCGCAGCGGATGACGGGCGGCGGGGCGAACGTCAAGGGCCTGATCGTCGCCGCCGGCCAGGGCCTGCGCATCCGCGACATCGCGCTCTCCAAGCCCCTGGCCGAGGTGCGCGGCGTGGCCCTGATCGAACGGGTCATCGAGAGCGCCCATGCGGCGGGCCTGCGCGAGTTCGTGGTGGTCACGGGATACGAGGCCGAGCGGGTCGAGGCCTTCCTGCGGGACCTGTCGGCGCGCCGGGGGATCAAGATCGAGACGGTGCGCAATCCCGACTGGCACAAGTCCAACGGCCTCTCGGTCGCCGCAGCCGAGGCCCTGCTGGGCCAATATTTCGTGCTGATGATGTCGGACCACCTGTTCGATCCGCAGATCCTGTCGGCCCTTCTGGAGACGGCGCCGGACGCGAAAGGCGTGACCCTGGCGATCGACCGGCGCCTGGACAACGAACTGGTCGACCTGGAGGACGTCACCCGCGTGGCCACCGACGCCGATGGCCGCATCGTTGGGATCGGCAAGATGATCGAGACCTACGACTGCTTCGACACCGGTATTTTCCTGGCTTCCAAGGCCCTGATCGAGGCTGTGCGCGAGGACGTGGCGGGCGGCGGCGCGGGCAGCATCTCGGCCGGCATGCAGCTCCTGGCGGGCCGCGGCCACGCCCGTGTGTTCGATATCGGCGACCGCTTCTGGCTGGACGTCGACGACAAGGTCGCCTTCGGCCACGCGGAGCAGGCGGCGGCCTGAGGGGCGACAGAGCCTAGTCTTCAAAAGCCGCGTTGATCCGGGCGCGATCCGCCCCCTGGGCCAGCAGCATCGCGAGCAGGATCCTGGCCTTGGGGCCATCCAACGAGCCCGCCGCTATCAGCCCGCGGCCGGAGATCAGATCGATCTCCGATCCGGCGAAACCGTAGGTCTGTCGCAGAGTCTCGCCGGCCCCGGTGCGCGAGGCGAGGACCACGGGAATGGCCGCCGCCAGTTCGGCGACCAGCGGGACCAGGTCGCGCGGAATGTGGCCAGCGCCCATCGCCTGAAGCACCACGCCTGCCGGCGGATCGGGCAGAAGGGCTCGGACCAGTCGGCCGCCGTCATCCATCGGGATCGGCAGCAGGACCACCTCGGGCAGCGCGCCGCCTTGCCACGCCAGCGTGGGCGTGCGGCGGGCGGGCTTCAGGGCGATCCGCGGCCGGCCCTCTGCGATCCAGCCGATCGGCCCGACCAGGGGTGACGCGAAAGCCGACGGCCGGTGCGTGTGGCGCTTGGACACGAAGCGGGCGGCGTGGATCTCGTCGTTGAACACCACCAGCACGCCTGCGCCGCGCGCGGACGGCGAGGCGGCCGTCCGGATCGCCGCCAGCAGGTTGGCGGGGCCGTCGGCGCCGGCCTGCGACGGCGCGCGCATGGCGCCGGTGACGACGACGGGCGCTTCCAGATCGAGCAGCAGGTCGAGGAGAAAGGCTGTCTCCTCGATGGTGTCGGTGCCCTGGGTGACGACCACGCCCGTCGCTCCGCCCGCTATCGCCGCGCGCGCCCGGCCGGCGACGTCGGCGATCTGGGCCATCGAGAGACTGGAGCTGGAAACGTTGGCCACGGTCTCGGCCGTCACGTCCAAGCCATCAAGCCAAGGGCGGACGGCCCCGATCAGGTCATCGGCGTCCAGGCCCGGCGTGACACCGCCGCCACCCTCTCGCGGCGCCATCGCGATGGTGCCGCCAAGGGCGAAGACGGCGATACGCGCGGCTGACCTCTGCGGGTCTGGAGCCTGGGACGCCATGGCTCCCGCCTACTCCGCGGCGATCGGCTCGCCGACCAGGGGCATGGGGTAGGGTTCGCGGGCGGGGTCGATGGCCATGGCCTGCTCGATGAACAGGGAGGAGTAGCGCTCCACCATCTTGTCGATGTCGAACTCCTCGGCGCGGATGCGGCCATTGCGCGAGAATTCCTCGCGCAGGGCGCGGTTCTCCAGCAGGTGGTCCATGGCGGCGCTGAACGCCTCAAGGTTCTCCGGCGGAACGACCCAGCCGCTCTTGCCGTCCTCGACCACCTCGGCGGGGCCGAAGTCGCAGGAGGTGACCAGGGCCGGCGTGCCGCAGGCCAGCGCCTCGGCCACCACGCTGGGGAAGCCCTCCCAGCGCGAGGGCAGGACGAAAAGCGTGCTGCGGGCCATCCAGGCCCAGGGGTTGGCCACCCAGCCAGGGAACTTGACCCGGTCGGCGACGCCGAGCTCGGCGGCCAGCGCCTTGGTCTCCGCGTCCATGCTGCCGCGGCCGATGATCACCAGGTCGTACCCCTTGGCCGCCTCGCTGGCGGCGAAGGCGCGCAGCAGGAGGTCATGGTTCTTCTGGTATTCGAGCCGGCCGACGGTGAGGATGAACGGCCGCTCCGGCGTCTCGACGCTTTCGCGCGACAGCTTGCGGATCTTGTTCAGGTCGATCGGGTTGTGGATCACGCGCACGCGCTCGGGATCCAGCTCCAGCCGCGCTTGAAGCCCGGCAGCCATCTCGTGCGAATTGGCCAGGAAGCAGTCGGCGGCCCGATAGGCCTTGCGGGTCAGGGTCTTGATCGCCCGCCGCGCCAGGCTGTTCTGCAGCTCGTTCTCGATCACCGCGTCGGTGTTGTTGCCTTCGCGCACGATCCAGCGGGGCCGTTGCGCGCCCATGCTCGCCACCACCGGCCCGGTGATGACGTTCATGCCTTTCAGGAAGCTCATCACCACGTGTGGGCGATGCGCCTTGATCATCTGGCGCAGGTTCACCGGCGCCAGGACCGCCGCGGCGGCCAGTTTGTGGGGCCGGTAGAAGGTGGAGTTGGCCCCCTCGAAGGCCAGCAGGTTCTGGCCGAAGGGCGAGACGTCGATGCGGCTCTCGTCGGCGTCGGCCAGGAACGGGCCCGAGCGGTGCAGCAGGCCCATGCGCACATCGACCAGCTTGGGGTCGCAACGATTGAGCAGATGCACGGCGACGCGCTCGGCCCCGCCGCCATGCAGCGAGGAGAGCAACAGCATCACACGCACCGGCGGGGCGGGCGTGCTATCGATCACGGTGGCGAATCCGTCCCCCATCGGGCGCTTCTTAGCCGCGGCTCGCGGCGAGCGGCAACCCGAGCGGGCCGCTTCGCGCGGGTTGGAGGGCGGTTTGGTTCATTTCGAGCTCTTGGTTGGGGCGGACGCCTTCTGGAAGCGCGCGGCGAAGGATTTCGCTCAATCCCGACGCCGCCTGTTCGTGCAGGCGATGACGTTCGAGGGAGATTCGGCGGGATTGGCGGTGGCGGCGGCGATCAAGGCCAGCCCGGCGGGTGACCGGCGCGTCCTGGTGGACGAATACACACGGCACGTGATCAGCGACCGCTCCGTTCACGCAAAAGCCTCCAAAGCCGACCAGGACTTCCAGAGCGAGGTCCGCGCCACCCACGCCATGTTCAGCGGCCTCGTAGACGGCGGAGTTTGCGTTCGCGTGACAAACCCCGTCGGCCCACTCTTTACCCGGTATCCGGCCCGCAATCACAAGAAACTGATTGTCGCGGACGACGCGGCCTATATCGGCGGCGTCAATTTCAGCGACCACAACTTCGCCTGGCACGATTTCATGCTGAGGATCGAGGGCGCGGATCTGGCCGAGGCCTGCGCCGAGGACTTCATCGCCACCTTCGAGGGGCGTCCTCGCGCCAGCAACGCCGAGTTCGGCCCGGTGCGGCTGATTTCCATGGATGGTCGCAGCAACCGCGCCGCCTTCGCCGAGATCATGGCCCTGATCGAGGGCGCGCGCCGGTCGGTGACGATCATCAGCCCCTACCTGACCTTCCCGGTCACGGGCGCCCTGGCGCAGGCGCGCCGGCGCGGGGTCGCGGTGGAGCTGATCACCCCGCTGGCCAACAACAAGCGCCTGGTGCGCGACTACCTGCTGTGGGCGGCCAAGGCGGGCGGGCTGGACGTGCGGCTGCAGCCGCACATGTCCCACCTCAAGGGCATGCTGATCGACGACGAGCGGCTGGTGATCGGCTCGTCCAACTTCGACTTCGTCAGCCTGGGCGCCGAGGAGGAGCTGGTGGCGGTGATCGCCGATCCGCGCGTGATCGCCGACTTCCGCGCCGCCGTGATCGACCCGGCCGTGGCCGAGGCGTTGCCCGCGTCGGCCCACACGCCCTCGACCCTGGCCGGTCTCCTCAGCCTGGCGCAGCTCAAGTTCGCGCAAGGCGTCGTCGGCGCCGTTCGCGGCGTTCCGCGCGGAGCCTACGACTACCCCGCGGGGTGATGGGCTGGGACCGGCGGTCAAGGCGTCGGATCAGGCGGCGGCCGGCTGGCCGTGGGCGACCGGCATCGGCGTCTTGGCCGGCTTCTGGCCGCCACGCCAGGCGTCCAGGAAGCTGGCCTGGTGGACACAGCTGACCGTGCAGTAGGGCGCGCAGCTCTTGGCGGTGGAATATTCGCGGACGATGTCGGCGGTGGTGTAGTCGGCCAGCGGGATGCCGGGGCTGCCGCGCTGCTGCGAGCAGTAGTGCACCAGGCCGTCCTCGCAGATGTAGAGATAGCGTGCGCCGGCCCGACAGCGCCAGGCGTTGGGCTGTCCCGCCATCAGGTTCTTCTGGAACATCAGATAGTTGATCTGATGAACGATGGACCGCTTGTCGGTCAGCTTGTCGTAGACGGCGCGCTGGGTATCCGAGAGGGGGGCCAGGGTGCCCTCTGCGTCGTGCAACACGCCCACCGTATGGCTGAAGCCCAGGGCCTTGGCGGTCTCGGCCACCTCGAGGGCGTCCTGGGTGCGTTCCTCGGTGATGCCCAGGACCGAGTTGATGTTGACGTGGAACTTGGCGTGCTCGGACAGCAGCTTCAGGCGGCCCATCAGCGACTTCAGGGTCTTCTTGGAGACCTCGTCCGGCTTCACCCCGTCGATGGAGATCTGCAGCTCCTGCAGGCCCGCCTCGTTCATGCCCTCGATCGACTTCTTGGTCATCAGGAAGCCGTTGGTGATGGTGGTGGCGACCATGCCGTGGCCGCGGATACGGCGGATGACGTCCTCGTGGCCCGGATGGGTCATGGGCTCGCCCCCGGTCAGGGTGACGATCTGGGCGCCCAGGGCCGCCAGGCGGTCGACCCGCTCCAGCAGCAGCTCCAACGGCACCGGCTTGGAGACCTTGTCGTACTCGCTGCAATAGGCGCAATCGAGGTTGCAGTAGCGGGTCACCACCAGGTGGGCCAGCATCGGCTTGCGGGTCGACAGCAGCACATTGGCGGCGACCTTCAGCCCGTCCCGCAACGTCACACCCGCCATTGTCCGGATATCCCCAACCGTCTCTCGCGAAGGCCCTAGATGGGCCTTCAATGCGCCGATGTCACGTGCTGCGCTGCAACAGAAGCCGCCAAATCACTTCGGATAGTTCAGCGTCACCTGCACGACGTTGTCGCCCTGGTGGGCCTCGAACTTCACCTGATTGAATTTCGGCAGGTTCAGCAGCGACAGGGAGTGGGGATTGTTGGTCAGTCCCCAGGGCTCGTTGGGGCCCGTGAGCCAGTTGTAGCCGAACTTATGGTTCGAATTCAGGTCCTGGTAGACGACGACCGCGTAGGAGCCGGGACGCGGAACCCAATAGCAGATGCTCTGGCTGCCGGCGCGGGCGGGCTCGCGAAGCACCCGGATCGAGCCGCCGGACTTCAGGAACTTCTTTTCGTCGTCGTAGAAGGTGACCGCCATCAAGCCCTCGGCGGCGCGGATGTTCTCCACCTTGACGACGACCTTCACGCCCGTGGGCGAGCCGTTGCAATCGCCGCCTTGGGCCGCGGCGGCGCCCGGCGCGAGCGCCGCCATGGCGCACGCGGCGAGGCTCGCTTGGCGGAGCAGTCCGACGTTCATTCGCGAAGTCCGTGCTTTCATGGCCAAGCTAGGTACCGTCCGCTCATGGCTCAAATATGCTTTCGAGGTGGTTTACGCGACCGAGGGGGCCGGAACAGGGCCAGGCGCGGGAGGCAGGCCGTTCCCCTTGATAGGATGGGGGTTTGCCGGCGCGGGCGCCAGGGTTGGCCGTGCGCGATCACAGTGGGCGCCACGGTTCCGTTTCACCGACGTAGCGCGCGGCTGGACCGCGGGTTCCATCGAGCGGGGATATTCGCGGCCTGAAGCGTAAGGCGGCCGTCGCTCCAAGGCCGAAGATGTCGTGTAGCCGACATAGTTTTCGGCCTTGTTCTTGCCGCAATTCCTATCTGGACGTGCGGCTGGAAACTTCATTCCAGCAAGTGTTGTGCGCCGTATGCTCAATATAAGGCGTCCGACCTGAGGATTCAGATTCGATAAACGGTCGCGACGACAGAATTCTCCGCATGAGAGAGCTGCCGATTCGCTGGGCCGAGCCGCCGAAACCCAAGGGGATGAGCTTCAAGGCCTTCCTGTGGGTGGCGCTGACCGTCGCGGTTCTGGTCTTTTGCGCCGTCACGGCCCTGGTCCGCTAGGCGCCGACCGAATTCCTCCTCTAGGGTCCGGCGTCGCCTCTGGACCCCACCATGCTCAAGAACGCCCCGCCCGCAGCCGCGCCGCCAAGGCTCTGGGATATCAGCCAATCCCTACGCGCCGGCCTGCCCGTGTGGCCGGGCGACACCGCCTTCCATGCGCGCCGGACCTGGGACATGGCCCAGGGTTCGCCGGTCAACGTCTCCGCCTTCGAGACGTCCACGCACGCCGGGACTCACGCCGATGCGCCCCTGCATTATGCGGGCGGCGGCGGCGCGGCGGCGGACTTGGACCTGGAGCCCTACCTCGGGCTTTGCCGGGTCGTGGACGCGCGGGCGGGCGGCTCCGTGATCTCGGCGGACTTCGTGGATGGCCTGGGCGACCTGCCGCCCAGGGTTCTGTTCCGCACCTATGACGCCTTCCCGCGAGACGCCTGGCGGTCGGACTTCGTCACCATCAGCGCCGCGGCCATCGCCACCATGGCCCGCCGGGGCGTGCGCCTGGTAGGCCTCGACAGCCCTTCGCTCGACCCGGAGACGTCCAAGACCATGGACGCCCACCACGCGGTGCACGCCGCGGGAATGCGGATCCTCGAAGGGCTGGTTCTCGATGATGTCCCGCCGGGCGACTACGAACTGATCGCCCTGCCGCTGAAGCTGGCGGGTCTGGACGCGGCCCCGGTGCGCGCGGTGCTGCGCGAGTGGGTCCGATGAGCCTCGATCTCGCGGCCGTCCGCGCCCTCGACGCCAGCGACCCCTTGCGCGCGTTCCGCGACCGGTTCGACCTGCCGGACGGCGTGATCTACATGGATGGCAACTCGCTTGGGCCCCTGCCCAGGACGGCTCGCGCAGCCCTGACGCGCGCCGTCGACGACGAATGGGGTCGGGGACTGATCCGCAGCTGGAACGACGCCGGCTGGATCGACGCGCCCCGCCGCGTCGGCGACAGGATCGCCGGCCTGATCGGGGCGTCGCCCGGCGAGGTGGTCGTCGCGGACTCCACCTCCGTGAACCTCTTCAAGCTGGCGGCGGCGGCCGTCGGCGCGCGGCCCGGGCGGCGGGTGATCCTGACCGAGGCCGGCAATTTTCCCACCGACCTCTACATCGCCCAGGGGCTGGCCGCCGTGCTGCCGGCTGTGCAGGTGAGGGCGGTCCCGGCCGATGAGATCGCCGCCCACCTGGGCCCGGACGTCGCCCTGCTGCAGCTCAGCCACGTGCACTACAAGAGCGCTCGCCGTCATGACATGGCGGCGCTGACCACGGCCGCCCAGGCGGCCGGCGCCCTGACGCTCTGGGACCTCAGCCACAGCGCAGGGGCGATCGAGGTGGACCTCAATGGCTGTAACGCCGACCTCGCCGTCGGTTGCGGCTACAAGTTCCTGAACGGCGGCCCGGGCGCGCCGGCGTTCCTGTTCGTCGCCGCGCGCCACCAGGCAAGGCTGGTGTCACCCCTTGCCGGTTGGATGGGGCACGCCGCCCCGTTCGACTTCGTCGACGAATACCGCCCCGCGCCGGGGGTCGAGCGGTTTCTGTGCGGCACGCCTTCGATCCTCGCTCTCACCGCCCTGGAGGCCGGCGTCGAGATCGCCGCCGCGGTGGACGCCCAGGCCCTGGCCGCCAAGGCCAAGCGGCTGATCGGTCTCTTCATCACCGAGGTCGAGGCGCGCTGCCCGACCCTGACCCTGGCCAGTCCCCGGCACGGCCCGCGCGGCAGCCACGTCTCCTTCGCCCACCCCGAGGGATACCGCATCATGCGTGCGCTGATCGCACGCGGCCTGATCGGCGACTTCCGCGAGCCCGACATCCTGCGCTTCGGGATCACCCCGCTCTACCTGGGCTATGAGGACGTGTGGCGCGCCGCCCAGTTGATTCAGCAAGTGCTCGACGCCGAAGCCTGGCGGGACGAGTCGGTCCGGCAGGCCGGGCGGGTGACCTAGGTTCGACGCCTCTTCCCTCGCGGCCCGCATCGCCGCACAAGGACGCCATGCACGTCTATTTCCTCGGCATCGCCGGCGCCGGCGTCAGCGCCTTGGCTTCGGTCCTGGCGTCTGAAGGCCATACGGTCTCGGGCTCGGACGACGGGGTCTTCCCGCCGGTCAGCACCTACCTGACCCGCATGGGCATTCCCTATCACGTGGGATTCGACCCGGCGCAGATTCCCGCCGCGATCGACGTCGCGATCGTCGGCTCCAGCGCCAAGCTGGACCTGGGCGACAACCCCGAGCTGGCGGAGCTGATCCGGCGCGGGGTCCCGCGCTACAGCTTCGCCGAATTCCTGGGCCTGCACACGCAGGGGCGCGAGAACATCGTTGTCGCCGGCAGCTTCGGCAAGTCCAGCCTCACCGCCCTGATCGCCTATCTGATGCGAGCGGTGGGCAAGGACCCGGGCTATTTCATCGGGGCCATCCCCCTGGACCTCGACGCAACCGGACATGCCGGCAAGGACCGGGCCTTCGTCATCGAGGGCGACGAGTACATCGTCGGCGGCGAGGACCGGCGGTCGAAGTTCATGCTCTATCACCCGTCCCAGGTGCTGCTGAGCTCCATCGTCCACGACCATGTGAACGTCTTCCCGACCATGGCCGACTACGAGGCGCCGTTCGCGGAGCTTCTGGCCCTGCTGCCGCGCGACGGTCTGCTGGTCTGCGCCCAGGGGTACGAGCCCATCGAGCGGCTGACGGCCGGGCGCAAGGTCGTCTGGTACGGTCTGGAAGACGGCGCCGACTACCGGGCCGCCAACATCCAGGTCGGCGAGACCACCACCTTCGATCTCGCCACGCCGTCGGGTGAGACCATCCCCCTGGCCACGCAGCTCCTCGGCCTGCACAACATCGAGAACATCGCCGGCGCCGCCGCCCTGCTGCTCGAGCGCGGCGACATCGACGCCTTCACCCTGCGCCAGGCTTTGCCGCGCTTCCGGGGCGTGGCGCGGCGGCTGGACAAGAAGACCGCGACGTCCCGCGTCCCCGCCTATGAAGGGTTCGGCTCGTCCTACGAAAAGGCGCGTTCGGCCATCGAGGCCATCGCCTTGCACTTCCCCGGCCGCCCGGCCGTGGTGGTGTTCGAGCCGCACACCTTCTCGTGGCGCAACGAGGAAGCCCTGGCCTGGTACGACACGGTGTTCGAGGGCGTGTCGCGCGTGCTGCTGCTGCCTCCGCCGGGTCACGGCGCGGCGACCCATCACCAGCTCAGCCAGACCGATATCCTGGCCCGCATCCGCTCCGCCGGCGTTGACGCCGACGCCTTCGCCAATGGCCCGGAGGTCCTGGCGGAACTGGACCGGTCGCTGTCCGGGGACGAGGTGCTGCTGCTGCTGTCGTCGGGCCCCCTGGCCGGCCTCGCCGAGACCGCGCCGGCCCTGCTGGAGACCAAGTTCGGGATGGGCGGCAAGGCCTGAACCCCTCATCCTCCCACGCTCTTCGCGCGCGGGCCCCTCCTTCTCCCTCTGGGAGAAGGGACTCAAGCGTCGCCGTTCGTGCTCGGAACACCTCTTCCGAAGGGAGAGGGAGGGGCCCAATCGCCTAGCGATTGGGAGGGTGAGGGGTTCAGGCCGTCGCGACTATCCCTAAACCATTCAAGCCTTCCCTCACCGCCGCCCGGAACCGCGCGTCTTGCGCCAACCGGGCCGGGAATACCTCCCGCACTTCCAGCAAGGCCGCCGCCCCACCGTCGCTGACAGTCGCTGCCAGCCGGTCCGCCAGGGGATCCAGCAGCGGGCGACCGGCCGCGGTTTCGCGGGCGACGAATGCCATCCACCCCGCCACCGCCAGGCCCAGCCGCGCTACCGGCCGGCCGTCGTCCAGGGCCTCCTGTACGGTCGCCAGCAGGCGGATGGGCAGCTTCTGCGAGCCGTCCATGGCGATCTGGATCAGGCGATGGCGGATGGCCGGGTTGGCGAAGCGCTTGAGGATCGCCTCGATGTAGGCGCCGACATCCATGCCCTTTGGCGCGCGGACGGCCGGAGCGATGTCGATGATCATCAGGTCACGCAGGAGGGCCCCAAGTTCCGGGTCCGCCGCCGCCTCCGCCACGGTCTCGAAACCCCGAGCCAGGCCCAGGTAGGCCAGGCTGGAGTGGGCTCCGTTGAGCAGCCGAAGCTTGGCCGCCTCGTAGCCCTCGACATCCGAGGTCAGGGTCACGCCGACCGCCCCAAGGTCCGGAGCGCCGGGCCCCAGGTCGTCTTCCAGGACCCATTGCACGAACCCCTCGCGCTGCACCGGGGCGGCGTCGACCAGGCCCAGGCGGCTCTCGACCAGGGCCAGCAGGGCGCCGTCGGCGGCCGGCGTGATGCTGTCGACCATGGACGACGGGAAACGCGCCTCGCCCTCGATCCAGGCCGCCAGCTCCGCGTCACGCTCGGCGGCCATCTGCATGACCGCATGACGCAGTTTGCGGCCGTTGGCCGGCAGGTTGTCGCAACTCGCCACGACAAATGGCCCGTGGCCCGCCGCGCGCCGGGCCGCCAGACCCGCGACGACCCACCCCACGGCGCTGCGCGGCGTCCCCTGGCCGCGCCCCGCCAGGTCGGCGGCGATGTCCGGATTTCGGTGGTCGAGATCGCCCGCGGCGTCCAGGCCATAGCCCTTCTCGGTGACGGTGAGGCCCAGCCAGCGCGTGGCCGGCGCCGCCAGACGCGCCAGCACCGCCGCCGGATCGCGCGAGGCCGCCAGCACCTCGGTCATGGCGCCGATCACCCTCACCCGCGTCACCGCCTCCAATTCGGCCAGGGCGTAGAGGCCGTCCTGGGGCGCGAGCGCGTCGGGGAGGGTCGTGCTCTTGGGCGCGATTCCGCTGATCGCCCAGCGCGGATCGGTCTCCAGCAGCCGGTCGAAGAACCAGGCCTGGTGCGCGCGGTGAAAGGCGCCGGGACCGAGGTGCGCGACCCCGATCGTCGTGGCGGCGCGATCATAGCCGAACCGCTCCACCCCGACCGCCAACTGGCCCAGGCTCCGCATCGACAGCCGTTCCGTCATGCCGTTCCTCGGCCTGCCGGCCGCTCCTGCTCGTTTCGCATGCCGCTTGCCCAATCAGTAACCGGTGTCATGCTGTGCTCGCTAGCCTGGCCCTGCCGCATTGTCGCGCGGTCGCCGCGTCGTCTATGAGAGGAATGTCTCGGGGGACAACACCCCGGACATCTGGTTCTGGAGCGCCCGTGACCTCATCCTCCTCGTCCGACGACCATGACGAGACCGAAGGCGGCTTCGCCGGCCGGCGCCCGACCATCAACGACATCGCCCGCTTGGCGCGGGTGTCCAAGAAGACCGTGTCGCGCGTCATCAACCGCTCGCCCTTCGTCAAGGAAGAGACCCGCGCCCGCATCGAAGCCGTGATCGCCGAGACCGGCTATGCGCCCGACCCCCAGGCCCGCGGCCTGGCCTTTCGGCGTTCGTTCCTGATCGGCCTGATCTACGACAACCCGACCCCCCAGTATGTGGTCAACATGCAGCTCGGCATCCTGGACGGGATCAAGGACACCGGCTTCGAGCTGGTGGTGCATCCCTGCGACAGGTCGAGCCCTTCGTTCCTGGCAGACATCCGGGGATTCATCGAGCGCCAGCGCCTGGCGGGCGTGGTCCTGACCCCCTCGGTTTCCGAGGACGAACGGGTGGCCGAACTACTGGCGGAGATCGAGTGCGACTACATCCGCATCGCCTCGGTGGAGCTGGACGCGCCCGACCGGATGATCGTCTCTCACGACCGTCAGGGCGCCGCCGCCGCCGGCCGCCATCTGGCCGAGCTGGGGCACAAGCGGGTCGGCTTCATCTCCGGCCCGCCGACGTTCCGTTCGTCGCACGAGCGGCGCGCCGGTTTCGAGGACGCCCTGGCCGCGGCGGGGGTGAAGCTGGATCCTAAGTACATCCGGGAGGGGGCTTACACCTTCGAGTCCGGCATCGCCTGCGCCGAGCAGCTCCTGGCCCTGGATCCGCCGCCGACGGCGATCTTCGCCGGCAACGACGAGATGGCGGCCGGGGTGCTGCAGGTGGCCCTGCGGTCCGGCCTTCGAGCGCCGGAAGATATTTCAGTGGTTGGCTTTGACGATTTCCAGATCGCCTCGCGCCTGTGGCCGCCGCTGACCACGGTGCGCGCGCCCACCCGTGTCACCGGCCGCCTGGCCGCCCTCAAGCTTCTGGGCGCCCAGGACGAGGCGCCCGCCCGGCCTGAAGAGACCCTTCCGGTCCTGGTGGTTCGCCAGTCGTCAGGGCCGCCGCGGCGCTGATCGCGCCTGCGCCGCCTTTCAGCGCGGTCCCTTGCCCCGATGCGGGGGCTTGCCCTTGAAGGGGCGCTTGCCGGCGTGGGGCGGTCCGCCGCCTGGCCGGTGCTGGGCGCGCGGCGGGGCGGACTTATCGCGCGGGCCCGGCGCGGCGGCCGGTTCGATGCGCTCGCGCTCGCCCTCATGGCCGCGGATGGCGTGGGCGAAGTGGCTCACGGCGTCGGCGGCGATCTCGAACTTGGTCTCGCGCTCGAAGATGCGGATGGCGCCGATGTCGGCCTTGGTCACCTGGCCCAGGCGGCAGATGATGGGGATCAGCCACTTGGGATCGGCGTCGTCCTGGCGGCCGACCTTCATGCGGAACCAGGCGCCGGCCTGCGGCCCGCGGGCGTCCAGCTCGCGCGCATAGGCCTGCCGCTCGGCGCGGCGTTCGCGGTTGTTGGGGCGGGGGCGCTCATCCCGGACCGGCGGCCCGCCATCGTCGAACAGTTCCTCCGGCGCCGGCAAACGCGAACGGTGCAGCCTCAGCAGGGCGGTGGCCACTTGCTCGGCGGACCGCTCCCCGACGATGGCTCGGGCGAGCATCAGCTCCTCGTCCGACGGCGGCTCGTTGAGGATCGGGTCTTCCAACAGCCGCTGCTGGTCCTTGGCGCGGATCTCGTCGGCGCTGGGCGGGCCGCTCCAGGTCGCCTCGATATTGGCCTGGGCCAGCAGGCCCTCGGCCTGGCGGCGGCGGCTGTAGGGAACCAGCAGGACCGAGGTCCCCTTGCGTCCGGCCCGGCCGGTGCGTCCCGAGCGGTGCAGCAGGGCGGCCTTGTTCTGGGGCAGCTCGGCGTGGATCACCAGCCCCAGGTCCGGCAGGTCCAGCCCGCGGGCCGCGACGTCGGTGGCCACGCAGACCTGGGCGCGGCCGTCGCGCAGGGCCTGCAGCGCCTCGGCCCGCTCCTTCTGGGTCAGCTCGCCGGACAGGGCGACGACGTTGAAGCCCCGCTCGCGCAGGTTCACGTAGAGGTGGCGCACCGACTCGCGGGTGGCGCAGAACACCAGCGCCCCGGTCTCGAAGTGGCGCAGGACGTTGACCACCGCGTGCTGGGTCTCGTGCGGGGCCACGCGGATCACGCGGTAGTCGATGTCCCCGTGCGGCTCGTTACGATTGACGGTGTCGATCCGCAGCGCGTCCTTCTGGTAGCGCCGGGCCAGGGCCGCGATCTCGCGCGCGATGGTGGCCGAGAACAGCAGCGTCCGGCGCTCCAGCGGCGTGGAGTCCAGGATCACTTCCAGGTCTTCGCGAAAGCCCAGGTCCAGCATCTCGTCGGCCTCGTCGAGGACCACGACCTGAAGTCCCGACAGCACAAGGTGGCCGCGCTCCAGGTGGTCGCGCAGCCGGCCGGGCGTGCCGACCACGATGTGGGCGCCCTCGGCCAGGGCCCGCTGCTCGCGCCGAACGTCCATGCCGCCGACGCAGTGGACGATCCGCGCGCCGGCCTCGGCGTAGAGCCAGCCCAGTTCGCGGCTGACCTGGATGGCCAGTTCTCGCGTCGGGGCGATGACCAGGGCCAGGGGAACGCCCGCCGCGCCGAACCGTTCGGCCTCGCCCAGCACCTGGGGCGCCATGGCCAGGCCGAAGGCCACCGTCTTGCCCGAGCCGGTCTGGGCAGAGACCAGCAGGTCGCGCCCATCGGCGGCGGATTCCAGCACGGCGGCCTGCACGGGGGTCGGCTCGAGATAGGACTGAGCGAAAAGGGCGCGCTCGATGGCGCGGTTGATCATCGGAAAGGGCATGGAGTTCCTGGTCGGCGGCGCGAAGGGCCGTCGCGAGCGGCTCTCCATAGCTCAAAATGCTGCGCTTGCGAATGGCGCATCGGCGCGCAGGTCCCGCACGCCGCTGTTGCGCCCGGCCCGCCGCGGATGCTTCAACGGCGCCGGGCCTGTCGCCGCCGCCAGAGCGGGCGAGGCCGGGAGCCAACGCGCATGAACCTCACCTGGACCATCGGCGACGTGCGCGTCACGCGGATCGTGGAGATGGAGCTGTCGCCGGCCGGCAAGTTCCTGATGGACGAGGCGACGCCCGAGGCGATCCAGTCGATCCCCTGGCTGCATCCGCATTTCGCCGAGCCGGACGGGCGCCTCAAGCTCAGCATCCATGCCCTGGTGGTGGAGACGCCCACCAAGCGCATCGTCGTCGACACCTGCGTCGGCAACGACAAGGACCGCGGCGATGGCGGATGGAGCCGTCTGCAGACCAGCTTCCTGAAAGACCTGACCGCCGCCGGCTTTCCGCCGGACAGCATCGACGTGGTGCTGTGCACCCACCTGCACGTCGACCACGTCGGCTGGAACACCATGCTGGTCAACGGCGCCTGGGTCCCGACCTTCCCCAACGCCCGCTACCTGCTGGGCAAGGCCGAGTTCGACTACTGGAAGGCTGAGGAGGGCGCTTCGGACGCCCAGATCTTCGCCGACAGCGTCCAGCCGGTGTGGGACGCCGGCCTGGTCGACCTTGTCGCCGCCGACCACCAGGTCTGCCCCGAGGTTCGCTTGGTTCCGACCCCCGGCCACACCATCGGCCACGTCAGCATCGGCATCGCCTCCAAGGGCCAGCAGGCGATCATCACCGGCGACTTCATCCACCATCCCTGCCAGATGGCGCACACCAACTGGGCCAGCCATTTCGACTACGACAAGGTCCAGTCCAGCGCCACGCGCGAGCGGATGTTCGACGCCTTCGCCCGCGACGGCGTCCTGGTGATCGGCACGCACTTCGCCGGCCCGACCGCCGGCCGAGTCTTCCGCGAGGGCCCCGCCTTCCGCTTCAAGGTCTAGGGTCCGCCGCGCCTCGCGGCGCTCGGAAGGCGGGGCGCTTGCGTTTCTGACCAAATTGTCTAATAATGACCAAATGGTCAGTTCTATCGTCCGCCCCGACCGCCGCCGCGAGCGGACCCGCGCCGCCCTTCTGGACGCGGGCGAGGCCCTGTTCGCCGCCAAGGGCCGCGAGGGGGTGACGATCGACGAGATCACCGCCGCCGCCGACGTGGCCAAGGGCAGCTTCTACAATCACTTCGCCGACCGCGACGCCCTGGCGCGCGAGGTCTACCGGCTGGTGCGCGAGACAGTGGAGGCCCAGGTCGACGCCGCCAACGCCGGGGTCGTCGACCCCGCCGTCCGCATGGCGCGCGCCGGCTGCGTCTACATCGCCTTCGCCATGGCCGCGCCGCGCCGCGCCGGCGCCCTGAACCGGCTGTTCGCGGGCGAGGCGATGGTGGATTCGCCGCTGAACCGGGGCCTGCGCGCCGACCTCGACGCCGGTTTCGCCCAGGGCCGCTTCAAGGGCCTCTCGCCCGCCGCCGCCGTGCTGCTGATCTTCGGCGTCGCCCACGCCGGCATGGGGCGGGCGCTGGATCGTTCCCTGCCGCCGCTGGACGCCGGGACGGTGGGCGACCTCTACGGAGGCCTGCTGCGCGGCCTGGGCGTCGCCCCCGACGAAGCTGGCCGCATCGCCGCCGACGCCGCCGGCGCCCTGATCGCCCCCTTGGCCTCCGCGGCCCAGCCTTCCTCTCGCAAAAGGAACGAACCGTGAGCCTCATCAAGATCGAGGACATCGCCCATGTCCGTTTCCAGGTCCCCGACCTGGACCGCCAGGACGCCTTCCTGCGCGACTTCGGCCTGACGCCGGTCGCCGGCGACGGCGCCGTGCGCCACTACCGCGGCCTTGGCCCGAGCCCCTTCCTCTACGCCCTGCAGTCGGGCGAGGCCTCCTTCCTGGCCCTGGGCCTGCGCGCGGCCGGAGTGGCCGACCTCGCCCGCCTCGCCGAGGCGGAAGGCGCGCCGGTCGAGGCCCTCGACGCGCCCGGCGGCGGCCAGGTGGTTCGCCTGAAGGACCCCGACGGCTTCACCGTCGAGGTCGTGGCCGGCCAGGCCGCCGCGTCGGCCGCGCGGCCACCCGAACGCCAGGCCTGGAACAACGCCTTCGGCCATCCGCGCCAGGGCGCGGTCAAGCGGGTGGGGCAGGGGCCGGCGGCGGTGATGCGCCTGGGCCACGCGGTGCTGAACGTCACCGACTTCCGGGCCTCGGAGCGCTGGTACAAGGACCGCTTCGGCTTCATCACCTCCGACGAGATCGCGGTGTCGCCGCAGTTCACCCTGGGCGCGTTCATGCGCTGCGACCGGGGCGACACGCCGACCGACCACCACACCCTGTTCCTGGCCCAGGGGCCTCAGCCAAAGTTCAATCACGCCGCCTTCGAGGTCGCCGACCTGGAGGACCTGATGGTCGGCCACCAGCACCTGCAGGCCGGCGGCCATGCGCCGGAGTGGGGCGTCGGGCGGCACATCCTGGGCAGCCAGGTGTTCGACTACTGGCGCGACCCCTACGGCTACGCCCTGGAGCACTGGACCGACGGCGACCTGCTGACGGCCGCCTCGGGCTCGAACGTCACCAGCATCGCCGATCTGCTCGGCGTCCAGTGGGGGCCGGCCGCGCCCCCGACCATGGCCTAGGAGGCCCTCCGATGAAACTCGCCGCCTTCGACGCCGGCCGCGGCCGGGAACTGGCCGTGGTCACGGACGCCGGCCTGGTGTCCATCACCCGCGCCGCGCCCGGCCTGGTCTCCGAGATGACCGACCTCATCGCGCGCTGGGACGCGGTCCGCGGCGCGGTGGCCGAGATCGCCGCCAGCCGTGCGGCCGATGCGCCCCTGGCAGGGACCCGCCTGCTGGCGCCCATCGCCCGGCCGGGAAAGATCATGGCCATCGGCCTCAACTACGCCGACCACATCGCCGAAAGCGGCATGGAGACCCCGGCCGCTCAGACCTGGTTTTCCAAGGCCGTGACGGCGGTGAACGGCCCCAACGATCCGATCCAGATCCCCAAGGTCTCGGCCTTCCTCGACTATGAGGCCGAGATGGTGGCGATCGTCGGCGCCGGCGGGCGGCACATCGGCCGCGAAGCCGCGCCGGGGGCGATCTTCGGCTATTGCGTCGGCAACGACGCGACGGTGAGGGACTGGCAGCACCGCACCTCGCAGTGGGTGGTGGGCAAGTCCTTCGACACTCACGCCCCCTTCGGCCCCTGGATCACCACGGCGGACGAGCTGGGCGACCCGCATGGCCTGGGCATCCGCTGCCTGGTCAACGGCGAGACGCGCCAGGCGTCCAACACCGCCCAGCTGGTCTTTGACGTCTGGGCCCAGGTCGAGCACCTGTCCCAGGCCATGACCCTGGAGCCGGGCGACGTGATCTACACCGGCACTCCGGGCGGGGTCGGGGCGGCCATGACGCCGCGCCAGTTCCTCAAGGACGGCGACGTGGTGCGGGTGGAGATCGACCGCCTGGGCGCCATCGAGGCCGTCTGCCGGCCGGAGGCCTGACCCATGGCCGCGCCGGAAAAGACTGTCGACGTCGCCATCGTCGGCCTGGGGCCGGTCGGCGCCGCGCTGGGGGCGATGCTGGCGCGTCGCGGCGTCTCGGTGTGCGTGGCCGAGAAGGACGGCGAGATCTATCCCCTGCCGAGGGCCGCGCACTTCGACCACGAGATCATGCGCCTGTTCCAGGGCCTGGGGATCGCCGAGGCGGTGCTGGCCCACGCCCGCCCCGCACCGGCCTATCGCTTCCAGAACGCGGCCGGCGAGGTGCTGATGCACTTCGACATGCCGCCGGGGGCCAGTCCCTCGGGCTGGTCGCCCAGCTACATGTTCCACCAGCCGGGGGTGGAAGAAGCGCTGAGGAGCCTCTTGACCGGCGCCGACGTCCGGCTCGGCCGGCGCTTCGAGGGCCTGGTCCAGGACGGCGAGGGCGTGACGGTCACCCTGGCGGGGCCGCGGGGGCCCGAGACCGTCCGCGCCGGTTACCTGGTGGGCTGCGACGGCGGCGCCTCGGCGGTGCGCAAGGCCATCGATGGGGCGCTGGACGACTACGGCTTCGACGAGCCGTGGCTGGTGATCGACACCAGGGTGGGCGAGGGCGCGCGCCTGCCCGACATCAACCTGCAGATCTGCGATCCCGAGCGGCCGACCACCTGCGTGCTGATGGGGCCGGGCCGGCACCGCTGGGAGTTCATGCTGAAGCCGGGCGAGGACCCCGCGGCCGTGATGGACGACGCCGTCATCGCCGGATGGCTGGCGCCCTGGGGCGGGCTGGAGCACCTGACCCTGGAGCGCAAGGCCGTCTACCGGTTCCATGGCCTGGTCGCCCAAAGCTGGCGGTCGGGGCGGGTGTTCCTGGCCGGCGACGCGGCGCACCAGATGCCGCCGTTCCTGGGCCAGGGCCTGTGCTCGGGCCTGCGCGACGCCGCCAACCTGGCCTGGAAACTGACCGAGGTGCTGGCGGGCCGCGCCGACGACGCCCTGCTGGACACCTACCAGCCCGAGCGGGAGCCGAACGTGCGGGCCATCGTCGAGCAGGCGATCTTCATGGGCCGGGTGGTCTGCGCCATCGATCCCGAGGTCGCCAAGGCGCGGGACGCCCAGATGATCGCCGACCGCGCCAAGGCGGCCGGCGCGCCGCGCCCGCCCGGGCCGGCTTCGACCCTGGCGGCGGGCTGCATCCTGGAGGGCGCGGCCGCGGCGGGGCGCTTCTTCCCGCAGCCGTGGGCCGGCGGCTCGCGCCTGGACGACGTGCTGGGCGACGAGGCCGTGATGATCACGCGCGGCGCCTGGTCCAGCGACGGTCCGCGGTCGATGGCCCTGGACGCCGTCGCCCTGGCCCCCTTCCGCGCCGCCCTCGCCCGATGGCTGGACGACCAGGGCGCGGACGCGGTGCTGGTGCGGCCCGACCGGTACGTCTTCGGCGCCGGCGAGCCCGACGTCCTGGCCAGGGCCTGGCGGGCCTGGAGCCGGCAGCCGGTCGCCGCCTGAGCGCGACGTTCCGGCGACGTCATCGCGGAGCGATTGGTCTAGGGTGCCCGCGCCGTCCCGCGCCCCGGGGCGGCAGACCCTTGCCTCGGTCTATGACACCGGTTACCAAAGAGCCGCCATGACCCGCCCGATCCTGCATCATCCCGATCGCCTGTTCCCGGCCGAGCCGGAGACGCGGGCCATCGCCCGGCGGCTGTACGATCAGGTCAAGGCCCTGCCGATCCTCTCGCCCCATGGGCACACGGACCCGGCCTGGTTCGCCGACGACGCGCCCTTCGCCAATCCCGCCGACCTGCTGCTGGCGCCCGATCACTACCTGTTCCGCATGCTCTATTCGCAGGGCGTGGCGATGGAACGGCTGCGGGTGGCGCGGCGGGGGGAAGGGGCCGGCGGCGATCCGCGCGAGGCCTGGCGGCTGTTCGCCGAGCACTTCCACCTGTTCCGGGGCACGCCCTCGGCGATCTGGCTGAACCACGTCTTCGCCGAGGTGTTCGGCCTGGAGGTCGCTCTGGAGGCGGCCACGGCCGACCTCTACTACGACGCCATGGACGCGGCCCTGAAGACGCCGGCGTTCCGGCCCCGCGCCCTCTTCGAGCGGTTCGGCATCGAGGTCCTGGCCACCACCGAGAGCCCGTCCGACGACCTGGTGCATCACCGCAAGCTGGCTGGCTCCGGCTGGTCCGGCCGGGTGGTCACCGCCTATCGCCCGGACCCCGTGATCGACTGCGAGCACGAGGCGTTCCGGGACGCCCTGGCGGCCTTCGCGGAGCTGAGCGGCCAGGATATCGGCTCGTGGAAGGGGTACCTGGAGGCGCACCGCATCCGCCGGGCCGCCTTCGCCGCGGTGGGCGCCACCTCCACCGACCACGGCCATCCCACCGCCGCCACCCTGGACCTGGCGCCGCCGCAGGCCGAGGCCCTGTTCGAGACGGTGATCTCCGGCCGCGCCACGCCGGCGGAGGCCGAGGCCTTCCGCGCCCAGATGCTGACCGAGATGGCCCGAATGAGCCTGGACGACGGCCTGGTGATGCAGATCCACCCCGGCTCGTTCCGCAACCACAACGCCCGGGTGTTCGCCGACTTCGGTCGCGACAAGGGCGCCGACATTCCGACGTCCACGGACTATGTGCGGGCGCTGAAACCTCTGCTGGACCGGTTCGGCAACGAGGCGGGGCTGACGGTGATCCTGTTCACCCTGGACGAGACGGCCTACGCCCGCGAGCTGGCGCCCCTGGCCGGTCACTATCCGATCCTCAAGCTCGGGCCGGCCTGGTGGTTCCACGACAGCCCCGAGGGGATGCGCCGGTTCCGCGAGCAGACCACCGAGACCGCCGGCTTCTACAACACCGTCGGCTTCAACGACGACACCCGCGCGTTCCTCTCCATCCCGGCCCGCCACGACGTCGCACGGCGCGTGGACTGCGGCTTCCTCGCCCGCCTGGTGGCCGAGCACCGCCTGGCCGAGGACGAGGCCGCCGAGGTGGCCCGCGACCTCGCCTATCGTCTGCCCAAGCAGGCCTACAAGCTCTGAACAACAACACCGCCTGAGGACGCGCCCATGTTCCGCAAGACCTACCACGCCACCCATCCCGACATGATGGACGGGGCCAGCAACGACGCCCTGCGCGCCCGCTACCTGATCGACGGCCTGTTCGCCCCGGACGAGGTGCGGCTGAACTATTGCCACAACGAGCGCTTCGTCATCGGCGGCGCGGCCCCGGTGGCCAACACCGTGTCCCTGCCGCTGCAGACCGAGCCGGAGTCGGCCAAGGGCCAGCCCTTCCTTGAGCGGCGGGAGCTGGGCGCGGTGAACGTCGGCGACGGCGAGGGGACGGTCACGGTCGACGGCGTCGCCTATCTGCTGAAGCCGCGCGACGGGCTCTACATCCCGATGGGCAGCGCCGAGGTGACCTTCGCCTCGGCCAGCGCCGCCACCCCGGCGCGGTTCTACCTGGCCAGCACGCCGGCCCATGCCCGCTTCGAGGTCAAGCACATCTCCATCGACCAGGCCGTGCCTCTGGAGCGTGGGTCGCTGGAGACCTCCAACGAGCGGACCATCTACCAGTACATCGTGCCGGCCACCTGCCGCTCGGCGCAGCTGCTCCTGGGACTGACGATCCTCAAGACCGGCAGCGTCTGGAACACCATGCCTCCGCACCTGCACGACCGCCGGTCCGAGGTCTATTTCTACTTCGGCCTCAAGGACGACGAGCGGGTGTTCCACTTCATGGGCGAGCCGGACGCGGCGCGCCACATCGTCGTCGCCAACCAGGAGGCGGTCGTCTCGCCGCCGTGGTCGATCCACATGGGGTCGGGCACGTCCAACTACGCCTTCATCTGGGCCATGGGCGGCGAGAACCTCGACTACACCGACATGAACGTGCTCGACATCTGCCAGCTGAAGTAGGCGACGCGCATGACCAACCCCTTCGACCTCACCGGCCGGGTCGCCGTCGTCACCGGCGCCAACACCGGCATCGGCCAGGGGATCGCCGTCGCCCTGGCCGAGGCGGGGGCCGATATCGTGGCGGTGGGGCGGACGCCGCCGACGCAGACCCAGCAGGCGGTCACGGCCCTGGGCCGCGCCTTCCTGTCGGTGGAGGCGGACCTGGGAACGCTGGAGCCCATCGCGCGCATCGTCGAGGCGACCCGGGCGCGGTTCGGGCGGCTGGACATCCTGGTCAACAACGCCGGCCTGATCCGGCGGGCCGACGCCCTCGACTTCACCGAGGCCGACTGGGACACGGTGGTCGACGTGAACCTGAAGAGCGCCTTCTTCCTGGCCCAGGCCGCGGGGCGGCAAATGATCAATCAAGGCGGCGGCAAGATCATCAATGTCGCCTCGATGCTGTCGTACCAGGGCGGGATACGGGTCGCCTCCTACACGGCCAGCAAGAGCGGGCTTGCGGGGCTGACCCGACTTCTGGCCAATGAGTGGGCGGCGAAAGGGATCAATGTGAACGCCATCGCGCCCGGCTACATCGAGACCAACAACACCGAGGCCCTGCGCGCCGATGAGGGGCGCAGCCGCGACATCCTGGCCCGCATCCCGGCAGGGCGCTGGGGCCGGCCGTCCGACCTGGGCGGCGCCGCGGTGTTCCTGGCCTCGTCCGCCTCGGACTATGTGCACGGGACGCTCCTGGCGGTGGATGGCGGTTGGCTCGCCCGGTAGCCCAGACCACCTCGGCCCTGCTGGAAGGGCTGCTGACCGAGGCCATCGCCGAGGCCGACGGGCCGGACGCCGTGGCCCTGATCGCCAGGGTCCAGGCCGGCGAGGCGAATCTCAAGGATCTCACCGCCGAACAAGGCGAGTTCGTCGCCCGGGCGCTGACCTGCCGCTCGCTGCTGATGTCCATCGCCGAGGACGCCGCCGGCCGCAGGCGCAGCGCCGAGGCCGAGGCCCTTGACCCCTCCGATCCGCTGCGCTCACTGCACGCCAGCGTCGAGGCGGTGAAGGCGGCCGGCGGGCCCGCGCCGCGCAAGGCCCTGGACGGGCTGGACGTGACCCCGGTGTTCACCGCCCATCCCACCGAGGTGCGCCGGCGCGCGGTGGTGGAGCGGGAGTTCGAGATCTCGCGCCTGATCCTGGGCGCCCGGCACCGGCTGAACCCAGCCCAGGAGACCCGCTACCGCGAGGATCTCTACCGCGAGATCGCCCTGCTCTGGCGCATGCGCCTGCATCGGCCCGAGCGGATCGCCGTGGCCGACGAGATCCGCAACGCCCTGGCCATCGTCCGAGACAGCGTCCTGCCGGCCCTGGCCGAGCTCTTCGAGAACTGGAGCCGCGACCTCGGGCCGGCCATGCCAGACCATCCGATCCTGCGGCTGGGCTCGTGGATCGGCGGCGACCGCGACGGTCATCCCGGGGTCAACGACGAGACCCTGCGCGCGGCGCTGAGATCCAACGCCCGGGTGATCCTGAACCACTATTCGGACGAAGTGCGGGCGCTGTGGTTCGACCTCGCCATTTCCTCGGACCTGAGCCCGGTGTCGGCGGCGCTGCAGGCTCTGGCCGACACCGCCACCGACATGTCGCCCCACCGCCGGGACGAGCCCTATCGCCTGGCGCTGGAGCACATCTGGGAGCGGCTGTCGGGCACAGCCAACCGTCTGGCGGGCGGCAGCTATCCGGCGCGGGCCGAAGCCTATGACCATCCTCGCGAATTTGTCGCCGACCTGGAGGTGGTCAGCGCCTCCCTGACCGAGAACGGCGACGCGCGGCTGGTGGGGCACCGGCTGGCGACCCTGATCGCCCTGGCCCGCGCCTGCGGGTTCCACCTGTTGCGGCTGGACTTGCGCCAGAACGCCGACGTGCACGAGCGGGTGCTGACCGAGCTCTTCGACCGCGCAGCGACGGGCGTGGAGTACGACGTCCTGACCGAGGCCAAACGGGTGAAGGTGCTGCTGGCCGAGCTGTCGCACGAGCGGCCGCTGCGCTCGCCCTTCGCGAGCTATTCGCCGGAGACCGCCAAGGAACTGGCCACCCTGGACGCCGCCGCCGAGGCGGTGCGCCTCTACGGCAAGGAGGCGTTCTGCGCCTATGTGGTCTCCAAGACCGACTCCCTGTCGGACATGCTGGAGCCCCTGGTGCTGCTGAAGCAGGTGGGGCTGGTCACCGGCGGGGCCGAGCCGCGCACCCAGCTGCCGGTCTCGCCCCTGTTCGAGACCATCGACGACCTGGAGCACGGCCCCTCGATCCTGTCGGCGTGGCTGCGGCTGCCGGAGGCGCGCAGCCTGCTGGGCAAGCCGGCGGTCCAGGACGTGATGCTGGGCTATTCGGACTCCAACAAGGACGGCGGCTACGTCACCAGCCGGTTCTCCGTCGTCCGCGCCGCCGAGCGCCTGGCCGAGCGGTGCGAGGACCATCACGTGGGCCTGCGCCTATTCCACGGCCGGGGCGGCTCGATCGGCCGCGGCGGCGGCCCGGCGCCGAGGGCGGTGCTGGCGCAGCCGCCGGGCTCGGTGCAGGGGCGCATCCGGATGACCGAGCAGGGCGAGATGATCGCCCACCGGTTCGGCGACCAGCCCATCGCCCGCCGCAGCCTGGAGAGCCTGGTCGCCGCCACGGTGCTGGCCAGCCACAAGCCCGTCGAGGCCAGGCCCGGCGCGGCCAGGCACGAGCACACCTTGCGAGCCCTGTCGGCCGGGGCCTTCGCCGCCTACCGCGCCCTGGTCTACGACGACCCGGCCTTCGCCGACTTCTTCTGGTCGGCCACGCCGATCACCGAGATCGCGTCGCTGAACATCGGCAGCCGTCCCGCCTCGCGCGGCGCCGGCCGGCGGATCGAGGATCTGCGCGCCATCCCCTGGGTGTTCTCCTGGTCGCAGGCGCGGTTCCTGCTGCCCAGCTGGTACGGCTTCGCCGGCGGGGTCGAGCGCGCGGGGCTGACGGCCGGCGCGCTGCGGGATCTGCGCGGCGGATCGGAGTTCTTCGCCACCCTGATGGCCAACATGGAGCTGGCCCTGGTGCAGGCGGACATGGATCTGGCCGGCCGGTATGCCGCCCTGGCGTCGGACCAGGCCTCGGCGCGGCGGATCATGGACCAGGTGAGGCGCGAGCACGCCGCCGCCGTGGACATGGCCCTGGCCACGCGGGGCGGGACCAGCCTGCTGGAAGACCAGCCGCACCTTCGCGCCTCCATCACCCGGGCCCTTGAGGCGATCGCGCCCCTCAACGCCCTGCAGCTGGAACTGCTGGGCCGCCGGCGCGGCGGCGATGCCTCCGAAGAGGTGTTCCTGGGCGTCGAGCTGACAATCGCCGGCATCGCGGCGGGCCTACGGACCACGGGCTGAGGCCGCCGCCCGGCCGTCGCCCTTCCCCTACTGCGGCGCGTCCTTTGCCCAGGGACTGCCCAGCAGGAAGCATCGGGGCAGCTTGGCGGGCGGATCGCCGATCCCATAGGGCGCGGCGGCCGGCGCGGTGGTCCAGATGTCCGGGTCCTCGAGACCCAGCCGCCAGATCGCCACGCCCGACAGGCCGGCGGCGCGGGCGGCCGCCAGCTCATAGGACCAGGTGTGGGCGTCGGTCATCCAGGCTGTGTGGCGGGCGCCGGCCTTGTCGCGATAACGGAAGACAGCGTTTGCGCTGGCCGGGTCATGGGCGATCTCGACGCCATGGGCCGCGGCGACGGCCTTGGCGGCTGGCACGCTGGTGACGGTGGCCGCCTTGCCGTTCGGCCAGTCGTAGCCGTAAGTCCCCACCGCCAGCAGCACCTTGGCCGGGTCGACGCCGGTCAGCTTCACCGGCAGCACCGCCTCCAGCCAGTCCTCGCCGGCCACCGGTCCGGGCGTCGAGGTCGACCAGCATTCATCATAGGCCATCAGCACCAGGCGATCAGAGGCGGCGGCCAGGGGCCGGATCACGGCGGGGTCGGCGCTGAGGAACGCGGTCACCCAGGCGCGCTTGCCGACCTGGCCCATGGCCCGGCGTGTCTCGGCCACGAAGGCCGGATAGGCCGCCGCGCCGGCGGGGGTCAGGTTCTCGAAGTCGAGCACGACTCCGGCCCAGCCGCGCGCCTTGGCGAGGCCCGCCAGCCGGGCGGCGATCCGGGCGCGGGTCCGGGGATCGGCGACGGCGGCGCTGGCCGCGGCCGTGTCCCACACCCCGTCGTGGGCGTTGGTGACCACCGGCATGACCTTGATCGCGGGCGAGCGCTTCAGAACCGCCTGGGCGGCGGGATCGGGGCTCAAGGCCAGGGTCCCGGCCGCCGTGGTCAGGGCGATCCACTGCGGGGCGAAGACGTCGATGCCGTCGGCGTGGGCGGCCAGGTCCGGCGCGCTGGCCGGATCCCAGGGAACATGGAAGGCGGTCACCTCGCCCAGTCCGGGCGGGCGAGCGAGGGCGGAGCCGGCGCCCAGGGCGAGCGCGGCGGCGGCGAACATCGAGCGGAGACGCATCGGCCGGCTTCTATCGCGGCTCCGGCGCCAAATCGAGGCGCGGCAAGAGATCGCCGAGAATTCGGCATGGGCGCGGCGGTCGCCCGGCAGGCGCTGCGGCATCCGGTCTCATAGGTATTGATCCGTAGGTTTAACCGCGGATTAGCCAAGGACGGCGGACTTCATGTGCGAAGTTCAATCTTCGCGTGATTCCGAGGCCCCAAGAAGCCTGGGAAAACAGTGTAATCCGGGATGGATCCTTCAGATCTGGGCGCCGGGAGTGAGAATTATTTGCAAGGGATAGGTCGAGGCAGATGAATTCAGGCAAGGGTGACTCCTCCGGGCTGCGCGGACGGCTGGCCTTCATGAAGCTGGACGAGGCGGCCGGCGGGCGCCTGCGCGCCGCCAAGGGGCCGGTGATGAAGGCCCTGCCCGGCGCCCTCGACGCCTTCTACGACCAGGTCCGGGCCTTTCCGGAGACACGCGCCTTCTTCGACTCGGATGCGGCGATCGGCAGCGCCAAGTCACGGCAGCTCGGCCATTGGGAAGCGCTCTCCGAAGGCCGGTTCGACGACGGCTACCTTCGCGCCGTCACGGCGGTGGGCGAAATCCACGCCCGCATCGGCCTGGAGCCGCGCTGGTACATTGGCGGCTACGCCCTGGTCCTGGAAAAGCTGGTCGCGGCGGTCGTCGCCGCGCGCTGGCCGAAGACGGGCGGCCTGGGTTTCGCCGCCAGGGGACCCGGCGCTGATGATGTCGCCGCCGAGATCGGGGCGGTCATCAAGGCCACCCTCCTCGACATGGACCTGGCCATTTCGGTCTATCTGGAGGCGTCCGACCGGGCCCGGAAGGCGCTGGAAGAGGAGACCCGCGCCACCAACGAGGCGGTGATGGAGACCATCGGCGGCGCGCTGACGGCCATGGCCGAGGGTGATGTCACCCGGCGCATCGGCGACGAGATGCCCTCCGCCTACCAGCGCCTGCGCGACGACTACAACGGAGCCATCGACAAGGTGCGCGACGCGCTAGCCCGGGTGCGAGGCAGTTCGGCGCAGATCGGCACGGCCACCGACGAGATCACCGCCGCCTCGGACGACCTGTCGCGCCGGACCGAGCAACAGGCCGCCAGCCTGGAAGAGACCGCCGCCGCCCTCGAACAGATCACCGCCACCGTCCAGCGCACCGCCGCCGGCGCGCGCAGCGCCAAGGACGCGGTCGGCGCCGCCAAGGACGTGGCCGACCGCTCCGGCGAGGTGGTCGCCAAGGCCGTCAGCGCCATGAACGAGATCGAGAGCTCGTCCAAGGAAATCAGCCAGATCATCGGGGTGATCGATGAGATCGCCTTCCAGACCAATCTGCTGGCCCTAAACGCGGGCGTCGAGGCGGCCCGGGCGGGCGAGGCGGGCCGCGGCTTCGCGGTGGTGGCCTC
>JAFEEA010000400.1 GCA_018241335.1 Pseudomonadota bacterium
AGCCACCATCACCAAGATCCCGACCCCATCGGGCATGGCCTACAGCGCCCAGCTTCGCGACATCAGCGAGCGGCGCGCCGCCCAGGCCCGCGTGGAGGAAAGCGAGCGGCGATTCCGGGCCATCTTCGACAATGCCGCAGGCGCGATCGCCCTGCTGACCCCAGACGGGTCGGTGGTGGAGATCAATCGCGCCGCCCGCGACCTGACGACCGCCGGCGAGAGCCTGATCGGGCGACCGCTATGGGACCTGCCCTGGATCGGCGGCGGGGACCTGGCGCCCAACGAAGCGGCGCGGCAGAGGTTGAAGGACGCCGTCGAGGCGGCCGCCAAGGGCCTGACGGTCCGCTATACGGCCGAACTGCGCGACGGCGAGCAGGTCAGGCCGATCGACCTGTCCCTGAAGCCGATCACCGACGAAACCGGCAAGGTGGCCTACATCCTGCCCGAGGGTCACGAGGTCCCGGCTCGGGAGGGCTGAGCCCCCTGCCCCGTCAGCCGCGCCAGTCGTCCAGCGCTGGGCCGAGCGCGGTCCGCAGCGGCCCAAGCCAGGGGTCATAGCGCCGCCACTGGTCCAGGCCTTCGCGGAAGATGGGTCGGCGCACCTGTTCGGAGCTGACCGTTCGCACCGCGCGCCCGTTCCTGTGGAAGTTCAGGCAGCCTTCCTCGAAAGGCAGGCCGCAGTAGTCCAGCAGCCGGCGGATCTGGCCTTCGGCGTCCTCGACCATGTCCTCGTAGATCACCCGGTGCACGCGCCCGGGCAGCACGGCGTCGAAGTGCGCCATCAGGGCCACATAGTCGTGGTAGTAGAGGCCGAGGTCGGTGAGGTCGTAGGTGAAGTCCTGGCCTTCCGCGAAGTGCTGCTTGAAGGCCGAGAAGCAGGACGCCATCGGATGGCGGCGCGCGTCGATGATGCGGGCGTTGGGCAGGATCAGATGGATCAGGCCCGTGTGCAGAAAATTGTTCGGCATCTTGTCGATGTAGAACGGCCGCCCGAGCTTGCGGTGGATCCGCGTGCTGTCGAGGTAGCGCGCGCCCAGCGCCGCCAGGCCCGCGGGCTCCAGAGAGTCCAGGACATCCGGATAGCGGCGGCCGAGGCGACGAGCGTCCTCGTCCAGGTCTTGGGCAATGAGGCCGAGGTCCGGCAGTTCCATGGTGCCCTCGACCTGCGAATGGCTGGCCAGGATCTGTTCGACCAGGGTCGAGCCGGCGCGCGGCAGGCCGACGATGAAGATCGGGTCGGGCGCCGGATCGCCGGACCCGGCGCGCGCGGCCAGGAAGTCCGGCGTGAAGAGGGCCCGCGTGCGCTCCATCAGGGCGGTGGTGTCCTGGGCGCGGTAGGGCGCCGCGCGCCGGCGGATGTCCGCGCCCCGGGCGTAGTGGGCGAAGGACGCCTCGGCCTCGCCCTCGTCCTCCAGCGCCTTGCCGAGGGCGTAGTGCAGGTGCAGCCGGTCCTCGTCCGCGACGTCGGGCCGGCGAAGCTGGGCCTCCATCACCGCCCGCTGCTCGGCCGAGAAGGTCTCGACCTTCAGGTTGGCCAGGCTCCAGTAGGCGTCGCCCAGGTCGGGCGCGAGCTCGATGCAGCGGCGGTAGGCGGCGACCGCGTCGTCCCGTCGGCCCACCGTGCGCAGGATGTGGCCGTAGTTCAACCAGATGCGCGACTGCTGGGGATAGTCGGCCAGCAGGCCCTCGTAGAGGGCGTTCACCCGCTTGAACTCGCCCACCAGGGTCAGGCAGGCGGCCATCAGGCTGCGGTAGGCGGCGTCGCGCGGGTCCCGGGCCAGCAGGCGCTCCACGTGCGGCAGGGCCTCGGCCGCCTTCTGTCGCTGATAGAGGATATGGGCGTAACTGAAGCGCGCACCGTCGAAATCCGG
>JAFEEA010000401.1 GCA_018241335.1 Pseudomonadota bacterium
CCAGGGCCTGGGACGAGCGGGTCTCCACCAGCGGCCTGCAGAAGGTCGGGTTCGCCCTGGGCGGCCTTGGCCTGGCGGTGGGATCGCGGCTGGCCGGGACGCCTAGGCCCCGGGCTGACCTCTGGTCGAAGATCTGAGCTGGACGTTCTCCAGCTGCGCCTTCAGGTCCCGCACCGGCGGGGCGATCAGGAAGCCGAAGGACACGCAGCCGTCCTTGGTCCCCACCGCGTGGTGGATGCGGTGCGCCTGGATCAGCCGCTTCCAGAACTTGGACTTGGCGTTCATCGGCACCTTGTAGCGGCGGTGCACCAGACCGTCGTGGAACATGAAATAGACCGCGCCATAGGCGGTGATTCCCAGGCCCACCGGCAGCAGCCACGGGATGCCGTGGACGCCCAGGTAGATGCCGACGATGGCCGGGGCGGCGAAGACCACCGCGAACAGGTCGTTCAGCTCGAAGATGCCCTCGCGCGGCTCGTGGTGCGACTTGTGCCAGACCCACATGAAGCCGTGCATGACGTACTTGTGGGTGAACCAGGCGAAGCCTTCCATGAACAGGAAGGCGCCGACGAAGAGCAGGAGATCGAGGGCCAGGGTGAGCATGTTCTCTAGCGACGCGCGTACCGCGTGGTGAGTTGGGCGACCAGGAGGCCGATGCCGCCCGTGAGGCCCAGGACCAACCACGCCTTATAGAGGGTGTTGATGCCTTCGTCTCGCCAGAGCACGCCTTGATACGCATCAATCACCCAGGCGTGAGGCGTGACCCAGCCCACCGCCTGAAGCCAGGGCGGCATCAGGAATCTCGGCACCATGCTGCCGCCGATCGCGGCCAGCACCAGGATCACGAAGGTCGACAGCATCTGCGCCTGGTCGCGGGTGCGGCAGACCGAGACGAGGCCGAGCGCCAAGCCTCCGGAACAGACGGCCGCCGCCGCCGTGGTCACGCACCACAGCGCCAGGTGCGGCAGCAGTGGCGTTCCATAGACGATCGACGCGGTGGCGAAGATGGCCGAGGCCTGAACCACCGCCTGCAGCGCCAGGAACAGGAACTTGCCCGTCACCACCGGCCCCATGCCCGCCCGCCCGGCCATGATCCGGTCGGCGATCCCGGACCGGCGCTCGTCGATCAGCGTCAGGGCGCCGTGCATGGCCGAGAACAGGGCGAAGAGCACCGTCACCGCCCCGGCGTAGTAGACGATGGTGCCGCCGCCTTTCTTGGCGCCGACCACGTCGTCGCGCGCGAACATGCTGGCCTCGGCGTCCGTCGGCTTGCCCTGGGCTGCGTCGTCGCGCGCCTCCTTCTCGGCCTCGGTGAGGTTGGTGGTCTGCTCGGCGGTCAGGTCGCCCAGCGCCGGGCCGATGTCGCGGACCGTGCGGGCCAGCAGGATGTCTGGCATGGCCTTGGCCATCACCTGCTGGGTGCGCGCCTGGATCAGCGGCGCCGCCACCGCCCGGCTGGGGTCCGCCAGGATGACCAGGGGCGATCCCTCGGCCCCAGGGTCGGCCCGGATGACCAGGCCGGCATCGGCCTGGCTGGATTTCACCTGCCGACGCACCTCGTCGAGCGTCTGGGGCGACACAGCCTCGGCACGTACGTTCGGATCGGCCTGCATCGCCGCCATCAGACGGCGCGAGGTCTCGGTATGGGCGACGTCGGCGATGGCGACGCGCAGCTTGATGTTCTCGCCCGTCGTGCCGGAAAACACCGCGGAGAAGATCAGGAACACCAGCGGCGGCAGGAAGAAGGCCATCACCAGGGCCCCGCGATCACGCCACAGCTCGAGCGCCATGACGCGGAACATAGCCAAGGTCATGCCGCCCGCCTGTCTTCCGCGAGCAGTGAAAAGAGATTCTGCAATGACGGCTG
>JAFEEA010000402.1 GCA_018241335.1 Pseudomonadota bacterium
ATACCCGCTCACCCCGGCGAAAGCCGGGGCCCAGGCAAGAGTCTGAAACTCAACGAACCCCCTTCAGAAGGGGATGCGGCGGGCTTTGCCTGGGCCCCGGCTTTCGCCGGGGTGAGCGGATGTAGGGAGGAGCTACCGCAGCGAGGCGTTGAGCGCGTCCAGGGCGGCGGCGCCGGGGGTGAGGTCGGCGTCGGTGAGCTGGTTGAGGGGCTTTTGCACCGTGCCGAGGTAGTCGTGCAGGTCCTCGGCCTCGGGGTCGACGTACAGCAGGCCGGTGACGATCTCGCCCTTGGCCTGGTGTTCCTGCAGGGCCGTCATGGCGCTGAGGCGGTCGGTGGGGTCGTAGTGGCTGGCGAGCTTGCGCAGGCGCAGGACCGAGCCGTCGTGCTGGGTGACCAGCTCCACCGAGCCCGGGGCGTAGTCGACCACGATCTCGTCGCGCTCGAGGATCACGTCCAGGCGGTTCACGGCGGCGTTGTGCTCGCGCACATAGTCGAAGCTCTTGGTCGAGCCGGCGTGGTTGTTGAACTGCACGCAGGGGCTGATGACGTCGATGAAGGCCGCGCCCTTGTGGCGGATGGCGGCCTTGATCAGGGGCACGAGCTGGGCCTTGTCGCCGGAGAAGCTGCGGGCGACGAAGCTGGCGCCGAGCTGCAGGGCGAGGCCCACGAGGTCGATGGGCTGGTCGTGGTTGACGACGCCCTTCTTGGACTTCGAGCCCTTGTCGGAGGTGGCCGAGAACTGGCCCTTGGTGAGGCCGTAGACGCCGTTGTTCTCGACGATGTAGGTCATGTTGACCCCGCGCCGGACCGAGTGGGCGAACTGGCCGAGGCCGATCGAGGCCGAGTCCCCGTCGCCGGAGACGCCCAGGTAGATCAGCTCGCGGTTGGCCAGGTTGGCGCCGGTCAGCACCGAGGGCATGCGCCCGTGCACGCTGTTGAAGCCGTGCGAATTGCCGAGGAAATAGTCCGGCGTCTTGGACGAGCAGCCGATGCCGCTGAGCTTGGCCAGGCGGTGCGGCGGCAGGTCGATCTCGTAGCAGGCCTGGATGATCGAGGCCGAGATGGAGTCGTGGCCGCAGCCCGCGCACAGGGTCGAGACCTTGCCCTCGTAGTCGCGGCGGGTGAAGCCGAGGCCGTTGGGCTTGAGCAGCGGGTGATGCAGCCGGGGCTTGGTGATGTAGGTCATTCGGCCACCTGGGGAACGGGACGGACGGCGACGTCTCCGGCGCGGCGCAGGATCTCGTCGGTGATGAAGCGGGCGGTGATGGGCGAGCCGTCGTAGTTGAGCACGGCGACCAGCTTGCCCGGGTCGACGCCGCCCTCGTTGACCAGCAGCGTGCGCATCTGGGCGTCGCGGTTCTGTTCGACGACGAACACCGTCTCGTGGGCGGCGATGAAGTCGAACACCTGGTCGGCGAAGGGGAAGGCCCGCAGGCGCAGAGCGTCGAGGTGGACGCCGGAGGCCTCGAGGCTGTCCAGCGACTCATCCATCGCCGGGCTGGTGGAGCCGAAGTAGATCACGCCATAGGGCGTGCGGCGCTTGGCCTTGCGCTCGATCGGCGCCGGCACGAGCGACTTGGCGGTGTCGAACTTGTCGAGCAGGCGCTGCATGTTGGCGACATAGACGGCCCCCTCCTCGCTGTAGCGGGCGTAGGGGTCGCGGCTGGTGCCGCGGGTGAAGTAGCCGCCCTTGTCCGGGTGGGTGCCGGGGTAGGTGCGGTAGGGAATGCCGTCGCCGTCGACGTCGAGGTAGCGGCCGAAGTCCTTGCCGGCCTCGAGATCGTCGTAGGTCATCACCTTGCCGCGGTCGATGCGGCGCGCGTCGTCCCACTGGAAGGGCCGGCA
>JAFEEA010000403.1 GCA_018241335.1 Pseudomonadota bacterium
TCGTCGATGCGGAAGCTGCCGTCCAGGCGCGGGTCGTTGATCAGGCCCTTCCACCCCACCGTGGTCCTGGGCTTCTCGAAATAGACCCGCATGACGATCTCCAGCGACCCCGCCAGGCGCTCGCGCTCGGCCGCCAGGCGGTGGGCGTAGTCCATGGCCGCCTTGGGGTCGTGGATCGAGCAGGGGCCGATGACCACCACCAGGCGGTCGTCGCGGCCGTGAAGGATCGACTGCACCGCGGCGCGGGCGGCGGTCACCGTCTCGCCGGCGCGGTGGCTGAGCGGCAGGTCCTCGATGAGCTCCGCCGGGGGGCGCAGGGGCGTCATCGTGCGGATGCGCAGGTCGTCGGTGACGGGGTTGGGGCTGGGGTCGGTGGTCATGTCGGGGCTCCGAGGTGGGGACCGGCGCCGGCGGCAAAAAAAAGCCGCCAGGTTCGCTGGCGGCTGGTGGGGTTCGTTTGTGATCCGTCTAGATCAGGCCGAACGCGTCCCGTCCTCCGCCAGAGGCTTCGGATTGCCAAAAGTACCAAAAATAGGTCTGGGCGACGGTCGGGTTCATTGCCCCGCCTGTTTAGCGCGGATCGGCTTGCGAGTCACGCCCACAGGCCGCGGCCCCGGGCGACCGGTGTCATTCTTACCCGCGCCGGGTAAGAAAACGGCGCGGCCAACGCCGATAGATTTTGAAGCAATATCCAACCTGAGAGGGAATCGGCCAGCCGCTTCTCGCGGAAGATTTCGCGCCCCGGCTGCCGGGTAACCTTGATGAACAACCCTCAATCGCGACTCTGCGTCTTCCGCGTCAGTCGGGCGATGCGCTGCAACCCGACCAGGCTTCCGTCGGGCCCGTCGCCGGCCCTGTTAACCAGTTCGCCGATCATCGTTCGTTAACCCCGCCGACCCGATTTCGCCGCCCAGCAGCACGTTCCTGTGTCGGGGCGGGCAGAACAAAAAACAGGGTCCGAAAGGATCCGGGCGCCTGGCGCCAGCAACCGATTTTGGGGTTTTCGTATAGATGTCGAAGCAGCACGTATTGGACTCTCGACTTGGCTTCATTGGCCTTGACGACGCGCGGATCGACCATATCCGCAAAATAAAACCCTTGATCATGCAGGCGCTGCCGGCGGCCCTCGACAGCTTCTACAGCAAGGTCGCGAGCGAACCGGAGACGCGCCGGTTCTTCTCGGGCAAGCCCGCGATGGACAGCGCCAAGAGCCGCCAGCTTAACCATTGGGACCGGATTTCCAGCGGCCTCTTCGACAATGGTTACGTCGATGCGGTGACGACGGTCGGGGAAGTCCACGCCCGCATCGGCCTGGAGCCCCGCTGGTACATCGGCGGCTACGCCATGCTGCTGTCGTCGCTGATCGCCGCCGTGGTCGAGGCGCGCTGGCCCAAGGGCGGGCTCGGCCTGCGCAAGGCGCCGGGCGCGGCGGCCCTGTCCGCCGAACTGGGCGCCCTCGTGCGGGCGACCCTGCTGGACATGGACTACGCCATCTCCGTCTACCTCGAGGCGGCCGAGGCGCAGCGCAAGGCGACTGAGGCGGCGGTTTTGGCCCAGGAACGCTCCGTCGTGGTGGAGCGGGTCGGCGAGGGGATGGAGGCGCTGGCGGCCGGCGACTTGTCGTTCCGCATGTCGAGCGACATTCCGCACGAGTACGCCAAGCTGCGCGACGACTTCAACGCCGCCATGGACGGCCTGCAGCAGGCCATGCGCACGGTCGCCCAGGGCAGCCAGGCGATCCAGTCGGGCACTCAGGAGATCGCCCAGGCCTCCGACGACCTCTCGCGCCGCACCGAACAGCAGGCCGCCAGCCTGGAAGAGACCGCCGCCGCCCTGG
>JAFEEA010000404.1 GCA_018241335.1 Pseudomonadota bacterium
GGGAACATCGGCGTCATCAAGCTGGGACTGAAATACGAGAACATCGCCAAGTCCCTGGGAGCGGTCGATCAGGAGCGCGGCCTGACCTGGGACATCGGCTTCGAGAACGACGTCTCGGACGGAGGGGCCTATCCCTCGATCCATGGCGGTGTGGGCTTCGGCGCCCCGATCGGCTGGAACCATTCCTCGGTCTGGCTCTACAGCGCCGCCGGCGTCGCGGGGGGCGTGCGGACCAATCCCCTGGGCGCCTTCTACATGGGCGCGTTCGGCAACAACTATGTCGATGACGGCGAAGTGAAGCGCTATCGCCAGTTCGACAGCTTTCCCGGCTTCGCCATCGACGCCATCGCCGCCCGACGCTTCGCGCGCAGCCTGGCCGAGTGGAACCTGCCGCCGGTGCGCTTCGCCGAGGCGGGCCGGCCGAGCCTCTACCTCTCGTCGGCGCGGACGGCGGTGTTCGCGGGGGTGATGGCGGTGCAGCCGCCGTCGGGGGCCAACCGCACGCTGGAGACGGTGGGCGGCCAGGTGGACCTGAACTTCACCGTCGCACTTCGCCTGCCGATGACCTTCTCGGTCGGGGTCGCCCATGGCATGGAGGGCGGCCGGCCCGGGCGCAACGAAGTCATGGTTTCCCTGAAGATCCTGTAGAGCGCATGGACCCCCTGATCCTCAAAGGGCTGATCGCCTGCGTGCCGGTCACGGTCTGCCTCGTCGCCTTCGTGGTGATGGACGTCTTCAAGCTGATGAAGCCGCACGAGGTGCTGGAGCTGATGGCCGGCGGCGCCCTGGCCGCGGCGGCGGCCTACCTGGCCAATGGCGGGGTGCTGGACGCCTTTCCGTTCAGGATCAGCGACTATTCACAAGGCGCCGCGCCGGTGGTCGAGGAGACGCTGAAGGGACTGGTCGTGGTCGCCTTCTTCGCCGCCAACCGCATGGGCTACATCGTCGACGCGGCGATCTCGGGCTTCGCCATCGGAGCCGGGTTCTCGCTGGTGGAGAACCTCTTCTACCTGCGCGTCTTCTCGGACGCGGGCATAGGGCTGTGGCTGGTGCGGGGCCTCGGCACCGCGATCATGCACGGCGGCGCCACCGCGATCATGGCGGCCGTGTCGATCCTGCTGTTCACGCCGCGCCTGAAGAAGCGGGCCGACCAGTTCAAGCTGAATCCGCTGTTCTTCCTGCCCGGCCTGGCGCTCGCCATGGCGCTGCACGCCGCCTTCAACCATTTCCCCCAGGCCCCCCTGATCGACATGGTGGTGGTGGCGGTGGCGGTGCCGGCCCTGCTGCTGGTCATCTTCGCGGTCGGCGACCGGGTGGCGCAACGCTGGCTGGCCGCCGACGAGAGCGCCCACCTGAAACTGCTGGAGGCGATGGACGCCGGCGCCTTCGCCGAGACCGTCCCGGGCCGCGACATCGCCGCCCTGGCCACACGCCTTGGCGAGCGGGCCGGAGACCTCGACGAATACGTCCGCATCCACGTCGAGCTGGTGGCGCGGGCGGAGGCGACATTGCTGGCCTTGCAGGCGCAAGAAAGCACGGACCTCGGCGCCCAGGTGCGCGGACGCTTTGACCGGCTGCACGCCCTGGAGCAGTCTCTGGGCCGGCCGGTGGTCATGGCCGTGCGCCAGCACCTGCGCTTCTCCCGCAACGATCTGTGGGAGATGCACGAACTGGAAGAAGACGTGGTCCGCTAGGATTCGCGATCGTCTTGGATCAGGCGGAGGCCCTCCCAAGGAGCGGGGGATGCCGCCAATCGCCCTTCTCCCCTTGCGGGAGAAGGTGGCCTCCGCAGGAGGTCGGATGAGGGGTCG
>JAFEEA010000405.1 GCA_018241335.1 Pseudomonadota bacterium
GAACCCGACGGCCCGCGCCCTGCTCGAGCCCCTGCGAACCGGCCCCGGACCGATGAACATGATGCGGACGCTGGCCGAAAACCCGCTCGCGCCGGCCGCCATCGCCAACTATCCCGAGATCCTCGACGAGATGACGGCGCGCCTTCGCCTAGAGGCCCTGGAGGCGGGCGACGATGCGGTTCTGCGCGACCTTCTGGCCGCGCTGGAGGCCGCCGCCGCGCGCCATCCGAACCGCGCCCCGGCCGCCCAGCGGCGGCCCGTCGCGCCGCTGATCATGAACACCGGCGGCGCGCCGCTGCGGTTCCTGTCCACCATCGCCCACTTCGGCACCAGCGAGGACGTGACGGTGCGCGACCTGCGGTTGGAACTGCTGTTCCCCATGGACGACGCCACGCGTGAGGCGATGTCCGCCCTGGCGCGCGGCCTGGGCGGCTGAAGCCCCGCTTGCGGCGCGCCCGGCGCCATTTGTTCATCTCCACGCTTCACAAATTGACGTGGCCGTCACGTTTGCTGTTGTCGAACGCCGATATTGCGGCGAGATGTGTAAGTGAACGGCCGTCACTCGCCCGGCCGAAGGGAGAATCACCGCAATGAGCCCGAGCGCCGCTCCGCAGGCCCGGATGGCCAACGAAGCCCATGACGACGTCTACGCCCTGCCGATCGAAGGCCTGAACGCGGCCCAGTCGGCGCTGTTCGAGGCGGACGCCATGTGGCCCTACTTCGACCGCCTGCGCGCTGAAGACCCCGTCCACTGGACGCCGGCCAGCGACTTCGAGCCCCACTGGGCGATCACCCGCTACAATGACATCATGGCGGTGGACACCAACCACGAGGTGTTCTCGTCCGAGGGCGGCATCAGCCTTGGCCCCAGCGAAGAGATGATCGCCAAGATGGTGGCCAGCGGCGCCCAGATGACGGGCGGCCCGTTCGGTGGCCCCAACAGCGGCCCGACCATGTTCATCGCCATGGACCCGCCCAAGCACGACGAACAGCGCAAGACCGTCAGCCCGGCGGTCTCGCCGCACAACCTGGCGATCATGGAGCCGCTGATCCGTGAGCGGGCCGGGGCGATCCTGGACGGCCTGCCCATCGGCCAGCCCTTCGACTGGGTCGACAAGGTGTCGATGGAGCTGACGGCCATGACCCTGGCCACGCTCTTCGGCATGCCTCAGGCCGACCGCCGCAAGCTGACCCACTGGTCGGACCTGGTGATGTCGCGCCCCGGCGACGGCATTGTCGACACCTGGGAGGAAAAGCGCGCCGAGATGGCGGCGTACGCCGGCTACTTCCTGAACCTGTGGGCCGAGCGCAAGGCCAACCCCGGCGGCGATGACCTGGTCTCCATGCTGGCCCACGGCGAGGCCACCAAGGACATGAACCAGTTCGAGTACCTGGGGAACATCATCCTGCTGACCATCGGCGGCAACGACACCACCCGCAACACGATCTCGGGCTCGGTCTATGCGCTGAACAAGTTCCCCGACCAGTACGCCAAGCTGCGCGCCAACCCCGACCTGATCCCGTCGATGGTCTCCGAGACCATCCGCTGGCAGACGCCCCTGCCGCACATGAAGCGCACGGCGACGCGGGACTTCGAGCTGGGCGGCAAGACCATCAAGAAGGGCGACGCCGTGGTCATGTGGTACGTCTCGGGCAACCGCGACGACAGCGTCATCGACCGGCCCTACGACTACATCATCGACCGCCCGCGGGTGCGCAATCACCTGTCGTTCGGCTTCGGCATCCACCGCTGCGTGGGCAACCGCCTGGCCGAGC
>JAFEEA010000406.1 GCA_018241335.1 Pseudomonadota bacterium
CTCCCAGAGGGAGAAGGAGGGGCCCGCGCCGAAGGCGTGGGAGGATGAGGGGTTAAGCCCCCCGCCTACCTGCGCCGCCTGACCGGCTTGCGCGCCGCGCCCCGCGGCGGGGCCAGCTTGAGCGGCTTCTGCGGCCCCAGGGCGAACTCCTGCAGCCCGCCGCCGTTCAGCGCCAGGCACTGGCCGGTGTCGAGCAGGATGTGCTGGCCCAGGCAGAAGATGTCCTCGTAGTGCGGCTTGGCGACCGCCAGGCACTGGTTGAGATTGAGCTTGGCCATGGAGAGGCAGAAGGCGGTGTTCTGCTCCGTGGTCAGGTAGGTCAGGCGCTGGTAGGCGCTGTCGCCCGCCTCGCCCAGGGCGGCGAAACCGGCCAGGGCCATGGCCTTGGCGATCAGGGGGGTCTGGTAGCGCACCAGCGGGCTCTGCCCCAGGCCCAGCGGCGCGCCGCCGGCCAGGCCGATCCTCAACGGGCTGGCCAGCTCCGGCGCGGCCGGCGGCGGGGTGGACGACAGCGACTTCACCGCCGCCAGGCGTCCCTCGCGGTCGAGCACGAAGTCCTTGGACCAGGCCTCGTGCTGCACGTCGTAGGCCGACTGGCGCACGGCCTTGCCGGTGGCGATGATCCTCAGGCCCGCGCCGCCGATGGCTTGCTTGGCGTTGCGCGAGGCCCCCTCGGCGCCCGGGAAGGTGAAGACGTAGCCGGGTTCGGCGATGAAGCGGTTGAGCATCAGCCGCCGAGCCTCGGGGTTCTGGCCTGCCGCGCGCAGGGAGGCGACGAAGGTCTGGTCCTGCAGGGCCGCGATGGCCGCGAAGGCCACGGCGCCGCGCACCAGGGCCGCCGGCTCGTAGGCCGCGCCGGTGCGCAGCGAAGTCGCCACCGACTGACCGTCGTGGAAGGCCGCCGACAGACTGGTGACGCGCTGGACATAGGCCTGGTAGGCGGCGGCGTCGGCGATCATGCGATCGTTCAGGCCCACGCCCAGGAATGGCGGCGGCGGGGGCGGGGCGTAGATCACCGGCGGGGGCGGCGGCGGCCTGGAGCGCGCGTCGCCCTCGGCCACGGGGAACACCACCGCCAGGGCGGCGCCCGCCAGCAGCATCAGCGCCCGCGCGGGATTCTTCCTCAAGCCCCGAATCATCCGCCCACGCTCTCCCCTGCCAGTGGCGCCGCGCTTGCCGCACGCAGCGGGCGAGAATGTGACGCGTCGGGGCGTCGCGTCCAGAGGCCGACCTAGTCGAACAGCTTGGAGACCGATTCCTCGTTGGCGATCCGCCGGATGGCCTCGCCGATCAGGCGCGCGCAGGAGACGGTGCGGATCTTGCCGCCCGGCTTGATGCGGCTGTCGCTCTCGATGGAGTCGGTGATCACCAGCTCCTTGAGCACCGAATTGTTCACCCGCTCGATGGCCGCGCCCGACAGCACCCCGTGGGTGACATAGGCCGAGACCTCCTTGGCGCCGGCGTCGACCAGGGACTGGGCGGCGTTGCACAGGGTGCCGGCCGAATCGACGATGTCGTCGAACATGATCAGCCGCCGGCCGGTGACGTCGCCGATGATGTTGGCCACTTCCGACTGGCCGGGCGCGTAGCGGCGCTTGTCGACGATGGCCAGGCCCACGTGCAGGCGCGTCGCCAGGGCCAGGGCCCTGACCACGCCGCCGACGTCGGGCGACACGATCAGCAGATCCTCCGCCACCGGATAGTGTTCCTTGACGTCGCCCGACATCAGCGGCGCGGCCTGCAGGTTGTCGGTGGGGATGTCGAAGAAGCCCTG
>JAFEEA010000407.1 GCA_018241335.1 Pseudomonadota bacterium
GACATCTTCCTGAAGAAGGCCGCCGAACTGATCGCCGAACGCGGCGGGCGGGTGCTGAACGTCGACCTGACGCTGATCTGCGAGCGGCCCAAGATCAAGCCGCACCGCCAGGCCATGCGCGAACGCCTGGCCGCCCTGCTGGGCGTCGACCTCAGCCAGGTAAGCGTCAAGGCCACCACCACCGAAGGCATGGGCTACACCGGCCGCGAGGAAGGCCTGGCCGCCCAGGCCGTGGCGATGGTGGAACTGCCGGTCTAGTCGCGCGAGCGACCGAACTGATCGCGGAAATACTTGCCCGCCGCCTCCGGCCCCCGTTTGAGGACCTTTTCCAAGGTCAGGGCCTGCCAGTGGCAGGCGGCCGCCATCTGAGGCTCGGTCGTTGCAGTCCCGGATCCGGCCAGCAATGGCTCCACGAGCGAGCGCTCCTCCGCGGCCAGGTAGGGTGCGACCGAGGCGCGAAGATCTGACCGCTCGGCATAGGTCATCTTCGCCCTGGCCGTCGTATTCCGCACCGCCTCTCGCAAGGCCTGGGACCACAATACGAGCGTCTGTTCGTCAGCCGCTGGAGAAGCGGACACCGTGGGACGCGAAAACATGGCGAGGTAGCAGGCACGCGCCGAAACGGCCTGGGCCTCGCGAAGGCGCGTCATCTCATTGGTCAGGAAGTCGACGGCAAGTTTGTCGCTCACCTGGGCGGCGGCGTGCGTCTGCAAGGGTTGGAGCAGCATCCGGACCTGCGCCGCGCGAGCTTCGTCAGGCTGCGCCTTGTCGGCGAGCGTCGCTTCGATCTGCCGGGACGCATCCGGATAGTCCGCCTTGAGTTCGGCGCGAAGGGTCTGCGCGCCGGGCGAGGCCATGGCATACCCCAAGCTGTGGGTCTCGTTGCGCACGATCGACCTCGAAAAGCTCATCAGCGCGACAGCTATGGCTCCGGCCACGCCAACGGCGGCCGGCAGCACCCAATTGGGCCAGCGCGACCTCGGCCGCGGCTCGCTGTTGTTTGGCTCTGACATCGCTCCCCCAAGACGGCGCAACGCCTGAAACAAATCAAGAACACCGCAGCCTGTCAACCTATGGCGGCATTTTCGCGCCCTACCCCGGTCTCGCCGCGAGGCCCCACTTCTCTTTCATGCGGCGGACCATGGCGCCGAAGAGGTTGGTGTAGTCGTCGGTCCAGGGGCGGACGTCGCCCGGGCTCACCGGGCGCCAGATCGGATTGGCCCTGAACGGGGCCAGGGCGGCGTCGGACTTGGTGACGATCAGCGCGTCCTCGGCCGTGTCCCAGAGATCGGGCAGGCCGGGCAGAGGGTCGTGGGACTGGTAGAGGGGGTGGCCGCCGGCGGCCAGGGCGACGGCTTCGGCGGGGCGGATCAGGTCCAGGTTGCGGTTGGAGAGGTGCAGGATCAGCACCCCGTCGGGCTTCAGCTTGGTCAGGTACATGCGCACAGCCTGGACCGTCAGCAGGTGGGCCGGCACGCTGTCGGAGGAAAAGGCGTCGATCAGCAGGATGTCGTACCGCCCGGCCGGTTCGCGGGCCAGGGTCAGGCGCGCGTCGCCCAGGATGTAGCCCAGCCGCCCCTTGGCGCACTGGCTGGTGTAGGTGAACACCTTGCCGGTGGTCGAGATCTGGAAGACCAGCGGGTCGATCTCGAAGAAGTTGAGGGCGTCGGCCTTGCGGACGTAGGCGGCCACCGTGCCCGCGCCCAGGCCCACGGCGCCGATCGCCACCTGGGGC
>JAFEEA010000408.1 GCA_018241335.1 Pseudomonadota bacterium
GGCCGCCGCGGTTCAGCGTCAGCATCAGCAGGTTGTCGGTATAGGTCGAGTGGATGCCCCATTTCTGGTGGGGGGTGATGAAGTTCAGCACCACATGCTTTTCGCCCTGCTTCAGCTGGCCGATCGCCGGCGAGATGGTCTTGAGGTCGACCGGCGGGCGCCAGGTGACGAAGCCCTCTCCGAAGGCGCGCATCCATTCGTGGTCCTGGTAAAGCTGCTGGCGGCCGGAAAGGGTGCGCCAGGGGATCAGCTCGTGGACGTTGGTGTAGCCGGCGTTGTAGCAGACCTCCTCGGACTCGATGCCCGACCAGGTGGGCGACGAGATGATCTTGCGCGGCTGGACCGCAATGTCGCGGAAGCGGATCTTCTCGTCCTGCTTGGGGCGCGCAAGGTGGGTGTGGTCGAGTCCCGTGGCCATGCCGAGCGCCTCCCATGCCTTGACGGCAACCTCGCCGTTGGTTTCCGGCGCCAGCATCAGGATCATCTCGGCCGCGTCGATGGCGGTATCGAGCCGCGCCATGCCCTGCGTTGCCCCGGTGTCGGTGACGGTGCCGTTCAGGTCCTGAAGGTGATGAACCTCGACCTTGGTATCCCAGGAAATGCCCTTGCCGCCGTTGCCGATCTTTTCCATCAGCGGCCCGACCGCGGTAAAACGCTTGTAGAGGTTCGGATAGTCGCGCTCGACCGCGATGTAGTCGGGGGCAGTGCGGCCGGGGGTCAGGTCGCACTCGCCGCGCTTCCAGTCGGAGACCAGGTTCTGCGCCAGTTCGCCGGGCGTGTCATGCTGCAACGGGTGCTGGACCACGTCCTGCTCGACCCCGAGGATTTCCGGCGCCACCTCCGAGAACTTCCTGGCGATCTCCTTGAAGATTTCCCAGTCGGTCTTGGATTCGTAGGCCGGGTCCACCGCCGCCTGAAGCGGGTGGATGAAGGGGTGCATGTCCGAGGTGTTCAGGTCATCCTTCTCGTACCAGCTGGCGGTCGGCAGGACGATGTCGGCATAGACCGCGGTGGTGGACATGCGGAAGTCGATCGACACCAGAAGGTCCAGCTTGCCCTCGGGCGCATCGTCGCGCCAGCGCGCCTCGACCGGCATCGCCTTGCCCTGCTCGTGCAGGTCATGCTCGAGGTGGCCGTGATCGGCGCCGAGCAGGTGGTTGAGGAAATACTCGTGCCCCTTGCCGGACGAACCCAGCAGGTTCGACCGCCAGACGAACAGGTTGCGCGGCCAGTTTTCCGGGGCATCCGGGTCTTCGCAGGACATTTCCAGCGCGCCCGATTTCAGCCGCTCGGCGACGTAGTCCCTGACCGGCACCCCGGCCTCCTTCGCCGCACGCCCGACGTCGAGCGGGTTCTGCTTCAGCTGCGGCGCCGAGGGCAGCCAGCCCATCCGCTCGGCGCGGATGTTGTAGTCGATCAGGCTCAGCTGCTCCCAGTCGCCGGCCGGAGCGAGGGGCGACAGGATTTCCTTTGCCGAAACCGTCTCATAGCGCCACTGGTCGCTGTGGGCATACCAGGCCGAGGTGCCGTTCATCTGCCGCGGCGGGCGCGTCCAGTCCAGCGCGAAGGCCAGCGCCGTCCAGCCGGTCTGCGGGCGCAGCTTCTCCTGTCCGACATAGTGCGCCCAGCCCCCGCCCGACTGGCCGACGCAGCCGCAGAAGGTCAGCATGTTGATCGCGGCGCGATAGTTCATGTCCATGTGGAACCAGTGGTTCATC
>JAFEEA010000409.1 GCA_018241335.1 Pseudomonadota bacterium
TACGCTCTGGAGCTACGAGGTCGGCGGCCAGTACCGCTCCGACGACCGCCGGCTGCGGGCGGAAGTCGCCGTCTACTACAACGACTGGAAGAATGTGCAGTCGCTGGCCTTCGCCACCGGCTTCCCCGTCCAGTACATCGTCAACGGCTCGAATGTCGCGGGGGCGGGGGTGGACGTCTCGGTGGACTGGCGCGCGACGTCCAACCTCACCTTGTCGTTTTCCGGCGGCTACAACGAGATGGCCTACCGCAACACGACCGGCGAGCACATCAAGGGCGATCGACCCGACTATGTGCCGCGCTACTCGGCCTCTGTCTCCGCCGACTACGGCTTCGACTGGACCTCCGGCGTGCCGGGCTTCGTGCGCCTGGATTTCCAGGTGGTGGACGGCTGGCAGGTGTTCGCGCGCAACATCCTGCCCGCCGCCGCGATCGCGCAGACGCAGCACAATCTCAACGCCCGGGTCGGCGCGGACCTGAAGGGCCTGAAGTTGTCGGTCTTCGCCAAGAACCTGCTCGACGAGAACAAGGTCGTCTACCCGGCCTTCGCGTCCTTGCAGACGCCGATGCGCCAGCAGCCGAGAACGATCGGCCTGTCGGCCGCCTACGACTTCTGAGCATGGTCGGGGAACGGGAGGTGAGCGCACAGGAGGACGTCCTCGTCCGGCTGTTGACGACCCGCGGCGATATCGTTCTCGCGCTCGACGTCGGGCGCGCCCCGCGCTCGGCGGGGGCGTTCCTGGACGCCGTCGAGCGCGGGGCCTTCGAGGGCGTCGCCTTCACGCGCGTCGTGCGCACCGACAATGATCACGGCGCGCCGACGATCGAGGTGGTGCAGACGCTGCCCTCGCGGACCGAAGGGCCGCCGGAGGCGATCCCTCATGAGCCCACCAACGAGACCGGACTGAGGCATGTCGCCGGCGCCGTCTCATTGGCGCGCGCGGCGCCCGGAAGCGCCACCCCGACAACGTTCTTCATTTGCCTTTCGGACCAGCCGGCGCTGGACCACGGCGGGCTCCGCCAGCCGGATGGCCAGGGTTTCGCCGTCTTCGGCCAGGTCGTCGAGGGCATGGACGTGGCGCACGAGATTCAAGCCGGCGCGACGACTGATGCGGCGCCGGTCCCCTATCTGCGGGGACAGCTGCTGGCCGAGCCCGTCGCCATCGTCGGCGCGCGCTGCGAGGCGGATTCCCCGCTCGACCGGTTCGACCATCTGGCCGCGGACTACTGGGCGTTTCGGGCCCGCGAGTTTCCCCACGAAGCGACCGCCGCCGGCGACGACCGCTACAACGACCGACTCGGCGGGATCGGGCTCGGGGACCATGCCCGTCGGGCGCGGCTGGCGTCGGCCCTGCTCGCGCGGGCCCGGGCGCTGCAGCCCAGTTCGCTCGACCGGGCGCGCAGGACCAGCCTGGACCTGCTCGTCGGACAGCTGGAGACGCTCACGGAGGCCTGGCGACTGGGCGATCACCTGACGCCGAAGCTCTTTCCGTTCGGGTTCACGGAAATCCCAGCCTACCTTGTCCGCAGCACGCCCCTGGGCTCGGCCAGGGACTTCGAGGACCTCGTCGCGCGCCTCCGCGGAATTCCGGCCTATCTTGAGGGCGGCCGCGAGACGCTTCGAGAGGGCGCCTCAAGAGGCTACCGGCTGCCGCGCGTCCTGGCCGCGCGGGTGCGCGGGCTCGTCGAGGCCCAGCTCGCGCCGACAGGACTGG
>JAFEEA010000040.1 GCA_018241335.1 Pseudomonadota bacterium
GAGTGCGCGGCGCACTGCCTGGACTCCAAGCTCGGCAAGGCGCTGGCGGATTGGCGCCGCAAGGCCCTGAAAGTCTCCACCAGCAACGAGGACTTCTATCGCTTCTATCACCAGGCGGTGGAGGACATGGCGGCGCTGCGCCTGCCGATCCGGGGCACCGACCACCTGGAGTTCGTGCCCGCCGCCGGCCTGCCCTGGTTCGTCGGCCTGTTCGGGCGCGACAGCCTGATCGTCTCGCTGCAGAACGCCATGGTCTATCCGGACTTCGCGCGGGGGGCGCTGGACGTGCTGGCGCGCTACCAGGCCACCGAGCGGGACGACTACCGGGACGCCGAGCCGGGCAAGATCATGCACGAGCTGCGCACCGGCGAGCTGGCGCACTTCAAGCTGATCCCGCACACGCCCTACTACGGCACGGCCGACGCCACGCCCCTCTACCTGATCGTGCTGCACAACGCCTGGCGCTGCATCGGCGACGCCGCGCTGATCGAGCAGCACCTGCCCGCGGCCGAGCGATGCCTGGAGTGGATCGACCGCCATGGCGACCGCGACGGCGATGGCTTCCAGGAATACGAGACCCGCTCCAAGGACGGCTATGAGAACCAGGGCTGGAAGGACTCCGGCGAGGCCCTGGTCTATCCGGACGGGTCCCTGGTGAAGGGCCCCAAGGCGCTCTGCGAGCTGCAGGGGTATGTCTATGACGCCTGGCGGCGGATGGCCGAGATCTACGACGCCCTGGACCGGCCGCAGAAGGCGAGGGCGCTGAGGGCCAAGGCGGCGCGGCTGTTCGAGCGGTTCAACGACGTCTTCTGGGACGAGGAAGGCGGCTTCTACGCCTTCTGCCTGGACGGCGACAAACGCCCGGTGCTGAGCGTCGCCTCCAACCCCGGCCACCTGCTGTGGTCGGGCATCGTGCCGCGCGAGCGGGCAGGGCGGGTGGTCTCGCGCCTGATGAAACCGGACATGTGGAGCGGATGGGGCGTGCGCACCCTGTCGGCCGACCACCCCGCCTTCAATCCGCACGCCTACCAGAACGGCTCGGTCTGGCCGCACGACAACGGCATCATCGCCCAGGGCTTTCGGCGCTACGGATTCGCCGCCGAGGCGGCGCGCATCGCCCGGGACGTCAGCGGCGCGGCCGCCTATTTCATGCAGCACCAGGCGCCGGAACTCTATGCCGGGCTGCAGCGCACGCCGACCAGCTTTCCGGTCCAGTACAAGGGCGCGAACACGCCCCAGGCCTGGGCGGCCGGTTCGTGCTTCCACCTGCTGCAGACCCTGGTCGGGTTCCAGCCCGACGCGCCGAACCGGCGACTGTGCATCGATCCGCGGCTGCCCGACTGGCTGCCGGACCTGACCTTGCGCGACCTGCGCCTGGACCGGCTGAAGTTCGACCTGAGGTTCTGGCGCGAAGGCGAGACGACATGCTGGGAGGTGCTGGACGGCGACCCGAAAAAGGTCGTCCAGCGCAGCGTCGACACCGGCCCGGAGCTTCCCGGCGCGGTGGGCGGCGGCGCCCGGCTCCCGGGCGAGGCGAAGCCCTGAACAGGCCGAACACGATCGAGGCGTTGGCCCGCGTGGCTCAATCCCGGTGGGCGAGGTTCGACGCCAGTCGCCAGGCCATTGGCGCCATGGGCCGACCTTGTCGCCAATTCAAAGGGCGCCGCCAACGACAAAGGGCCGCCCGGTCTCCCGAGCGGCCCTCCATCGTCGAGACCGCGGTCTTGGCCGGAGAACCGGCGCGCCGCGACCTAAAACCTTCGAGCGTCAAACGCTGTCAGGCGCGAACCTCGGTCTTGAGGCTCCAGGTCGCGTAAGACCTCGGTTGGAGACAATGAGACACTGGATCACCTCCTTTCAGCTGTTGAACAGGACCTTCAATATGGGCCGCATTCGCCAGAGTCGCAAATGCCGGTTCGCCGCAGGACGCGCAAAAGGCGCTTTGCCTTGACAATAGGCAGGGCTCATGCGCCCTTCCGCGCCTCCCAAAACCCCATCTTTTCAACAGCAGAGACAGATCGATGCACGCCTATCGCACCCACACCTGCGGCGCCCTCCGGCTCGCGGACAAGGGCGCGAATGTTCGCGTCTCCGGCTGGATCCACCGCAAGCGCGACCACGGCGGGCTGATGTTCGTCGACCTGCGCGACCACTATGGCCTGACGCAACTGGTGCTGAGCCCCGAGACACCCGGGTTCGCCGTGGTCGAGCGGCTGCGCGCCGAGAGCGTGATCCGCATCGACGGGGAGGTGGTGGCGCGCACCGCCGACACCGTGAACCCGAACCTGCCCACCGGCGAGATCGAGGTGCGGGTGCGCGAGGTCACCGTGCTTTCGGAAGCCGCCGAGCTGCCGCTGCCGGTGTTCGGCGAGCCCGACTATCCGGAAGACATCCGGCTGAAGTACCGTTTCCTGGACCTGCGCCGCGAGAGCCTGCACCGCAACATCGTACTGCGCGCCAGGGTCATCGACTCGATCCGCCGGCGCATGGTCGGCGCGGGCTTCACCGAGTTCCAGACCCCGATCCTGACAGCCTCCAGCCCGGAAGGGGCGCGCGACTACCTGGTGCCCTCGCGGGTGCATCCGGGCAAGTTCTACGCCCTGCCGCAGGCGCCGCAGCAGTTCAAGCAGCTGCTGATGGTGGCCGGCTTCGACCGCTACTTCCAGATCGCGCCGTGCTTCCGCGACGAGGACGCGCGCGCCGACCGCTCGCCGGGCGAGTTCTACCAGCTCGACCTGGAAATGAGCTTCGTCACCCAGGAAGACGTGTTCGCCACCATGGAGCCGGTGCTGCACGGCCTCTTCGAGGAGTTCGCGGACGGCAAGGCGGTGACGCCCTATCCGTTCCCGCGCATCCCCTATCGCGAGTCCATCGCCAAGTACGGCACCGACAAGCCGGACCTGCGCAACCCGCTGGTGATGCAGGACGTTTCCGAGCACTTCCGGGGCGGCGGCTTTGGCGTCTTCGCGCGAATGCTGGAGAGCCCCAAGAACGCCATCTGGGCGATCCCTGCGCCGGCCGGCGGCTCGCGCGCCTTCTGCGACCGCATGAACGCCTGGGCGCAGGGCGAGGGCCAGCCGGGCCTGGGTTATGTCTTCTGGCGCCAGGAAGAGGGCCAGGCCGAGGAAGCCGCCGGGCCGATCGCCCGCAACCTGGGGCCCGAGCGCACCGAGGCGATCCGCCAGCAGCTGGGCCTGCAGGTGGGCGACGCGGCCTTCTTCGTCGGCGGCGATCCGGCCAGCTTCTACAAGTTCGCGGGCCTGGCCCGCACGCGGGTGGGGACCGAGCTTGGCCTGGTGGCCGAGGGACGGTTCGACTTCTGCTGGATCGTCGACTTCCCGATGTTCGAGTTCAACGACGAGACCAACCACGTCGACTTCTCGCACAACCCGTTCTCGATGCCGCAAGGCGAGCTCGAGGCGCTGAACAGCAAGGATCCGCTGGATATCCTGGCCTACCAGTACGACATCGTCGTCAACGGCGTGGAGCTGTGCTCGGGCGCGGTGCGGAACCACCGGCCGGACGTGATGCTGCGGGCCTTCGAGATCGCCGGCTATTCGGCCGCCGAGGTCGAGCGGCAGTTCGGCGGCATGCTGGCCGCGTTCCGCTATGGCGCGCCGCCGCACGCCGGCATGGCCCCGGGCGTGGACCGGATCGTCATGCTGCTGGCCGGGCAGCAGAACATCCGCGAGGTCATCGCCTTCCCGCTGAACCAGCAGGCGCAGGACCTGATGATGAACGCGCCGTCGGACGTGACCGAAAAGCAGCTGAAAGAGCTGCACATCCGCATCGCGCCGCCGATCAAGGTCTAGCGGCTCAGGGACTTGACGCTCCGGGGGTGATTCTTGCCCCCGGGGCGCGGTTTCGCCCGGTCGGAGACCCCGTATAGCACCGTAATTATCGGTGACGGCGCCGTAGCCGGAAGGGCAAATCCTACCCCTGGGCCACCCGTGACTCTGCCGTCCATTCGGGCGTCGGGGCAAGCCCCGGCGGTCCTCTCCTGCCGTGTCAGCGCGTCAGCGCGGGGGTGCGGGTGGGGCCGGCGGACGGGGCGGCTGGCGGATGATCACCACGCGGCCGGTCTTGCAGGGATGGCCCGAGAGGCCGGAGGGCAGGCGGGTGCCGGCGTCGACGCAGGCGTCGTCGATCTGGTCCTGGGTCAGGCCGCGCACGCCGGTCAGGTCGACGCCGGCGAACATCGCGCGGGTCAGGTTGGCGCCGCGGAAGTCCGCCCCCGCCACCTGGGCGCCGGAGAAGTTGGCGCCGATCAGGGTCGCGTCCTTGAACGAGGCGTGGTCGAAGTCGCCGCCGGCCAGGTTGACCCCCACCAGCGAGGCGCTGGCGAAGGAGACGCCGCGCGCGTTCACCCGGCTGAAGTTGGAGCCCTGAAGATCGCTGGCCTCGAAGCGGGCGCGCGACAGGTTGGCGTTGGCGAAGGTGGCGCCCTTGGCCTGAAGGCCGTCGAGGGTGGCTTCGGTGAAATTGGCGGTGAGGAAGGTGGCGCCCATCATCGAGGCGCCGCGCAGGTCGGCGCGGGTCATGTCCGCGCCCGAGAAGTTGGAGCCGAAGAAGGAGGCTCCGCGCAGGTCCGAGCCGACCAGGGAGGCGCCGGCGAAGTTGGCCCCCATGAAACGGGCGCCGGTCAGCTTGCGGCCGGAGAGCTCGCAGTTGGCGCACATGCCGCCGAACGACACCATGCGCGGGACATCACGGTCTTCCTCGAGGGCGTAGGCGCGGCCCACGGCCAGCACGGCCATGAGCGACGAGAGGCTGAGGGCGAGGGTCAGGCGCGAGATGAAACCGGATGTCGACAATGGCAGGCGTCCTGCGGAAATTTCGGGTCCCTGTCCTGTCTTACTGCGGCCATCCTCCCGCCAGCGCCACTTAAAACCTTGTAATGGCGCGGTTAGTCGCAACGGCGAAGGCGCAAACCGCGCGGCAGGGTTGTGGCTTCGTCGCCGCAGGCGTTGCGAAGCTGGCCCTGGGTCAGGCCGACGGCGTGATCCATCTCGGCGCCGGAGAAGTTCACCCCGTCCAGGGTCGCGCCGCGGAAGTTGGCCCCTTGCAGGTAGGCGCCGACGAAGGTGGCGTTGGTCAGGTTGGCCCCGGCGAAGTTGGCGCCGGTGAAGACGCCGCCATAGGCATTCACGTCGCGCAGGTCGCCGCCACCAAAATTCGTGCGGTTCATGACGGAGGCGCTGAGGTCGGCCTGACGCAGGCGGGCGCCGGCGAAGTTGCGGCCCTTCATCTCCTGCGAGCCGAAGTCGGCCTGGAAGAGGTTGCAGCGCGGGCAGGAGGCGCCGGCGCGGGCGTGGGCGATCTGGCCGGCGTTCTGGGCGGCGGCCGGCAGGGCGCCGAGCGCGATCGCGGCGGCGGCCAGGACGGACAGCGCCGAGCGGGGCGCGTTTAGGGCGAGCGGTTTCATTTCGGCACAGGCCTCCGCAATTCGAGTGACTTGCCACCTACACTGGCAAGCTTAAGGCCAGATGAGCGAGGGGGCGCCGTCGGCGCTGCGACGGGAGGGCGCCCCACCCTCAGGTCCGTCATCCTGGGCCTTGTGCCCAGGACCCATGAACACGTGAGAGCGGGCGGCGCGCACCGAAGGGCGCGCCGGGAACGGACCTTGGCCGACGTCCCTGCGCCGCTCCGCTGCCGCTCGCGGATCGTTCTATAGCGCGTATGGATCCTGGGCACTGACGGCCCAGGATGACGGTTGGGAGGAAGAGAATCGTGGCGACTACCCGTCGGCGCCGCCGGAGCGGGGCTGGCGGACGCCGCAGGTTTCGCAGATCAGGCTCTGGCCCTTGCGCACCAGGGCGAGGTCGCCGCACGCGGGGCAGACGTCGGCGGTGGCCATCAGCGAGCCGGCCTCGCCCCCCTTGCTGGCGAAGGGCAGGAAGACGAGGTTGTCGGGCGCCGCGCCGCGCGAGAAGCCCTTGGAGATGAAGCGTGAGGCCGGCTGGGGCACGGGCTCGCCCATTTCGGCGTCGCCAGCGACGTCCGCCTTGCCGCGGCCCAGGCCATCGGCGTTCAGCTCGCCCGGGTCGGCGTTGGCGAGGTCGCGGCGGTCCAGGTAGGAGACGCCCAGCTCGCGGAAGATGTAGTCCAGGATCGAGGTGGTCGAGCGGATGGAGTCGTTGCCCGTCACCGGGCCGGCCGGCTCGAAGCGGGTGAAGACGAAGGCGTCCACGAACTCATCCAGCGGCACGCCGTATTGCAGGCCGATCGAGATGGCCACGGCGAAGTTGTTCATCAGCGAGCGGAAGGCTGCGCCTTCCTTGTGCATGTCGATGAAGATCTCGCCCAGCTCGCCGTCGTCGTATTCGCCGGTGTGCAGATAGACCTTGTGGCCGCCGACGGCCGCCTTCTGGATGTACCCCTTGCGCCGGTCGGGCAGCTTGCGGCGCATGCGCTCGACCTCGACGACGCGCTCGATCACCCGTTCGGTGACGCGTTCGGGCTGGACGTCGGCCTCGGGGCGGGCGGGACGTTCCGGCGACGGTTCGGCGATGTCGAGGGAGAAGTCGGCGGCGCGGACGGCGCGGTCGAGCCTGAGCGCCCGCACGCCCGCGCGGGCGGCCTCGGCCTGCAGGCTGACCGCCTCGGCCACCGGCGCATCGGCCGCGAGGGGGATCGGCAAGACCGCCGGCGCGCCCAGGAAAGGATCCAGCGCCTGGGTCATGGCGAGGCGCGCATCGAGCGGGATCTCGGCCGCGCCCAGGAAGACGGCGCGCGCTTCGGCCGGCAGCGCCTCCGCCTCGGCCAGGCTGGATGTCCCGCAGGCGTGGGCGTGGGCGGCGGCCGCCTCGGCGGTGGTGAAGCCGGCGAAGGCCAGGGTGTCGAACCCGGGGGCGAGGGCGGTCTCTTCCGGCGCGCCCAGGACATCGCAGACGAAGCCGACCCCGACCACGGCCGGGGCGAAGGCGGCGATGAGGTCCAGGCCCTCCGCCAGGGCGGCCTCGGCGGCGGCGATCTCGTGGTCGGTGAATCCCTTGGCCGTCAGGGCCGCGTGGTCGACGGCGGGCGCGTCGATGAGGGTGCGGCGGCCCAACAGGTGGGCGCGGGCCGCGTCGAGGTCGAGGCCCAGGCTCTGGAGGCCGGCGAGCGCCGCCTCGGCGAGGGTGGGCAGGCAGGCGCCGTCGGCGGTCTCGGCCAGGATCACGGGGCCGGCCCAGGGGGCCGCGCCCATGGAAAGGGCGCCGAGCTTCAGCGACAGCTCCGGGTCTTCGGCGGCGGCGGTGACCAGGACGTTGTGGGCGCCGGTCTTGGCCAGGGCCTTGCGAATGGCGGTGAAGAGGACCTTGGCGCGGGCGGCGGCGGGGTCGTCGCCGAGGGCGCCAAGCGCGTCGGCCTGTCGCGCCAGGGAGTCCAGGTCGGCATCGCCGCGGCCACCCCCGCCCGGACGCGCCGCCAGGTCGGTGGAGGCGGACCAGGCGGCGGCCGACACCAGGCCCTGCAAGGCGGCGGCGCGGTCGCGGCCGGCCGGGGCGGCGTAGGCGAGCCCCTCGGCCACAAGGCGTTCGGCGAGGCCAGCGACGGAAAGAGCCAGGGGGCGACGCTCGCGGCGGCGCCAGGCCGCCTCGGCGCTGGCGCAGAAGCCGGCGGAGACCTCGATGTCGAGCGCCACGGTCAGGATGCGGGCGGCCGCTTCCAGGTCGCCGAGGTCGGTGAGGCTGGCGAGGTTCAGGGCGCCGGCCGGCGCTTCGGCGGCGCGGGCGAGGGCGACGGCCTCCTCCGACCCCAGGGCCAGGGTCAGGCGGCGGGTGCGCCAGGCCAGGGCGGCGACGCGAACCGCCGCGGCGTCGCCGCGCGCGACGAGATCACGGTCGGCGCGCAGCAGCAGGGCGCCGTCCGCGGCGCCCAGGGCGTCGGGATGATCGGCCAGGGCGATGGCGTCCGCGATCTGGGCGTCGGTCAGGCCGCCGACGCGCGCGGCGAGGGCGGCCCGGGCGAGGAGCGGATTGGCGGCGGGATCGGCGCAGGCGGCCGCGTCGCCCTCGCAGCGGGCGATGGCTTCTGCGACGGCGCGCAGCCGCTCGCCGGCGAGGCTGGACGAGTCGACGTCGCGCGCGGCGATGTCGGCGATCTTCAGGGACGGGGCCTTGGCGCTGTCCTCGGCCAGGGGGTGCATGCGCGCGCCGAAGGCCAGGCTGCGTCCCGGGGCGACGTGGCCAAGGGCGATGAGGGCGAACAGCTCCTCGGCGAAGACCTCGGCGTCGGCCGGCTTGGCGAAGACGCCCAGGGCGAAGCCCCAGGCGGCCAGGCGATGGGCGTAGCGGTCAGGCCCCTCGGCGAGGAGGCCCTTGAACCGGCCGGCGGGGGCCAGGCGCTCGATCAGGCCGGGCGGATAGTCGGCGGGCAGGCTGTCGGCCCAGTCGACCCAGGCTTCGACCCGGGCGGTGGTCCAGGCGCGCGGCGCCAGCACTTCGGCCAGTTCGTGGTCGCGCTCGATCCAGCGCAGCTCGGCCTCCGGAAGGGCCTGATCCGCGAACCGCCTCTGAAACCGCATGGACTCGCTCCGGCGCACATCGCCAAGTCCAGGCTAGGCGCCGCAGGTCGCCTGGGCAACAGATGTTGCGGTCCAGGGGGCAGTCATCCACAACATATAGACTGCGACATATGGGCAGTGGTGGGCGGCCGCCGTGGGCTCAGCCGCCCAGGCGCCAGCCCACCTCGCTGTTGAAACGCTCGAAGAAGTCGGCGTCGTAGGCGTGCTCGGGCGCGCGGCGGACGGCGGCGTCGAGCTTCTGGGCGTCCTCGCCGACCAGGATGCGCCAGGTCTCCGCCTTGACCCCGTCGAGGATGATGGTGGCCGCCTGGGCGGCGCTGGTGGGGGCGTCGTCGTGAAAGCGGCGCGCGCGCTCGGCCGACAGGGCCTGGATCTGGGCGTCGCTCATGGCGGCGGCGTCCACGCCCATGCGCTTGAGCATCTCGCGCGAGCGGGCCAGTTCCTCGGCCGAGAGGGTGTCGCTTTCGCTGCCGACCAGCACCTTGCGGGAGTTGGCGACGATGTCGGTGCCGATGTGGCCGGGCATGACCACCGAGCACTTCAGGTGCGGGGCGTTGACCTTGAGGTCATTGACCAGGGCCTCGGTGAAGCCCTTCACGGCGAACTTGGCGGCGCTGTAGGCGGTGTGCGGCACGTTGGGGCCCAGCGAGGCCCAGAAGCCGTTGACGCTGGAGGTGTTGACGATGTGGCCCTCGCTGGCCTTGAGCAGCATCGGCAGGAAGGCCCGCACCCCGTAGTAGACGCCGTACCAGCAGACATTGAAGGTCCGCTCCCACTCGCCGCGGCTGGAGGCGATCATCGAGCCGCCGCCGCCGATGCCGGCGTTGTTGAACAGCAGGTGGATGTGGTCGGTGTCCTGCTGCTCGGCGACCTCATCGCGGAAGCGGTTCATCTGGTCTTCGATGGAGACGTCGGCCACGTGGGTGGTGATGCGCACGCCCTGGCGCGCGTCCTTTTCGCAGAGGGACTTGGTCTCGGCCATGTTGGCGGCGGAGACGTCGCACATGGCGACGCTGGCGCCCTCGGCGACCAGCTGGCGGGCCAGTTCCCGGCCCATGCCCGTGCCGCCGCCGGTGATGACGGCGATCTTGCCGGCGAAATCCTTCATCTGCGCTTCCCCTTGGTCTGGCCGCCGAATTCGATGATCCGGTATGGCGTGGCCTCTTCCTTAGCGGACGTGGTCCGGACGGTCATCCGCGACGTGGCGGAAAAGCGCATGTCGGGTTCGCTGGACGCGGGGGCGCGGGCCTGACTATAAGCGGGCAGGCCTTTTCCGGGATTCTGAAACCGCTGTGCTGAGAGCCATTTTCACCTGGTGGAACGGCGCCACGATCGGCGCCAACAACCAAATCAAGAGCAGCAGCGCCTTCGTCGGCGAAGACGACTTCGGAAACCGCTACTACGAAGCGCGCAGCGACAAGGGCAGCTACGACAAGGGCCGCAAGCGCCGCTATGTCATCTACAAGGGCTATGCCGACGCCTCCAAGGTGCCGGCCGAATGGCACGGCTGGCTGCACCACACCTTCGACGAGCCCCCGACCAAGGCGCCGCTGACGCGCAGGGCCTGGGAAAAGGACCACCAGCCGAACCTGACGGGCACCATCTGGGCCTGGCGGCCCAAGGGCTCGATCGCCCGGGGCGGCGAACGCGCCAAGGCCACGGGGGACTACCAGCCGTGGACGCCGGAGTAAGGCGCGAGCGGCGACCTCGCGCGCCGCGACGGGCGCTGATCGCGGCCGCAGTCGCAGCGGTGATCGGCGCGTCGGGGTTCGCCGTCGCGCAGCAGGCGCCGCCATCCAGCGCGCCTGCGGAATCCATGCCTTCGCTATCGGGCTCTCCCGCGCCGGCCGCCTCGCCGGCGGCGTCGACCGCCGCTTCGCCCAGCCTGCGGCCCGCGACGGAGGCCAACGCCCCGGACGACGCGCAAAGCGCCGCCAAGCCCGTCAGGTCGGCCGCGACCGCCGCCAGCGCGGCGCCTGAAAAGCCTCCCGAGCCGCCCAAGCCCCTGCGCAGCCCGGCCGCCATCGTCCAGGCCCTGGACAAGGTGACCGCCGAGACGATGCGCTTCGAGGTCCCGATCGGCCGGCGGGTCCGCTACAAGAACCTGGTCTTCACGGTGAAGGCCTGCGAGACCACCGGGCTCGACGATCCGCAGCCCCAGGCGGCCGCCTACCTGATCGTCGAGAGCCAGCCCCGGCCGGTGCCGGGGCACGAGCCCCCGCCGGCCAAGCAGGTCTACAAGGGATGGATGTTCTCCACCGCGCCGGGGCTGCACCCCTTCGAGCACCCGGTCTATGACGCCTGGCTGATCGCCTGCAGCGCCTCGGTCCCGCCGGCGTAGGCGGGCAACTTCAGGAAGTCCGCATGGCCCGAGACGGCGTCCGCCAGCTGTCGGGCGTAGTCGGCCCGTGACACCTCAACCGCCCCGAACCCGGCCAGGTGATCGGTGATGAACTGGGCGTCCAGCAGGCGGTAGCCACCGACCTTCAGGCGGGCCACGAGGTGGACCAGCGCCACCTTGCTGGCGTCCCGCGCGAGGCTGAACATGCTTTCGCCGAAGAAGGCCGCGCCGATGGAGATGCCGTAGAGGCCGCCAACCAGCCGGTCGTCCGCCCAGGCCTCGACGCTGTGGGCCTTGCCCCTGTCGAACAGTTCCAGGCAAAGGGACTGGATCGGGCCGTTGATCCAGGTCTCCATGCGGCCCGGCCGCGCCGCCGCGCAATGCTCGATCACCTGGCAGAAGGCGGTGTCGACGCGCACCTGGAAGCGCTCCGCGCGGACGGTCCGGGCCAGGCGGCGCGGGCAGTGGAATCCGTCCAGGGGCATGACGCCGCGTCGCGCCGGATCGACCAGGAAAACGCGTTCGTCGTGGCGCGCGTCGGCCATCGGAAACACGCCACGCCGGTAACACGCGATCAGATCGTCGGCGGAAAATCCGTCCAAGAAGCCCCCACCCTTACGGCGAGGACCCTATCCCTGCGCCGCGATCCAATGCTCAAGCCAGTGGATGTTGTAACGTCCATCCAGAATATCCGGATCCACCAGCAGATCCTGGAACAACGGGATCGTCGTCTCGATCCCGCCGACCACCATTTCCCCAAGGCTACGTTTCAGCCTTGCAATACATTCCACACGATCCCTGCCGTGCACAATCAATTTGCCAGCAAGACTGTCATAAAAGGGAGGGATCGCATAACCGGCGTATAGGGCCGAGTCGAGCCGGACCCCGAGGCCGCCAGGGGCGTGGAAATCCGTCACCACGCCGGGCGAGGGGGTGAAGGTGCGCGGGTTCTCGGCGTTGATCCGGCACTCGATGGCGTGCCCCTCGAAGACCACGTCCTCCTGGCGGAACGACAGGGGCAGGCCGGCGGCGATGCGGATCTGCTCGCGCACCAGGTCTATGCCGGTGATCGCTTCGGTGACCGGATGCTCCACCTGCAGGCGGGTGTTCATCTCGATGAAGAAGAACTCGTCGTTCTCATACAGGAACTCGATGGTGCCGACGCCCAGGTAGCCGATCGCCTTGATCGCATCGACCACCACCTTGCCGATCCTGGCGCGGGCGGCGGCGTCGATGGCCGGGGAGGGGGCTTCCTCGAGCACCTTCTGGTGGCGGCGCTGCAGGGAGCAGTCGCGTTCGCCCAGGTGGCAGACGTTGCCGAAGGCGTCGGCGATGACCTGAAGCTCGATGTGGCGGGGGGTGGAGAGATAGCGCTCCATATAGACCGCGTCGTCGCCGAACGCGGCCATGGCCTCGGCGCGGGCGGTGGCGACCGCCTCGGCCAGGTCCTCGCGGCTCCTGGCGACCTTCATGCCGCGCCCGCCGCCGCCGGCGGCCGCCTTGATGAGGACCGGAAAGCCGATCTCCTCGGCCGCGGCCATGGCCTCGGCCTCGGTCTGCAAGGCGCCGTCGGAGCCGGGCACCACCGGGATGCCGGCCGCCTTGACCGCCTGCTTGGCGGCGATCTTGTCGCCCATGACCCGGATATGCTCGGGCTTGGGGCCGATAAAGGTGTAGCCGTGCGCCGTGACGATCTCGGCGAAGCGCGCGTTCTCGCTCAGGAAGCCATAGCCCGGGTGCACGGCCTGGGCCCCGGTGATCTCGCAGGCGGCGATGATCGAGGGGATGTTGAGATAGCTCTTGGGGATCGGCGCCGGACCGATGCAGACGCTCTCGTCGGCCAGGCGCACGTGCATGGCGCTGGTGTCGGCCTCGGAGTGCACGGCCACGGTGGCGATGCCCATCTCCTTGCACGCCCGGTGGATGCGCAGCGCGATCTCGCCGCGGTTGGCGATGAGGATCTTCTCGAACACGGGGCTAGCCGATCACCACGAGGGGTTCGCCGTATTCGACGGGCTGGGAGTCGGCGACCAGGTATTCGAGGATCTTGCCGGACTTGTGGGCGGGGATCGGGTTCATGGTCTTCATGGCCTCGACGATCAGCAGCGTCTGGCCTTCCTCGACCTGGTCGCCGACCTTGGCGAAGGCGGGCGAGCCCGGGCTGGGCTGCAGGTAGACGGTGCCGACCATGGGCGACTTGACCACGTCGCCGGGGGCGTACTTGGGCTCGGCGGGCGCGGCCTGGGCGGGGGCCGCGGCGGGCGCGGCGGCGGCGGCCGGGGCGTGGGCCAGCGGGGCGGGCGCGGCGGCGTAAACGGGGGCCGGGGCGGCCAGGGTGCGGGCGACGCGGATCTTCAGTTCGCCGTGCTCGACCTCGATCTCGGACAGGTTGGTGTCGTTGAGGATGTCGGCAAGCTTGCGCACGAGGCGTGCGTCAAAGGGATCGGCCGGCGCCTTGGGAGTAGCCATGTACAGAAAACCTTGTTGTTGGGCCCGGGTTCAGCTCTGAGCGGTTCGGATCAGGCGGCCAGGCCGCACGCGGCCTCGACGGCCAGTTCGTAGCTCTTCGCCCCGAAGCCGGAGACCAGTCCGGTCGCGGCGAGGGAAACATAGGTCGAGCGGCGGAAGTCCTCCCGCGCCGCCGGATTCGACAGGTGGCATTCGACGACAGGTATAGCCAAAGTCTTCAGCGCGTCGAGCAGGGCCACGGAGGTGTGACCATAGCCGGCGGGGTTGATGACGACGGCGCAGCCCTCGGTGCGCGCTTCCTGCACCCAGTCGATCAGCTGACCCTCGTGATTGCTCTGGCGAAAGACGATCGTGCGGCCGAACTGGCCGGCGCGCGCCTCGCAAAGGACACGGATGTCCTCAAGGGTCTGGCGACCGTAAATCTCGGGCTCACGGACCCCCAGCAGGTTGAGATTGGGCCCGCTCAGCACATAGATCGGTTTCGACATTCAGCTCCGCCGCCCGGTTCGCGCGTCTTGTATCGTCCGGCGGTCGGGCTCACAAGGCTGCGACGGAGGCCCTTCGGTGCTGCGCACGGCGATACGACTGACGGTGAACGGCGAGGCGCGCGCCTTTGACGGCGTGGCGAGCGTCGCCGATCTGGTCGTGGCGCTGGGGCTGGATGCGCGCAAGGTCGCCGTCGAGCGGAACCTGGAGATCGTGCCCCGCTCGACCTACGCCGCCACGGCCCTGGCCGACGGCGACCGGATCGAGATCGTGCACTTCATTGGAGGCGGCTAGCATGGACGGAACCCAGCCCATCGGCGAAGACACCTGGTCGTTGGCCGGGCGCGTGTTCCGCTCGCGCCTGATCGTCGGCACCGGCAAGTTCAAGGACTACGCCACCAACGCGGCGGCGGCCGAGGCGGCGGGGGCCGAGATCGTCACCGTGGCGCTGCGCCGGGTGAACCTGTCGGATGCCAGCCAGCCGATGCTGGTGGACTATGTGAAGCCGGACCGATTCACCTTCCTGCCGAACACCGCGGGCTGCTTCACCGGCGAGGAGGCCGTGCGGACCCTGCGCCTGGCGCGCGAAGCCGGCGGCTGGGACCTGGTCAAGCTGGAGGTGCTGTCGAACACCCGCCACCTGCTGCCCGACATGGAAGAGACCCTGCGGGCGCTGAAGCTGCTGGTGGCCGAGGGCTTCACGGTGATGGTCTATTGCACCGACGACCCGGTTTACTGCCTGAAGCTGGAAGAGGCGGGGGCGGCGGCGATCATGCCGGCGGCGGCGCCGATCGGCTCGGGTTTGGGCCTGCAGAACCGGGTCAACATCCGGCTGATCATCGAGCAGTCCAAGGTGCCCGTCCTGGTGGACGCCGGCGTCGGCACGGCGTCTGACGCCACCATCGCCATGGAGCTGGGCTGCGAGGCGGTGCTGACGAACACCGCCATCGCCGAGGCCAAGGACCCGATCCGCATGGCCCGGGCCATGAAGCACGCAGTGATCGCCGGCCGCGAGGCCTACCTGGCCGGGCGGATGCCCAAGCGGATGTACGCCGACCCGTCGTCGCCGCTGGCGGGCCTGATCTAGGAAATCCCATGTCCCTGTTCGTCTTGAGCGTGGTCGGCAGCGACCGGCCCGGCCTGACCCAGGCCCTGGCGGCGGCGGTGCTGTCGGCTGGCGGCAACTGGCTGGAGAGCCACCTGAGCCGGCTGGGCGGCCTCTATGTCGGCTCGGTGCTTGTCGAGCTGGCGGCCCACGACGTCGAGGGCCTGCGCACGGCGGTGCGGTCGGTGGACGCGCATGGGCTGGAGGTGCGAATCGCGCCCGCGGGCGAAGCGGACGGCCCGAAGGGCGAGGCGCTGCGGTTCAGCCTAGTGGGCCAGGACCGGCCGGGGATCGTCAACCAGGTGACCGGCGTGCTGAGCGGCCTCGGCGCCAACATCGAGACCTTCAAGACCGGCGTCAGCGCCGAGCCCCATTCCGGCGCGCCCCTGTTCACGCTCGAGGCCGAACTGCGCCTGCCGCCGGGCCTGGCGGCCGGCAAGGTGCAGGACGCGCTGGAGGCGATCTCGGCCGAGATCATGGTCGACGTCTCGGTGTCGCCGGCGGCCTAGGCGCTGGCCATTTGCGCTTGGGCGCCGTGGCGGCGCCGTCCATAGGGTCGACCTCAAAGAATGACGAGGGAGACGGACATGGAACGGGCGAGCCTGGTGATCCGCAACGGGCGGATCGTGGACGGCACCGGGGCGGCGGGGTTCGCCGGCGACGTCGCCATCGCGGACGGCAAGATCATCGCCGTGGGGCGTTTCGACGGGGCGGCCGACGCCGAGATCGACGCCAAGGGCCAGGTGGTGGCGCCCGGCTTCATCGACATCCACACCCACTATGACCCGCAGATCTGCTGGGACCGGCTGGCGACCCCCAGCCTGGAGCACGGGGTGACGACGGTGGTGATGGGCAACTGCTCGCTGAGCCTCGCGCCCGTGCGGCCGGCCGACAAGCACAAGCTGATCAAGATGTTCGAGAAGATCGAGGACATCAAGGAACCGACCTTCAACGCCGCGGTGCCGTTCACCTGGGAGAGCTTCGGCGACTACCTGGGCCACATCCGGCCGGGGCTGGGGATCAATGTCGGCGCCCTCGTGGGCCACTCGGCGCTGCGCTATTTCGTGATGGGCCCCGACAGCCAGGAGCGCGTGGCCACCGACGCCGAGATCGACAGGATGTGCGCCCTCTTGGAACAGGCCATGGCCGACGGCGCGATCGGCCTCTCGACCTCCTATGTGGATATCGACGAGGACGGCCGCCCCGTGCCGAGCCGCCTGGCCGACATGCGCGAGAAGACCGCGCTGTGCAAAGCCATGGCCAAGAGCGGGCGCGGGGTGCTGCAGACCGTCCCCTATTTCATCGATATCGAGGAGCAGCTCAAGAACATCGAGGAGCTGGGCGACCTGAGCCTGGCCAGCGGGGTGGTCTGCTCCCTGGCGCCGATCACCTACAGCCCCGTGGCCCCGGACAACTGGAAGCGCTCCATCGCCAAGCTGGAGGAACAGCAGAAGCGCGGCGCCAAGGTCTATGGCCAGTCGATGCCGCGCAGCTTCGACATCAACATCATCCTCTCCGAAACCAGCTTCATGCTCTACAGCGTCCGCAAGTGGGACCTTCTGATGCAGAAGCCGTTGCCGGAGCGCCTGGCCGGCTTCGCCGATCCCGGCTCGCGGGCGATGCTGGTTGAGGCGGCCGAGCGGCGCATCCTGCCGCTGCTGCGCAACATGACGATCGGCCGCGTCTACGCCCCCGAGAACGAGAAGTACCTGGGCCGCAAGCTGACCGAGATCGCCGAGGCGGCGGGCAAGTCGCCGGCGGACATGATGCTGGACATCGCCGTGGCCGACGCCCTGCGCACCGAGTTCCAGATCCGCGGCGCCATCCACGCCGACCCGGAGATCGTCTCCGTGATCCTGGACCATCCCCTGATCCATATCGGCGGATCGGACGCCGGCGCGCACGTGACCCAGTTCTGCGGCGCGGGCGACACCTGCGACATGCTGGAGCGCTATGTGCGCGGCTACGGCAAGATGAGCCTGGAGCGGGCGGTGCACCGCATGACCGGCGAGCCCGCCGAGGCCTGGGGCGTGCGCGGGCGCGGCACCCTGGCGGCCGGTCAGGCGGCGGACGTGGTGATCTTCGATCCCGCCACCATCGCCCGCGGCGAAGAGATCTTCGTCAGCGACTTCCCCGGCGAGACCAACCGCTATGTCCGCCACGCCAACGGCATCGACAAGGTGATCGTCAACGGCGCGGTGGTGCTGGACAAGGGCGCCTACACCGACGCGCGGACCGGGGTGATCGTCTAGGGGGCGGCCCAGGTCTGGTCACGGCGCGACACGCCTGAAGGGCTTGCCGTCTCGCCCTCCGAGAACGCTCAGAGCTTCCTGACGAACTCGGCGCGCAGGACGAGGCCCTTGATGCCCTCGTAGCGGCAGTCGATCTCCTGGTCGTCGCCGGTGAGGCGGATGGAGCGGATCACCGTGCCGCGCTTTAGGGTCTGGCCCGCGCCCTTGACCTTGAGATCCTTGATCAGGGTGACGGCGTCGCCGTCCGCGAGGCGGTTGCCGACGGAATCGCGCACCTCGACCTCGGTGGATGTGGCGGCGCGGGCCGCCGCCTCGGCCGCGGAGATCCATTCGCCCGAGGCTTCGTCGTAGACGAAATCGCTGTCGCCGTCGGTCATCGCGCGTACTCCAAATGAGGCTCGGCGCGAGGTCTATGGGGGTGGGCGGCGAAAGGCCAGCCCTAGCGAAGACGGCGCCGTCAGCGCCCCGCCAGCTTCGCGCGCTGCTTGTTGATCTCCTGGAGGACCGAATCGACGTCCTCGCCGGGGATGATCTGGTCGCCGACGATGAAGGCGGGGGTGCCGCGCAGGGAGAGCTGCTGGAAGAGCTGGGTGACGGCGCCGATCTGGCTGTTGGACTCCTCGGCGACCTGGGGCGAGGCGAGGGTGGCGGCCTTGGCGCCCTTGGAGAGCGCGATCTTGTCGATGGCGTCGTCGTCCAGGCCGTGGGTCGACATGAAGGCCTGGTAGAGGCCGAGGTAGTCGCCGCCGTCCTTCTTGACCGCCAGGGCCGCGCGGGCGGCGTGCTCGGACGTGGGGCCGAAGATCGGCATCTCCTTGAAGACGAAGCGCACGTCGGGATTGGCGTGGATGAGGGCGGCAACCTTGGGCGCCGCGTTGGCGCAGTGCGGGCAGCGGTAGTCGTAGAACTCGGTGACCGTGATCTTGCCCTGGGGGTTGGCGACATAGTCGCGCGGGTCGCGTTCCAGCGCCTGGCGGACCTTGGGCAGGGCCTCGACGCCCTTCTTGAGCGCGGCCATGGCCTCGGCGTCCTGGGCGGCGGCCTCGCGCTCCTGCAGCTTGGTCGCGGCCTCCTGGATCACCTCGGGGTGGGCCAGCAGGTAGGCGTGGACGCGCTCGCCGAAGGCCTTGTCGTCGGCGGCGGGGGTGCGGTTGCAGGCGGCAAGGATCAGGGTCGCGGCGGCCACGCCGGCGACGGCGAGGACGCGGCTCATCCGGGGCGGTTCAGTTCCTGAAGCTCCTGCGGCGAGGGCTTGGAGGCCAAGACGATGTCCGTGGCGCGGCGCCATTCGGGCGTATCCTTTTTCAACAGGTCGCGGGCGCGCATCGCGAACGTGCGCGCGTCCTTCATCTGGCCGAGATAGAAGTTCTGCTCCGCCGCCGCCAGCCGGGCGCGCCCGGCCTCGCCCTTGGAGTCATAGGCTTCGGAGAGCAGTCGCCAGCCGAGGGCGTTGTCGGGTTCCTCGGTGAGGGCGCGGTTGATCTCGGTGATCGCCTCGTCGAGCTTGGTCTTGTCCTCGGTGGCGACAAGGGTCTGGCCGAGGTTAATGCGCAGCAGCGGGGCGTCCGGCTTCAGCTCCACCGATCGGCGGTGCGCGGGCTCGGCCTCCTTGGGGCGGCCGGCTTCGAACAGCACCTGGCCCTTGAGCTCCCAGAGGTAGGGATTGTTGGGCTGGTCGGCGATCAGGGCGTCGATCTGCTTGAGGGCCTTATCGGTCTCCAGCATCTTGTAATAGGCGATGGCGCGCGCGTAGCGGGCCGGGAACGAGGTGTTCGTCTCCGGATACTCCACGAAGGTCTGCTGCGGCCCATTGAGGAAGGCCTCCAGCTTGGCCTTCATGATCTCGTGCTTGGCGATAGCCTCGGGCGAGTCCACGGCGTGGAAGTGCGGCTGGGTGCTGACCCGGGCCGTCAGGGCCTCGATGCGGTCGTCGCTGAGCGGGTGGTCGCGGAAGAAGGGGTACTTCTTCTCGTCCGAGAACACCTCTTGATAGCGGAAATTGTTGAAGAATTCGACCAGGCCCTCGCCCGACTGGCCGGACTTCTCCAGATAGGTCACAGCGGCCTGGTCGGCGGCCGATTCCTGGACCCGCGAATAGCCGAGCACCGACAGCTGGGCGAAGTAGGACGACGAATAGATCAGGCCGGCGGCGGCATCGGGCGCCCCGGCCAGGGCGGCCAGCACGCCCAGGCCCATGCCCAGGATCAGGGGCGCGATGCCGGAGCGGCCCATCTCGCCGGAGCGGGCGATGTGGCCGCCGGCGATGTGGCCGGTCTCGTGGGCGATGACGCCGATGAGCTGGTTCGGCGTCTTGGTCTCGATGATCAGGCCGGTGTTCAGGAACACCTGCTGGCCGGCGGCGGAAAAGGCGTTCAGCTCCTTGTCGCCGACGATGTGGATCTGGACGTTCTGCGGCGTCAGGCCCGCGGCCGCAAAGATCGGGTCGCAGTCCTGGCGCAGGATGGCCTCGATCTCGGTGTCGCGGATAATCGAGACCCCGCCGTCCTCCTGCGCATAGGCCGGGGCCGTCGACATCGCCATGGAACTGACGACGGCGAACAGGCCTACGGCTGCGCGCAAGGTGCGACGGGGCTTAGCGATCACTTCAAGACTCCGTGCGCCCCCCGGCAAGGTTTGACCTTAGGGCCTCAAGCCCCCCGACGCCACCATCCCCGGCGCGGCGCGGCCGGCGCGGCGGTGATCTCGGCGGGGTCCGGCTCGGCCGGCGCGGCGGGTTCCGTAGCGGCGGGCTCAGGCGCGGCGACGGGAGCCGCGGCGACGGGCTCGGGCGCGGCTTCAGGCTCGGGCGCGGCTGGCGCCTCGGCCACCGCTTGCGCGACAGGCGCGGCTTCGGCGGCCTCGACGGCCTCCACGACCGGTTCGGGCTTGGCCTTGGCGCGCGAGCGGCGGGCCCGCTTGGGCTTTTCGGCGGCCTCTTCCGGCGCGGGCAGTTCGACCCAGACATCGTCCTCGGGGCCGGCTTCCACCAGCACGGGGGCGGCGAGGGGCGCCGGCTCGGGGCGGGCGGCGCGAGGCGGACGGGCCGCCGGCGGCGGCGCTTCGACCGCCACGGCGGGTTCGGCGGCGCTCACCGCCTCGGCGCGGGCCGCTGGGGCGGGGCGGGGGGCGGCTTCCACCGGACCGCGCCACTGGTACGGATCGTCGCCGACCAGGCGCGCCGGCCAGGACCAGCCATAGGGCTCGGCGGCGCGGGGGCCGCCCTCGTCGCGCATGCGCCGACCGCCGCGGCGGCCGCGACGGCGACGGCGACGGGCGTCCTCGCCGTCCTCGTCATCGCCGGCGACGGCGGCGGGACGGCGATCGCCATTGGCGGCGCCGGCCTCACGCGCCTCGCGGGGCTCTTCGCCGCGACGGCCGCGACGGCGGCGGCGACCACGACCCCGGCGACGGCCGTCGCCATCGTCCAGGCCTTCGCCGGCGAGGGCGCCGGCTTCGTCGTCGTCGGTATCCTCGGCGGCTTCGGCGGCCGCGAGTTCCTCGTCCTCTTCCTCTTCCTCGTCCTCGACATCCTCGTCGACGAAATCGTCGGCCAGGTCCTCGGCGGCGGGCGCCGGCGGGGCCCAGGCCTGGGCGGGCTCGAAGGGCGTGCTCGACAGGCGCTCAAGCTCGTGGTCGGCGTGCGCCAGGGCGTCGTCGATGACCACGCTGACCTGCAGGCCGTGGGTGCCCAGGATGCGGATCAGGTCCTCGCGCTTGTGGTTGAGGATGTAGAGGGCCACGTCGCGCGGCACGCGGACATTGACCTCGCCGCCGCCGCGCAGGGCTTCCATCTCCACCGCGCGCAGGGCCGAAAGGGCGCTGGATTCGACCGAGCGGACCCGGCCGGCGCCCTGGCAGTGCGGGCAGACGTGGGTGGTGCCCTCCAGGATGCCGGTGCGCCGGCGCTGGCGGCTGATCTCCATCAGGCCGAAGCCCGAGATCTTGCCCATCTGCACGCGGGCGCGGTCGTCCTTGAGGCAGTCCTTGAGCTTCTTCTCGACGGCGCGGTTGTTCTTGGCCTCGTCCATGTCGATGAAGTCGATGACGATCAGGCCGGCGAGGTCGCGCAGGCGAAGCTGGCGGGCGGCTTCCTCGGCCGCCTCCATGTTGGTCTTCAGCGCCGTGGCCTCGATGTTCCGCTCACGCGTGGAACGGCCGGAGTTCACGTCGACGGCGACCAGGGCCTCGGTCTGGTTGATGACCAGATAGCCGCCGGACTTCAGCGGCACGACCGGGGAGTAGATCTGGCTGAGGTGGTCTTCCACCCGGTGGCGCACGAACAGCGGCACTGGCTCGCGGTAGGCCTGGATCTTCTTGGCCTGCGAGGGCATCAGCATGCGCATGAAGTCGCGCGCCTCGCGGTAGCCGGCCTCGCCCTCGACCCAGACGCCCTCGATGTCCTTGTCGAAGAGGTCGCGGATGGCCCGCTTCACCAGGTCCTCTTCCTCGTAGATGAGGGCCGGGGCCACCGAGTGCAGGGTGGTGTCGCGGATGTTTTCCCAGGCGCGCATCAGATATTCGTAGTCGCGCTTGATCTCGGCCTTGGTGCGCTTGGCGCCGGCCGTGCGCACGATCAGGCCCATGCCCTTGGGCACCTTCAGGTCCTGGACGATGGTGCGCAGGCGCTTGCGGTCGGTCACCGCGGTGATCTTGCGGCTGATGCCGCCGCCGCGGTCGGTGTTGGGCATCAGGACGCCATAGCGGCCGGCCAGCGACAGATAGGTGGTCAGCGCCGCGCCCTTGTTGCCGCGCTCTTCCTTGACGACCTGCACCAGCATGATCTGCCGGCGCTTGATGACTTCCTGGATCTTGTAGCGGCGCATCATGCGCCGGCGCAGGCGCGCCTGCGCTTCGTCGACCTCGTCCTCGTCGTCCTCGCCGCCCAGGCTCTCGCCGTCCTCGTCGGTGGCGGCGACGGGGTGATGATCGTCGTCATCGTCCTCGTCGAGCTCGCGCATCAGCGCTTCGCGGTCGGCGTGGGGGATCTGGTAGTAGTCCGGGTGGATCTCGTTGAAGGCCAGGAAGCCGTGGCGGTTGCCGCCGTACTCCACGAAGGCCGCCTGCAGGCTGGGCTCTACGCGGGTGACCTTGGCCAGGTAGATATTGCCGCGCAGCTGCTTCTTGGCGCGGCTTTCGAAGTCGAATTCCTCAACCCGGCTTCCGTCCAGGACGACCACCCGCGTTTCTTCTGCGTGGGCGGCGTCGATCAACATTCTCTTCGACATAAAGGGTATCTCCGGGGCGCGCTCTGGACCGAAGGTCCGGGCGCCGGCTGCAGGGGCGCGCGCGCAGAACGCCGTCCGTCTCGCGGCCGCGAATGGCGGCGGGAACGGTCAGAGTCTTGTCCGGGGCGTAGGCGGCGCTGCCCATTGGTTCAAATTTCCAAAGTCGCGCTCAGGCATTGGGCGCGGATCGGCTGATGCGCTTGCGCCAGGAGGGCGCTTGGCCCCGCGCGGGCCGCGCAGGTCGCTGAAGTCCGAGGACGGCGGGTGCGCCACGGCAATGTAGAAGAACAATCCGCCAAATGAAAGTACGCCATTCGCGCGCAGGGCGAAGACGCCGGCCCGGACAGCCCGCCAGGCGACGGGGCGCCGCTTAACCCTTTGGCTACGGGCCCGGGACGATAAGCCAAGGCTGTCGGTGGAAAAGGGGAAGACCGTGCGGAGTTTGCGCCCGGCGTTGGCGAGCCTTGGCGGATGGCGGCGCATGCTGGCGGCCCTGGCGATTCTGCTGGCCGGCGGCGCGGCGGCGGCTTTCGCGGCCAACGAGGCGGCCTCTTCCAACGGCGGCGTGCTGCGCGTGCGCTTCGGCGGCGACCAGGCCGAGACCCGCATTGTGGTCGACCTGGACCGCTCCATCTCCGCCAAGATTTCGCGCGACGACGACCAGGGCTCGCGCCTCGTGGTGTCGCTGCCCAATGTCGGCGCGAACGGCGTCATGCAAGGCCGTGGGCAAGGGCTGGTCAAGGCCTGGACGGTGAACAACGGCGGCGGCGGCGCGCGGCTGGCGCTGGACGTCGCGCCGGGCGCCCAGGTCAAGCGGCGGTTCCTGCTGCCGCCGGGCGACGGCGTGACCAACTACCGGTACGTGATCGATATCGCCGCCGGTGGGCCGGTGGCGACGCCGGTTTCGGCCAAGGGCGGGCGGCCGGCTTCGACGCCGGTTCCGACGGCGGCGGCGGTGGCCGACATCGGGCCGTCGGTCGCCGACCTGATCGGCCAGGCTTCACCGCCGCCCCTCAACCTCAAGAAGGTGGTGGTGATCGACGCCGGCCATGGCGGCCACGATCCCGGCGCCCAGAGCGCCCACAACAACGAGAAGGACATCACCCTGGCCGCCGCCCGCGCCCTGAAGGCGCGGCTTGAGAAGACCGGCCGCTACCAGGTGGTGATGACCCGCGACGCGGACGTCTATGTGCCGCTGGACACCCGGGTGCAGATCGCCCGCAAGGCCGGCGCGGACCTCTTCATCTCGCTGCACGCCGACTCGGCCGGCGAGAATTCCGGCGCCCACGGGGCCAGCGTCTATACCCTGTCGGACCGGGGCGGGGAGCGGGTGGGCCGGGTGGTCGACCGCAACGACTGGTTCATCCGCACCGGCAACCGCGCCAACGACCCGGCGGTGGGGCAGATCCTGCTGGACCTGACCCAGCGCAGCACCCGCAATCGCTCGGCGGTGTTCGCGGGCCTGGTGGTGGACCGGATCAGCGACCGGGTCGACATGCTGCCGCGCAGCCACCGCGACGCCGGCTACTTCGTGCTGCTGGCGCCGGACGTACCGGCGGCGTTGCTGGAAATGGGCTTCATCACCAATCCCGATGACGAGAGCCGCCTGACCGACGCCGATCAGCGCGGCCGCCTGATGGAAGGCGTGGCCCAGGCCATCGACGCCTACTTCACCGGCCAGACCAAGCTGGCCTCGCGCTAGACTCGCGTCGGCCGGCCGCGACGCCGACGCTCTTTTCGCGCGCGTCGAAGCCGTCTAGACGTTCCCCCGGGGGCGGGGCCTTGCCGCCCGCGGAGGTGCGTCGGTCTTGAAAGTCTTCGGTCGTTGGATCGGCTTGGCCGGCGTCGCCCTGCTCGGCGCGACCGCCGTGGCCGGCGTGTCGGCGGCGATCTATTCGGTGGTCCTGTTCAAGGGCATGCCCAACGCTTCCGACCTGGCCGACTATCACCCGCCCACCGCCACCCGGGTCTACGCCTGGGACGGCACCCTGATCGGCGAATATTCCAAGGAACGGCGCATCTATGTGCCGTACGACCAGATCCCGCCCAAGGTGTACCTGGCCTTCCTGGCGGCCGAGGACCACAACTTCTTCCGCCATGGCGGGGTGGACGTGGGCGGCCTGTCGCGGGCGATGATCAAGGACGTGTTCAACGTCATGCAGGGCAAGCGCCCTGAAGGCGGCTCGACGATCACCCAGCAGGTGGCCAAGAACGTCCTGCTGACCAACGAGGTCTCGGTGGGGCGCAAGCTGAAGGAGGCGATCCTCGCCACCCAGCTGGAGCAGACCCTGTCGAAGGAGCAGATCCTAGAGCTGTACCTGAACGAGATCTGGCTGGGCTATCGCTCGTACGGGGTCGGCGCGGCGGCCTACAACTATTTCGGCAAGTCGCTTAGCGACCTCACCCTGGCCCAGTGCGCCTATCTGGCCGCCCTGCCCAAGGGGCCGGACAACTATCACCCCATCCGCCAGAAGGCGAACGCCATCCGCCGGCGCAACTTCATCCTGCGCGACATGATCGAGCTGGGCTGGGTGCCCCGGGCCGAGGGCGAGGCGGCCATGCGCGAGGACCTGAAGGTCGAGACCGCGCCGAGCCGCGCCAAGTACCGCGATGCCGACTATTTCGTGGACTGGGTCCAACGCACCACCTCGCCCCAGGTCAAGGACCTGACCGAGGGCGGCTACTACATCCGCACCACCCTGGACGCGCGCCTGCAGACGGCCGCGCGCATCGCGCTGCAGGACGGGCTGGAGACCTATGACCGTCGGCACGGCTGGCGCGGCGCCTGGGGGCATCTCAGCCAGATCGCGCCGGGCTGGCAGAAGGCGGCGATCCAGGCCGCCCAGGCGCCCCAGGCCAAGGGCGCCCGCCCGCCGTCCGAACGGCGCGGCTGGCGCATCGCGGTGCTGACGGCGCCCGGCAAGGTGGAGACGGTGGACGGCCTGGCCGGCGACCTCGTGCCCGCCGACATCGCCTGGGCGCGGGCCGGCAAGGGGCTCAGCGTGGGCGACCTGGTGCTGGTCGAGCCCGGCGAAACAGGGGGATTCCGCCTGCGGCAGGTGCCGATTGTGAACGGCGCCTTGGTGGCCATGGAGCCCCAGTCTGGCCGGGTGCTGGCCATGGTCGGCGGCTACAGCTTCTCGCTGTCGAACTTCAACCGGGCCACCCAGGCCTATCGGCAGCCGGGCTCGTCGTTCAAGCCGTTCGTCTATGCAACGGCGCTGGAGACGGGCCAGTTCACCCCGGCCAGCATCGTGGTCGATGGGCCGGTGTCCCTGCCGGGCGCCGCGCCTGGCGAGGTGTGGAGCCCCGAGAACTACGAGCACCACTTCCT
>JAFEEA010000410.1 GCA_018241335.1 Pseudomonadota bacterium
TCATGGCTCAAGGCGCGGCCCTGCACTGCGCGATCGCCGAATCCTTCCTGTCGGAAGGGTTCGCCCATGACTGAACCCCAGGACTGCGCCTGGGGCGCCTGCAAGCCCTACGCGTCTCCTTTCCGCCAACGCCTCGAGGTCAACGCGCCCGGGCTCGGGCGCTATGTCATCGATGTCTCGCTCCCGGAGGGCGTGGATCCGGGCGAGCGGATGCCGGTAATCGTCCTGCTCGACGGCAACCTCCTCTTCGAGCTCGGTCGGGCGGTGCTGCACAACCGCATCGGCTCGCTGGGCAGCCGCATGCCGCCCTCCGTCATCGTCGGCGTGGGGTATCCCGAGGACGAAGGGCTCTCGGGCTTCTATGCGCGCCGGAACCACGACTTCCACGAGGCGTGGGACATGAACGACCCGATGGGGCGGCGGCTGCGCGAGATCTTCGAAGCCCTGCAGGCGGCGGAAGGCAAGGCGGGCCTTAAGATCACCGCCGGCGGATACGGCGACTTCCTGCGGTTCCTCGGCGAGGCGCTGCTGCCTGGGCTGGCGGAGCGGTTCCCGGTCGACCTGTCGGCGAGGCACACCCTGGTCGGCGATTCCTCCGGAGGCCATTTCGTCCTGCGCGCCCTGTTCGACGCCGCCTCGCCCTTTTCCCGCTACGTCGCGATCAGCCCCAGCCTGGGGGCCGCGGAAGGCTCCATCCAGAAGGCCGAAGCCGCCTATGCGGCCGCCCATGGCGATCTGGAAGCCGACGTCTTCGTCTGCGCCGGCGTCGTCGAGACCGGAGAGAACCGCGATAACGCCCTGGCCGGGTTCGGCAGCGCTGTGACCTGGGCCGCCGAGCGGTTCGCCCTGCGCCAATGGCCGTCGGCGCGGCTCGCATGGGAGCTCATGAACCAGGAGGATCACGCCTCCATCGCGCCTCGGGCCATCGCAGCCGGCCTGCGCTCGGTGCACGGCCTGCGCCCCGGCGCGTTCAGCGCAACGCCGGACCCCTGGCGCGACCTGACGAACGCGGGATCTGGACGGCCGAGCTGAGCGGACACGGTCGAGCGACGAGCCGAGGAAAGGATTTGAGCCTATGTATGCGGAGCTCGCAGGCGCGCGCATCTTCTTCGACTCGGCCGGCTCCCAGCTGGGGCTCCGAATGGCGCGCCGTCAGCGCCGCCGGGTCTTCTCAACGACGACGCCATGCAGGGCGCGCCACCCGAAGTCCAGAAGTGGGCGAGCGTCCGCCGCGACTTCGGCGATCAGATCAGGAAGGCCGGGGCTGACCAGGTCCCCGGCGGTCAGTTCGCGCCTGACCAGCCAATGCGTCTTCTTCAGCGCCGACGCCAGGCGGCCGTCAGCCTGATCTTCGTACCCCTTGGGCATTCGCTTCACCGGGGCGCCCGACTCCAGCGCCAGGCCGGCGGCCTCCAGGCGTGTCTCCACCGCATGCCAGGCCCCGGGGTCTCGAACGATCTGACGGCGGAAAGCGTCGATCAGGGGGCGATCCCACAGGTAGAAGCCCACCGCCACGAAGGCCCCGGCGCCGGCGTAGCTCTCCTGCGCGGCGCGGGCGGACGGCAGCGTCGAGGGGTCGAGCGGATCGATGGTCTGCGGATCGAAAGCAGAGGCCCGCGGCTCGGGCTCGACATGCACATAGACCATGCCGGGGGCCATCTTGTCGCCCTCCCGCGTCAGGCTGGCCGAAATGTGGGTCTTGTAGGGGCG
>JAFEEA010000411.1 GCA_018241335.1 Pseudomonadota bacterium
CTTCACCCCGCCCAAGCGCGGCGACATCATCGTCTTCAAGCTGCCCCGCGACGGCCACACCGACTACATCAAGCGCCTGGTCGGCATGCCGGGCGACCGAGTGCAGATGAAGAACAACGTCCTGTGGATCAACGACAAGCCCTTGCCGGAGGTCCCCATCGGCCGCCACCTGGCCACCGATCACGGCTCGCCGGAACTGGTCACCTGGGTCAAGGAGACCAATCCCGAAGGGCGCAGCTACACCATCCAGGATCACGGCCCCGGCTACACGGTGGACGACACCGACGTCTACGTCGTGCCGCCGCACTGCTACTTCATGATGGGCGACAACCGCGACAACTCCGCCGACAGCCGCTTCGACCCGGGCCTGGCGCCCGACGATCCCAAGCTGGGCGGCTGCGGCTGGGACGTGCGCCACGACGCCATCCTGGCCGACAAGGGCGTCGGCTTCGTCCCGGAGGAAAACCTGGTCGGCAAGGCCCAGTTCATCATGCTGTCCTGGGACACCGGGGTGGACGACAGCGACCATTCCAAGGCCTACATCTTCAAGCCCTGGACCTGGTTCACCGACGCCCGGCCGAGCCGGTTCTTCCATTGGCTGAAGTAGCGATGCGGACGATCCGCCATGGATAGGCGCGCGGCCGAGGTGAAGGCCCTCGAGGCGCGGCTGGCCTACGACTTCCAGGACCGCTCGCTGCTGGAGGCGGCCCTGACCCACTCCAGCGTCAGCGACGGCGCCAACAAGAAGATCCGCCACAACGAGCGCCTGGAGTTCCTGGGCGACCGGGTGCTGGGCCTGCTCGCCGCCGAGGCCCTGGTGCGCCAGGATCCGGAGTCCCGCGAAGGGGAGCTGACCCGCCGCCAGGCCGCCCTGGTCAGCGGCAAGACCTGCGCCCAGGTGGCGCGGGGCCTCGGCCTTTCCGGCGCCCTGCGCCTCTCCGGCTCGACCTCCAGCCAGGGCGGGCGCGACAACGACCGCATCCTGGGCGACGCCATGGAGGCGCTGATGGCGGCCGTCTATCTGGACGGCGGGCTTGAGGCCGCGCGGGCCGTCTTCGACCTGGCCTGGCGCGAGGCCCTGGCCGCGGCCGTCACCGCGGCCGGCAAGGAACCCAAGACGGCGCTGCAGGAATGGGCCATGGCCCAGGCCCTGCCGCTGCCGGTCTATGAGATGGTCTCAAAGGTCGGGCCGGCGCATGCGCCGGTCTTCACGGTCGAGGCGCGGGTCCAGGGCTACGCCCCGGCCCGGGCGACGGCGGCCTCCCTGCGGGAGGCGGAGAAAGGTGCGGCGCGCGCGCTGCTGGAACGTGAGGGCGTGGCGTGAGCGAACCTGAGAACACCAAGGCCGGCTTCGCCGCCGTCATCGGCGCGCCCAACGCGGGCAAGTCGACCCTGGTCAACCGCCTGGTCGGCAGCAAGGTCTCCATCGTCACCAAGAAGGTCCAGACCACCCGCTTTCCGGTGCGCGGCGTCGCCATGGCCGGCGAGGCCCAGATCATCCTCGTCGACACCCCCGGCATCTTCAAGCCGCGCCGCCGGCTCGACCGGGCCATGGTCCGCTCCGCCTGGGGCGGCGCCGAGGACGCCGATGTCGTCGTCCACCTGGTCGACGCCGCCGCCGAGATCCTGACCCAGGACGGCGAGGGCAGGGCGGCCGACCGCCGCTCGGCCGAGGACGTGCAGTCGATCATCGAGGGCCTCAA
>JAFEEA010000412.1 GCA_018241335.1 Pseudomonadota bacterium
GGGGATGACCAGATCGGCGAAGCTGTCGGCGTCGGGCAGGCCACCGGCGAAGGAGATCACCTCCGGGCGCTGCGACACCTCCAGCATGGCGCGCACCGGCGAGGGGCGCAGGTCGGCCGTTCGCCCGGATAGACGCGCCATCGGTTCCTCCCATCGTGTCAATGAAGTTGACCTATCGACACGCTAGGCGGCGCCCCCTATCGTGTCAATATGGTTGACCTAAAGCGCCAGGCCGAGCTGAACGACGCCATCGAGCTGCTTTACTTCGCCTATCGCGGCTTCACGGACGGGCCTGACCGGATTCTGGAGCGCCGGGGCCTGGGCCGGGTGCACCACCGCATCCTCTATTTCATCGGCCGCCGACCGGACATCTCGGTGCGCGGCCTGCTGGAGGAGCTGGCGGTCAGCAAGCAGGCCCTGAACGCCCCCCTGCGCCAGCTGATGGAGATGAACCTGGTGGCGGCCGTGCCCGGCGCGGAGGACCGGAGGGTCAAGAACCTGCGGCTGACGGCCGAGGGGCTGAAGCTGGAGGGCGAGCTTACCGGGGTGCAGATGCGCCACCTCCAGGCCGCCTTCGACCAGGCCGGGCCGGGTGACGAAAAAGGCTGGCGCGCCGTCATGGCGGCGCTGGCCCAGGCGGCGCGGGCCGGCGGCTGAGGCCCCGGGGGCTGATATCCGTCAGGCGCTCGCCGCCTCCCGCAGCCCCAGCCCATCGATCGCCGCCACCTGGCCGGCGTCCAGCGGCCCGGCCGCCTCGGCCGCCAGGCATTGGCGCAGTTCGGCGCGGTTCTTGACCCCCAGCACCAGGGTGTCGACACCGTCCAAGCCCAGGGCGTAGCGGTGGGCGATCACCGCCGGATCCTCGCCCCAGGCGGCGCAGAGGGCGCGGAACGGCGCAGCGCGGCCATAGTCGGCCAGATCGGCGCTCTTGGGGTGCAGTTCTCGATCCAGGGCGGCGGTCAGGGCGCCGGCCTGCACGGCCCGGATGCCCATCACCCCGACCCCCTGAGCCTTGGCGGCGGCGATAATCGTTCGCGGCTCGGCGGGCTCGGCGTAGGAGCGCATGTCGCCGGCGCTGTCGAGCAGGTTGGTCACCGCCTGGGCCACGGCCGGCCGGGGCGTCGCCGCCAGCGCCTCGCGGATCGTCGCCGGCACGCCGGTGGCGGTGATCCCCCAGGCGCCGATCCGGCCCTGGGCCCGCAGCCGCTCGAACGCGGGGATCACCTCGTCGCGATAGAGGCTCCAGAAGGTGGCGAAATCGGCCTGGCGATGGGCTCCGCGGGCATAGACGTAGCCGTCCGGGCAGATGTTGGTGTGCAGGAAATAGAGGTCGATCCGCTCCAGCTTCATGGCCGCCAGGCTGGCGGCCAGGGCGGCCTCAATGCGTGCGGCGACCTCGCCCGCCGGCGGCGAACCGAGATAGACCTTGCTGGTGATCCGCACCCCCGCCGGGACCGCGCCGTTCCACGCCGCCCCGATCACCGCCTCGCAGTGGCGATAGAGGGGCGCGGTGTCGATCAGGTTGATCCCCGCCTCCACCGCCTCGTTCAGGGTGGCGACCGCCTCGCCGGGCGTGGTTTCGCCCCACAGCTGGCCGAGGCCGCCGCCGCCCAGGGTCAGGCGGCTGACGCCCTGGAAGGGGCCGAGGGAGCTCGTCTGCATGGGCTTACCTTCCACGTCCC
>JAFEEA010000413.1 GCA_018241335.1 Pseudomonadota bacterium
AGGCGCAGCTTGACCTTCAGCGGCGCGGCGAAGGTCATGTCGCGCTGGATGCATTCCTCGACGTCGTACTTCGGCTCCTCGAACTCGTAGGAGACGTACTCGAGCGTGGCGCGCTCGTTGAAATCCTTGATCGGGAACACCGACTTGAAGACGGCCTCGATGCCCTCATCCCGGCGCTGGCCGGGGCGCACTTCGCGCTGCAGGAACTGTTCGTAGGAGGATCGTTGAACCTCGATGAGGTTCGGCATCTGCACAGCTTCGGGGATGCGGCCGAAAGACATCCGGATCCGCTTCTTGCCGGTGAACGATTGCGCCATCGTGGCTCCCTTGGGTGCGCGAGGATGGACCTCGCGCGTGATCTGGTCCGATGCGTCCACCCTCGGCGCGAACGGGGGGTCCCCCAGGGACCGCATGCCGTCCGCCCGGACGCTCGAAATCCCCGGCCGGACTGGGAAGTCCGGCGGGCGCCCCTTCGCGCTGGTCAGAGGGCGGCGACCGCGCCTCGGGGCGTCTGTGCCAACGCGTCCCGACTGCGGGCGCGCGCGTGCGACTCATGTCTCTGGCTTTGAGAGAAAGGCGTATTTAATGCGTCGCGCCGGCCATGGGAAGTCCCTTTCCGCGCGAATTTCGCCCTGAAGGGCAGGAAAGATCAATTCGCGCCCCGAGGCAAGGGGGCGAGGCCTCCAGGCTGTGGGCAAATGGGGACCGAGCCATCCGGCGCCGGCCCCAGACACGAGCTTCTCGCGCGTTCAGGTTCGCGTCGGCGTGACCGCCCCCAGCCGCCAAAGGTGGCCTACGTCGGTGGCCAGGGTGGCTTCGTCAACCTCCGGGTCCGGTCCCGCCACGTCGCCGAGCCGCGCGGCCGCCAGCCCCCGGCGCCAGTCCAGCGGTTGCCCGCACGTCGCGGCCAGAAACGCCACGGTCAGGGGCGAGCGGATCGTGAAGTTGAGGTTGCGGGCCACGTCCACGAAGACGGCCTGCCCTTCCCCGTCGGGCTCGCTGCGGACAAGGGCGTTGCTCCACGCAACGCCCGGCGCGCGCACGTCGGGAACGATCCCGCTGGCGGCCCGCCGCATGAACACGCTGTAGCGATAGCCGCCGCCGCCATAGTCCTCGACGTCGGCCTCCAGGGCGCGCGCCTCGGCCGTCGGCGCCCGCGTCGCGGCGGGGGCGTCGAGATAGGTGATGAACTGCACCCCGTGCGGGCCGAGCCTGGCCTGCAGGTCGCTGGTGCGGCACGGCGTGAAGCTCCCGTTCAACGCCTCCAGATAGAAGACGTTGTCCGGATAGGTCTCCATGGCGTCGAGCAGGGCCCGCATGGGCGGCCCGAACAGCGGGTCCCGAATGCCCGCGCGCAGCCGCGGGATATGCGCCCTCGCCTTCTCCAGCGCGGCCGCGGGGCTGTCGGTGGGCGCCGTCACGCTGCGGAACGCCCGATAGAGCAGCCCCCGAAGTTCGGCGATCGCACCGGCGTAGTACGACATCAGCAGCACCCCGCCGGGCCGCAGCACCTGGCCGATCACCTCCAGAAGGCGCGCCTGCACCTGGGGCGGCGCCACGTAGTAGACACCGTTCAGATAGACTAGGTCGAACTGGCCCAGCGCCTCGACATCCAGGTCCAGCAGGTCGGCGTTGAGGATCTCGACCCGATCGCCGAACG
>JAFEEA010000414.1 GCA_018241335.1 Pseudomonadota bacterium
ATCGGCATGCTCCTGATCGGCGCGATGATCCAGGGCGCGGCCTTGCGCGCGGAGCTCGAGCCGGACAGGCGCGGCTTCGCCTACATGCGGTTCGGCAGCCAGGAACTGTGGCTGATCGCGGTCAATTTCGTCACGGCCATCGTCCTTTGGGCGGCCCAGGTGGTGATGATGATCCCGCTGGTGATCCTGACCGCCGTCCTGGGGGTCGGCGCTGCCGCCAGCCTGGGCGGTGGGCACGACAGTTCGGCCACGGCGCTTCCGGCCTTGGTCGGCATTCAGGCAGTCACCTTCATCGGGCAGATCGCCATCCTGGTGGTCTCGCTCTGGATCTGGTCACGGCTTTCGATGGGCGCGGTGATGAGCTTCCAGGAGCGTCAATTCCGCCTGTTTGAGTCGTGGGCCCTGACCAAGGGGCACGCCTTGTCGATCTGCCTGACGATGGTGCTGGTGTTCCTGATCATCATCGTCGCCGAGATCGTCGCCGCCGTGATCCTGGGGGCTGGGGTGGGGGCGACGATCTTCGCCAACCAGGACCTGCGCGATCCGGCCGCATTGGCCGCGCTTCCGCCTGCGGCGTGGATTGGCCGACTGGCGCCCATGCTGGCCATCGGCGGCCTGGTGATCGTGGTCTTCGTCGGCCTGACCAATGCGCTCACCTGGGGCGCCGTGGCGCGGATGTATCGTCAGCTCAACCCGCCGGAAGACGTCGCCACGACCTTCGCCTGAACGGCAAGGCCTGATAGGAGGCCGGCATGACCGGTCTCTCCCTCGCCGACGCCGCCCGCGCGGCCCATTCGACCCTCGTCGCCGCCTGGACCCGCGCCTGGGCGGCGGTGGCGCCGGCCGCGCTGCTGCTGGCCGCGGCGCGCGTGCTGGGCGCCGATCCCCTGGGGCCCGTGGTCTTCGTCGGCGCAGTGCTTTGGGTCGTCCAGGCGCAGGCCGCCTGCTACCGCTTGGCCCTGGGCCTGCCGGCGCCGGCCATGGCCGGATCGCGCGTGACGCGGGACGTGCCGCGCCTGGTGATCGTCGCCGTACTGCAGGTGATCCTCCTGGCGGTCATCACCGGCCTGATGCTGACCGTGGTCGGGGCGATCGCCTACGGCGCGGCGTCGGTGGGCAAGGGCTTTTCGGCCGCCGAGCCGGCCACCTGGCTGCCGGCCATGGGTCCGGCGGGACGGCTGGTCTCCGGGACGGCCGGCGTGATCGGCCTGGCGGGGGTGGCCTGGGTGATCCTGCGGCTCTGCCTCTCGGCGGCGGCCACCGTCGATCGCCAGGCGGTGCAGGTGCTGAGCGCATGGCCCCTGACCCGCAAGCGGGTGCTGGCGAGCCTCGCCGCCACGCTCGCCGCCGCCGCGCCGACGATCGCGGGGGCGTGGGGACTGGAGCAGGCGGGCCTGCTGGGGGCCGCGCCGGGCAGCCTCGCGATGGGCCTGTTGGCCATCGGGGTCACTCTTCCCTTGCACGCGGGACTCATGACCTATCTCTATCGACATTCGCCAACGGACTGAGCACCGCAAGTTGTCCCGCTTCTCGCCCGTCACCGCCGCCACCGAGGGCTTCAGGGTGATGCGGCGCGAGCCGAAGGCTGTCGCAGCGTGGACGCTGCTCTGGGCCGGGGCGCTGGTCGTGGTGGCGCTGCTCAAACCGAG
>JAFEEA010000415.1 GCA_018241335.1 Pseudomonadota bacterium
TATGCGGCGGCCCTCGAGGCCGCCGCCGCCCGACCCTGTGACGCGCTCTACATTCACATGCCGATTGTAGGAGCCTTGCTGAGGGTGGCGCGCCAGCCGGGAGGCGCGGCTTAAGCCTCGCCGATACTCTCGCCAAGGCGCGCGGGGCCGCGCTCGATCACCTGCCCAAGGACGCTATCCTGGCCCGTTTCCAGCCGGCCGGCGGCAAAGAGCTGGCCAGCGGCAAGTTCGTCAACCCGGAATCCTCGGCCGCCCTGGTCGCCAACGCCTTTGGGCTGCTCGGCAAGCGGCCAGACCTATTGTCGATGCCGGGCGATTGCCTGGGCGGCCACACGCCTCAAAACGTCGATCTTGAGGCGCAGATGCGGTTTCCCTGGCGCGGCGGTCTCCACCCCTGGCTGGACGTGGGGGTCCAGACGGCCGAGCGCCATATCGGTATCGAGTCCAGACGGTACGAGCCTTTCCGCGATTGCAAGAAGGCGACCTTCTCAGCCGCCTACTATCGGCCAATCTGGGGCCAGGCCATGGCTCCCTAGCCTTTCGCCTTAGCGGCGTTCAGCACCGTCTCGACGAGGCCTCGGGTCTTCTGGGCCGTTTCCGTCTTCGTGACCCATATGGGCTTGAGCACATCGAGCACGGCGGCCGTGTCCACGAGGTCGACGCGCATGGAACGAAGCGGCTCGGCGTAAACTTCCAGCGAGCGCTTCAACCGCGCCACCGAGGCCTTGCTAGTGGTCTCGGCCGACTTGGTTGCCAGCACCTCATCGGCGATCTCCCCGAAGGTCGGGATCTCCGCCTCAGCCCTCCGGGCCGCGATGGGATCCTTGCCATCGGCAAGAAGGCTCCTCGCCCACGCGGCCTTTTCGCGGGCGCGCTTCAAAGCGACCGAGCCAGCCGAGCCCAAGCCCATTTCGCGCAGGCGCCCTGCTCCGGGCTTTCCCCGGTTCTCCCGCTACCGGAAGATGAAGCTCCATCGGGCGGCTCCATTCTGCTCGACGACGAGGTAGAGACCACCGCCGTCAGCGTGACGACCAGCCTTTGCTTTTTTGATCAGGCTGGTCACCGTGAGGGGGTCCAGGCGGTTCGAGTCCCGCTTCTTTGGCAAGGCCTTCGGCACCAAATCCCCCCCAACATTTACCCCAACAGGAGCCCTGGAAGTAGCCGAATTTCACTGGATCTGCAAGGATATCGCCCCTCACATTCTATAATAAAAACAGATACATTGGACCTCCTCGAACTTCGCCGGAAAGGGGTTTTCTGCTTGCCCGAGTGTTTGTCGCAATGGGGCTAGTCCGTCAGTCGCCTTTGAAGTCGGGCTTCCGCTTCTCGAAGAAGGCGCCGACGCCCTCCCGGAAATCACCCGTCTTTGTCGTGACGAGATACTGGTCGCGGTCCATGAAACTGGACGCATAGTGGTTGGCGTTGGCCTGGGCGTTGACCGCCTCCTTGGTCAAGACAACCGCCTGAAGATCGGAGCGCCGGCGCATCAGCCTCGCGATTTCGGTGAGCTCCCGCATCATCAGGGCGTTCAGAGCGTTGCGCGCGTCGGGACGATCGAGCCGGACCTGGGCGATCGCGCCTTCACGGGTCACCTGCACGTGGGTCCAGGTG
>JAFEEA010000416.1 GCA_018241335.1 Pseudomonadota bacterium
GTCACCTCCGACTGCACCCCGCGCTACGTCCAGAACGACCCCTACGAAGGCGGCAAGCAGGCGGTGGCCGAGGCCTGGCGCAACCTGACCGCCGTGGGCGCCGATCCCATCGCCATCACCGACAACCTCAACTTCGGCAATCCCGAGCGCCCCGAGATCATGGGCCAAATCGTCCGCGCCATCGACGGTATGGCAGAGGCCTGCGCGGCCCTCGACTTCCCGGTCGTGAGCGGCAACGTCAGCCTCTACAACGAGACCAACGGCGCGGCGATCCCGCCCACTCCCACTGTCGGCGCCGTGGGCCTTCTGGCCGACTACGCCGAGCGCTCGGACTTTGCCGGCGGCAAGAGCGGCGACACCCTGCTGCTGGTCGGCGCCAGCCGCGGCGAACTGGGCGCCAGCCTCTACCTTCGGGAATGCCTGGGCCGCGAGGACGGCGCTCCGCCGCCGGTGGACCTGGCCGCCGAACGCCGCCACGGCGACTTCGTGCGCGGCCTGATCAAGACCGGCCAAGTCACGGCCGTACACGATCTTTCCGACGGCGGCCTGGCGGTCGCGGCGGCCGAGATGGCCTTGGCCTCCGGCGTCGGGATCACCCTCGACGCCACCAGCGTGGCCCACGCCCACCCCTTCCTGTTCGGCGAGGACCAGGCCCGCTACCTGATCGCCACGCGCGGCCCGGAAGCCATTATCGCGGCGGCCCTGGCGGCCGGCGTCCCGGTCGCCCCGGTGGGAACCGTCGGCGGCGAGGCCTTCGGCTCGACGGGCGTCTTCTCCATCCCCTTGGCCCGCCTGCGCGCCGCCAACGAGGACTGGATGCCGAGGTACATGGGCGGGTAGCCAGCCGTCTCCACGGCGGCGCCTGACCCCCTACTCCGGCGGCATATCCCCCGGCCCCGCCGCCCGCGCCCAATGGGCGTTCATCGGCTTTTCGCGCCAGGCGAAACTGGCTTTCGCTGCGCCACGCAGGGCGTCGACCGAGTGGGTCGTGCAAAGCGCGTCGCCCTTCTTCATCTCCATGCCCGGCAGCGGATGGCGGGTGCCGAACTGTAAGGCGACCTTGGGGCTGGAGTTCGGCTTGGGGGGTGGCGGCGGCGGGCCGCACTGGATCAGCCAGTAGGTGAAGGCCGTGATCCGGCCCTGTGGCCCGAAGGCGGTCGGCCGGACCGCCGCGTAGCCATAGAGCATCTGGTCCGAAGCGCTCTGGTTCGACCCCGCGCCGCTGGACAGGTTCATGTGGAAGCGGACTTGGGCGATGCGAGGATCGCCGGCCGCCAGCACCAGCGGCTCACGCTCCCAGGTCCCCTTGCCCTCCTTCTTGGAGAAGCTGGTCGCCTCGCCGTCCTTGAACACCATGCCGCCGGCGCAATCCGGCCAATCGGTGAGCGGCCTGCGGGCGTCGACGGCGCAGTCCGGATCCTCCATCACCCACACCCCCGGCCTGAGGGGCGGCGCGCCCGCCTCGTCCGCGGCGCTCAGCAAAGGCGTCTTGGAGACGACCACATTGCAGGCGGACAGCAGGCAGAGGCTGAGAATGGCCAGGATGCGGCGCAAGGGTCGAACTCCGGCCGGGCGTTCAGGGCGCCGCCGGCTTCAGGACGGCGCGCC
>JAFEEA010000417.1 GCA_018241335.1 Pseudomonadota bacterium
GCGATCAGCCGCGTCAGCTGAAGTTCATGTGGCATGCGACGTTCCTGTGAACAGGGCTTCGGGATGGCGGCTCGCGCCATTCGGCTGGGCGGACAGATGGCGACAGGCGCCGCCGTCAAAGGAACTCGTTGCTAGCGGCGGGCTTGGCGCGCCGCATAGCGGGCGTCCCGCTTGGCCTTGGCCTCGGCCTTGGTGAGCGCTTTGCGCTCTTTGCGTTCGCCACGCTTGGCGTCGAGAGCGGCTGCTGACGCCGCTTCATCGGCGAGGCGGGCGGCCTCGACAGCGGCCGCGGCGGCTTCTGACTTCGCCACCTTGGCCTCGCCCCGAGCCTTGCGAACCCGGACCAATTCCTCGGCCTTCAAGGTCGCCCGAGACGGCGCCTCGGGATTGGTGACCGTGGGCTTGGGGCGGAGCTTCGCCAGCAGCGCCGACTTGGCTTCTGACGACCGCTTCTGGCGGTCGGAAAAGCTTTCACCATAGGCGTCACGCGTCATGACCGGGCCCCAAAATGCGGTCAGGCTCGGCCAAGCTCGCGCCCCCTGCGGCGGCGCGGCAGATCGCTTGCAGGTGGCCGCGGAGCATCCGCGGCGACAGCAGCGCGTCTACGGCCCGATAGCCTTCTGACTTGAGGCGCGACGTCAGGATGGCCAGGTCCGGCACATCGCCGGAGCGCGCCATCTCGTAGGCGCGTTCAATCGTCGAGAGTGTCATGGCGTCTAAGGCAGATCGCCCGGAGGGCGGGAAGCCGGCCACTCCGGGCGACCTTGACCCTAAGCTGCTTGCAGCTTGCCGGCAGACATCTTGCCGCTGCGCTGATCGCGTTCCAGCTCGTAGCCCACCTTCTGGCCTTCGTTGAGCGAGCCGAGCCCGGCGCGCTCAACGGCGGAGATGTGCACGAACACGTCATTGCCGCCATCATCCGGTTGGATGAAGCCGAAGCCCTTTTGGCCGTTGAACCATTTCACGGTACCAGTCGTCATAATTGTCACCTTTCAGGCGTAAGTTTTCGCGCGCCCCGGTCAGGGCGTGAGTTCAAATTGTCGGAGAAGGAAGGGTAGGCCCGGAGCTCGATCCGAAGAACAAGCGTGGAGAGCAACCGAACCGAAAACGATATTCGATTGGGTATCGTTTCACGTATTCACGATCCACGCAAGGGTCATCTTGACACACGATTAGGTAGACGATGTCGGGCGGCGCAGGGCCGCCCCAGCCAAGGGAGCCAAAGCCAAGGCCCGCTGACGGCGTCCCGCCCCCATTCCGCCCCCATTCCGCCCCCATTCCGCCCTTGGCCCGTTTCGGGTAACAGCGATCGCGACGCAATCCTGGGGGCCGCCATGGGAACGACCGAACCGCCGGCGAGCGAGATCGCCTGGCCGCGCAAGACGCGCGAGCTGATGAACCACCACATGGATTCCACCATCTGGAACGGCTTTCCGTTCCGGGACGACGACATCGTCGTCGCCACCTACGCCAAGTCCGGCACCACCTGGACCCAGCAGATCGTCGGCCAACTGGTCTTCCAGGGCGCCGAGGACGTGCCGGTGTCGGACCTCTCGCCGTGGCTCGACCTGCGCGTCCCGCCGGCCGAGGTGAAGCTGGCCGC
>JAFEEA010000418.1 GCA_018241335.1 Pseudomonadota bacterium
CCCTCATCCGTCAGGCTGTTCGCCTGACACCTTCTCCCGCAAGGGGAGAAGGAAGGATGCTCGCCGGTCGAGCCTTCCGATCAGGTCAGACGATTTCCATCCGCCCCCGAAAAGCATTAGAGACAGCGCCTTTCCCGGACCAAGGACCCCGATTTCGTGCGACTGCCCCAGGCCCGCCTCGACCAGGTGATCGACCGCTTCCGCGAGGTCGAAGCGCGCATGGCCGCCGCCAGCGACGGCGGCGAGATCGTGCGCCTGTCCAAGGAGCACGCCGAGATCCGTCCCGTGGCCGACGCGGTCACCGCCCTGGAGAAGGCCCGCTCCGAGCGCGCCGACCTGGAGGAGATGGCGGCGGGCGACGATCCCGACATGGCCGGCATGGCTCGCGACGAAATCGCCGCCATCGACGAGCAGTTGCCAGAGCTGGAACGCGCCGTGGCCCTGCTGCTGGCTCCCCGCGACGCCGACGAGAACGCCTCGGCGATCCTGGAAGTGCGCGCCGGCACCGGCGGCGACGAGGCGGCCCTGTTCGCCGGCGACCTCTTCCGCATGTACAGCCGCTACGCCCAGAACCGCGGCTGGCGGGTGGAGGTGGAAAGCGTCTCCGAGGGCGAAGCCGGCGGTTACAAGGAGGTCATCGCCTCCATCACCGGCGAGGGCGTGTTCGGGCGGCTGAAGTTCGAGAGCGGCGTGCACCGCGTCCAGCGGGTGCCGGCCACGGAGACGCAGGGCCGCATCCACACCTCCGCCGCCACCGTCGCCGTCCTGCCCGAGGTCGAGGACGTCGAGATCGAGGTCCGCGACGAGGACATCCGCATCGACACCTACCGCTCGTCCGGCGCCGGCGGCCAGCACGTCAACAAGACCGACTCCGCCGTGCGCATCACCCACCTGCCCACCGGCATCGTGGTCACCAGCTCGGAAAAGTCGCAGCACCAGAACCGCGCCCGCGCCATGAAGGTGCTGAAGGCCAAGCTCTATGAGCAGAAGCGCGACGCCCTGGATTCGGCCCGCTCGGAATCGCGCAAGAGCCAGGTCGGCTCGGGCGACCGCTCCGAACGCATCCGCACCTACAACTTCCCCCAGGCCCGGGTCACCGACCACCGCATCAACCTGACCCTCTACAACCTGCCCAAGATCATCGAGGGCGAGGCCCTGGACGACGTCATCAACCCCCTGATCGCCGAAGACCAGGCCGCCCGCCTGGCCACCCTGGAAGACAGCCTGAACTAAGTCCCACTTTCTCCATGCCCAATGGGCGAAGGGGTGAGCCACGGCCTGGCCCTTGGCGCGACCGCAAATGGGCCGTACTTTTTCCCGGATGCCCCCCGCAAAGGCCGGGACGGCAAATTCTTCCAATGCCGGATGAACCGATAACCGTTAATTACGGAGATTCAGGGGGTCCCAAACCGGGCGAACCGGACGCACCGGGGCAAATCCTGCCCCGGCGAGCCCCTCACCCTCCCGCTCGCTACGCGACCGGGCCCCTCCTTCTCCCTTTGGGAGAGGTGTTCCCAGCTTCACCCGGCAAGACTCACTTGCCTTCTCCCAGAGGGAGAAGGAGGGGCCCGCGCCGAAGGCGTGGGAGGATG
>JAFEEA010000419.1 GCA_018241335.1 Pseudomonadota bacterium
ATCGCCAGCTATGAGCGCTCCCATGCGCTGTTCGTTCAGGCGTTCGCCGAAGCCGGCGCGCCCTCCGACCTGCTCTCGGCGACCTATGCCAAGCTGAAGCGCGCCAAGGACGGTGGCGACCGTGAGAGCAGCTTCTCCGCAATCTCGAAACACTAGGCGAACGGCGACCGCGCCAGTTTCACCAAAACCAAACCAAACCAAAGGGCCATCGACATGACAGAGACGACCTATGAAGCGAGCGTCAAGGGCGTGGCGGGGAAACTCGCCCTCGTAACCGGCGCGACACGGGGCATCGGCCATGGCGTCGCCAAGTGTCTGGCCGAGGCCGGCGCCCACGTGATCGTCACGGGACGGGATGAAGCAAAGGCCAAAGCCGCCGCAGACGAAATTGCGGCCGCCGGCGGCAAGGTCGGCCATGTCGGCGCTGATCTTGAGGATGATGCTGCGATCGCGCGGCTAATCCCAACCGTCGAAGCCCGGTACGGCAAGCTGGACATTCTGGTGAACAACGCCGGGATCGACGCGGACAATCCGCTGGCTGAACACCCGCTGGAAGACTGGCGCAGGATCATGAAGGTGAACCTGGAGGCGCCATTCCTGTTGGGAAAGGCCGCCCTGCCCCACTTTCTGGAGAAAGGGCGCGGCGTGATCGTCAACGTCTCCTCGATCTTTGGGTTCGTCACCGCACCCGATGCCGCAGCCTACACCCCCTCCAAGCACGGCCTGATTGGCCTGACGAAGCAGATGTCCCTGGAATGGGCGAGGCTGGGCGTCCGGGTGAATAGCGTGGCGCCTGGGCTGATCCAGACCGACATGACCCGCTATATCTGGGACAGCGAGGCCGGACAGTCGGCCATCCGGAAGCGCATTCCCGCCGGGCGGGGCGGCCTGCCGCGGGATATCGGGGGCCCGGTCGTCTTCCTCTGCTCCGACGCGGCCGACTTCATCCATGGCCATACGATCGTGGTGGATGGCGGAGCCTTGCTCGACTGAGGACGCATCGCAAGGGGCGCGCCCCGGCGCGTCCCGATGGTCCGCTTCGCGGCGACAAGCGCGTGGAAGCCGGATGGCGCCCACCAAAGCGGCGCCTAATGTTTATAAATCCATATCTACAATTTCGCCTCGCCTTCGATCGGAGCCGTGCGTCGTGTGCGCCAGGGCGCGCCCACCGGGCAATGCCCAAAAATATTGTGTAATTTCTGCGTATTGAACTCGAACTAGGACACCCATCCTGGCGAGCTAGGCCTGATGGAGCCCTCCGGAAGCGCCCCGGAAGCGCCCTTGACGAAGAGCGGTCACTGATATCAAAGTCGATAAATATTATCTATGTCCGATGTGAACAGCCGGAAGACCGCGCGAGCGCGGTGAGGTCCCGGGCGCGCCCCGAGGAGCCTTGAACAGAAGCAGGACTTCACAGCCGCCCAGCGACGGACGGCTCAATAGAGGGGTAGGAATGATGCGCAATCACGAGGGCGTCGCCGGTCTGGCGGGGCTGAAATGTTCGGTAAGTCTTTTGGCTCTGGCCATGTCCGCCTTGCCGTTGGAGGTCGCCCACGCGCAGCAGGCGCAGAGCGATTCAGCGATTGTGGTC
>JAFEEA010000041.1 GCA_018241335.1 Pseudomonadota bacterium
CATCCTCCCACGCCTGCGGCGCGGGCCCCTCCTTCTCCCTCTGGGAGAAGGGATTTGAGCTGGGAACACCTCTTCCGGAGGGAGAGGGAGGGGCCCGCCGCGGAGCGGTGGGAGGGTGAGGGGGTCAGGCCCCTCCGTATTGCACCCCTACGCCGCGCGGCCGACGCTGGGGCCGAAGCCTTCGCGCCAGCGGATGCAGCCCGGGGCGGAGAGGTCGACGTCGAACTGGCGCTGGTGGTTGCGCTCGACATTGACCTTGGGCGGGCTCAGCACCTTCAGCGCCTTGGCGGCGGCCCAGTAGGCGGGCTCCAGGGCTCGGGGCGTGCCGCGAGAGGTCGGCCGCGCGCCGAGCCGGCGGCGCAGGACGCCGTTGACATAGAAGACGCCGTTGGTGAGGGCCGAGCGCGGGGTGGAGAACTCCACCGACACCGAGACGTTGAGGTTCGGGCCGTTGACGACGCGGTGCGGCGAATGCTGGGGCCAGAACACCGCCTCGCCGGGCTCCAGGTCCACGGCCGCGGCGTCGGCTTCCATGGCCGCGCGGTAGGGCAGGTCGGAGAGGTTCTCCTTCAGCAGGATGGCCTCGAGCGCCTGCTCGGTCACATAGTCTTCCTTGGGCGGATAGACGTGGATCGTCTTGGTCCCGCGCACGTGCCACAGCATCGTCTCGGCCGGATCGACGTGAAAGAAGATGCCCATGCGCGCGCCGGAAATCAGCACCGCGGCGTCGGCGGTGAGGATCTTCAGGCCGGTGGCGCGGGCGAAGTCCGCCATTACGACGTCGAACACCGCCTTGTAGCGGGGGTTTCGGGTCATGGCGCTACGGGGGCTGACCCACAGGGCGCCGCGGCGGGCGGCCTCCACCAACTCGGCGCCGGAGAGCCCGTCAGCCTCGCCCGCGATCCAGGTTTCGTCCGGCGGCGGGTTCTCCTTCATGGTGCAGATGGTCAACTCCGAGCGGGGATGCTCGTCGATCAGCCGCGCCAGGGCCTCGTCGGTGAAGAGGCCGGTTTCGGCCAGGCGGTGGTTGAAGCGCAGGATCTCGCGGCCGACGCGGGCGCGGTCGGCGGGTTCGAGGCCGTGGACGAAGGGCTGGGTCATGGATGTGTCCCGTTGCGGCGCAATCGGGACGAGGCAAGCAAGGCTTCGGCCAGGCCTGGTCTCAAGCAATCTTGATCCGGATCAAGGCCCCGCCCGCCAGCGAGGGGGCTAGAATGCGGGCGCGGGGGGGATCCCAACTCACCAGGGAGACCGGCCATGGCCGAACCTCAGTCCCATAGTGAAGCTGAAAAGTCCGCCGCGCGCGAGGCGACCGAACGCAAGCCCGCGGCGCGTGGCGAGAATCCGCAGGGCGCGGAACCGCGGGCCTTCGGAGACGGCGGCGCGGCGGCCCAAAGCACGGCCCAAGCGGCGGCGGGCCAGTTCGGCGCCTCGCCGCCGGCGGTCGGTGTCCAGAGCGGTCGCGAGATGGCCGAGGCGGGCAGGCGCGCGAGCCAGGGCCTGGCCCAGGCCTGGAGCCGGTCGGTCGATCCCCTGATGGCCTTCCAGTACGACATGGGCCGCTGGTTCGATGACCTGTGGCGCCAGACGACGGGCCTGCCGCTGCAGGCGCCGCTGCGCACCGCCCGGCCCATGGGCGGCCTGGGGGCGGCCTCCCTGCTGGGCATGCCGGCCGCTGACCTGCGCGAGACCCACAAGGCCTATGAGCTGGCCATCGAGCTGCCGGGCGTGGCGCGTGAGGACATCGACCTCAGCCTCGGCCGCGACACCCTTACGGTGGTCGGCAGCAAGAGCGAGGAAAGCGAGCAGGGCGGCGGCGCCTATCATGTGTCTGAGCGCCGCTACGGCCATTTCGAGCGCAGCTTCCCCCTGCCTGACGATGTCGACCGGGCGGCGATCTCGGCGGCCTTCAAGGACGGGGTGCTCAGGATCACCCTGCCCAAGACCGACGAGGCGGCTTCGCGGCGGTCGAAGATCGAGATCCGGTAGAAGGCCGAGGGTCGGCGCGAGGACTTCAGCCTCGCGCCGGTTCAGTGCGTGGGCTGGTCAGTGCGTGGGCTGGCTGGGCGCGGCCTGGAAGCTGGCGTTCTGGTTCTTCAGGATGTCGCCGCCGACGGTGGGATAGTCGCTGTTGGGGGCCGCGTAGTCGGCCAGGGCGCGGCACTGGGCGGCGGGCGTGGCCATGCGCAGGGCGGCGTTCTCCTCGTGATAGGGCATCACGCAGCCGCCGAGGGCCGCAGCCCCGGCGAGGAGGGCCAGCAGGCTGGCTGTGAGCTTGAGCGGCTTCATCGAACACCTCCGGACAGGATCGTCCGAGCCTAGGCTCAATTCGCCGGCGCCGCGAGCGGCTGAAGGCGGCGGAAGTAGAGGATCGTGCCAGTCAGGCCGCCGTAGGGCTTGAAGGCGAAATCGGGGATCTCGCCGCAGCGCACCCAGCCCAGGCGTTCATAGAGACCGGCGGCGCCCTCCTCGCTGGCGGTGTCGAGCGTCAGGAGGCTGCGCCCTCGGGCGACCGCTTCCGCCTCGGCCGCGCGCATCAGGGCCGTGGCGACGCCGCGGCCGCGGTGGGCGACGGCGGTCATCATCTTGGCGATCTCGCCCCGGTGCGGCTGGTTGGGCGGCAAGGCGAGCAGCAAGGTGACCGTGCCGACGAGGCGCGGCCCGTCGAAGGCGCCGAAGACGATGCGGCCGCCGGCCTCAACGTCGGCCAGGGCGGCGCGCCAGAAGTCACGAGCCTGGCCGAGGCCCAGCGGGTGCATGAAGCTGACCGAACCGCCGTGGGCGACGGTCTCGACCAAGAGGGCGGCGAGCGCCTCTTCGGCGGCTTCGCTCGGTCCAAGGCGGCGGATTTCGCAGGGATCGGGCATGGGGTTCATCGGCGCGAGAGGGCCACGACGTAGGCGCAAGAGCAGTCCGTGGCGTTGAAGAAGCGGGCGTCGGCCGGCTCGCCGAAGGCGTAGGCGTCGCCGGGGGAGAGCGTCACGCGGGTTGGCCCGTCCTCGATCGTCAGCACGCCGGCCTGGACCCAGACGACCTGGCGGATGAAGGCGTAGGATGCGGCGGGAAAGGCGACCTCGGCGCCGGCCGGCAACTCCACCGTGGTGAGCTCCAGGGGGCTTTGCGGATCGGCGAAGACCTGGCGGCGCACGTAGCCCGTTCCGGGATCACGCCAGGTCTTCTGGTCGGCGGCGCGTGAGAGGCGGCCGCCGCCGCCCTCCGCGCGGATGAGCAAGGTGGCGAGGGTCAGCTCCAAGGCGCTGGAAAGTCGGACCAGGATCATCGCGGTGGGGCTGGCCTCGCCGCGCTCAACCTTGCTGATCATGGCCTTGGAGACGCCGGAGCGCGCGGCGAGATCGGCGAGGGACCATCCTCGCGCCTCACGCTCGGCCCGGATGCGGGCCGCCAGGCGGGCGCCGGTATCGTCGAGCCCAGGTTCCTCTATATCGTCCATTCGTCTCGTATAGTGGACGATTGGTATGAAAAGCAAGCGGCGGAGCGAGCCCCGCCGCTTGAGTTCACGCCACGAAGGCTGGGACCCGCGGGCCTAGAGAACGCTGAGCATTTCGGCGACCAGGGGATGGCGCACGATGTCCCGGTCGGCCAGGCGCACCACCGAGACGTTGGGCAGGGTCTCGAGCTTGGCGGCGACGTCGGCGAGGCCGGAGAGCTCGGGCAGCAGGTCCGACTGGGCCGGATCGCCGGTGACCACCATGGTCGAGCTCCAGCCCAGGCGGGTCAGCAGCATCTTGAGCTGGACGTAGGTGCAGTTCTGGGCCTCGTCGATGACCACGAAGGCGTTGTTCAAGGTCCGCCCGCGCATGAAGCCGACCGGGGCGATCTCGATGGCGCCTTCCTGGATCAGCGCCCGCACCCGCTTCATCGACAGGCGGTCCGAGAGGGCGTCGTAGAGCGGGCGCAGGTAGGGGGCCAGCTTGTCCTCCATCTCGCCGGGCAGGAAGCCGATGGATTCGCCGGCTTCCACGGCGGGACGCGAGAGGACGATGCGGGCGACGCGGCCCGCCTCCAGCGCTTCCACGGCCTTGGCGATGGCGAGGTAGGTCTTGCCGGTGCCGGCGGGGCCGAGCGCCAGGACCAGGCTCTTGGCGTCGATGGCGCTCATCAGCTGGGCCTGGCCGTCGGACTTGGGTTTTATGGTTTTCAGATAGCCCTGCGCGCGCTCGTGCTCGTCGTTGTGGGGCAGGGGATTCCAGCCGCGAGCGGTCGGCAGGCGGCGCACCTTGGCGTCGTCGTCGAATTGGCAAGCGTCGAACGCGCCTTCGCGCACCATCCGCTTCAGGGCTCGCTTGGTCATGAAAAGCCTCCGCTCAGGGCAAAGAAAAAGGGCGACGCCGTTGCGGCTCGCCCTTGGGTCGGTTGGATAGACGTGAAGAGTGCGCGCGGCCGTCCCGGAGGACCGCATTCCCGGCTTGGAGGGGGCGCTGCTCGCCGCCCTGGGACACTACGCGACACCCGGTTCTCCGTTCAGGAGGAGACCACGGCCGAGATGGCCGCGGCGGGATGCGAAGAAGGCGCTCGCCCCCTCGAATCGCCCGACTACTATGATCCTAACTTGGTTTATGAACGGTTAAACAAGGCCTCGGTTTCAAGAATAAGGGGTGTGCTGATGAATGCTTACAAATTGGGCGACCAGGGTCCGACTCTGCCGGATGAGGACGAATACTGGATCGCGCCGGGCGCCATGGTGATGGGTAATGTAATTCTCAAGAAGAACGCCAGTGTCTGGTTCGGCGCGGTGCTGCGTGGAGACAACGATCCGATCACGGTGGGCGAGAATTCGAACATCCAGGACAATTCAGTGCTTCACACCGACCATGGCTCGCCGCTGACCATCGGGGCGAACGTGACGGTTGGTCACATGGTGATGCTGCACGGCTGCACCATCGGCGACGGCAGCCTGATCGGGATCGGTTCGATCATCCTGAACGGCACGAAGATCGGGAAGAATTGCCTGATCGGGGCGGGGACCCTGATCGGCGAGAACAAGGAGATCCCCGACAACTCCATGGTCCTGGGATCGCCCGGCAAGGTGGTGCGCGAGCTCTCGCCCGAACAGGCGGCCCGGATCGGCCTCGGGGCGCTGGGCTATGTGCAGAACTGGAAGCGGTTCAAGGCGGGGCTGGCGGCGGTCTAGGGTGGCTCGCGCCGCCGGGTCTGGTGCGGTCCTGGCGCGCGGCCCAGCCGGCGCGAAGCAGGCGTCCTCCGGCCGCGCCGATCACGCCAGCCACGAACCACTCGATGGCGCCGACGCCGGCCAGGGCGGCGGCGAATCCCAGCCCGAAGCGGTTGCTTCTCGAAATGGGCGCGCCGCCCGGCCATCGGACCAGGACCAGCATGACCATCGCCGCGACAGCCAGGACGAGGGCGCCGCCGACGATCGTCACAGCCGTGGCGCGCCGGTGACCCCGGCTGGCCAGGATGGCGCAGATCACAAGGTTGAGCGCGGCCAGTACTTCCATGGATTGCAGTTGAGCCTCCGTCGTGCGGGACGCGCAAGCCGAGTCCATTTGATTTCCCCGCCGTCAGGGCGTCTTTCCTGCCCGCAAGCACCAGATCGGGAAGGAGCCGTCCATGGCCTACGAGTTCATCAAGGTTGACCGCGAAGGGCCGGTGACGGTCATCACCCTGAACCGCCCGGACGTGATGAACGCCCTGCATTCGCCGGCGCACTTCGAGATGGACGAGGCGCTGAACGCCTTCGCCGCCGATCCGGACCAGTGGGTGGGGATCATCACCGGGGCGGGCGAGCGGGCCTTTTCGGCCGGCAACGACCTGAAGCACCAGGCCGGCGGCGGCGGCATGGCCTCGCCGAAGTCGGGCTTCGCGGGCCTGACCTCGCGCTTTGACCTCGACAAGCCGCTGATCGCGGCGGTGAACGGGGTGGCCATGGGCGGCGGCTTCGAGATCGCGCTCGCCTGCGACATCATCGTGGCGTCCGAGGCGGCGGTGTTCGCCCTGCCCGAGCCGCGGGTCGGCCTGGCGGCCCTGGCCGGCGGCCTGCACCGCCTGCCGCGCGCCATCGGCGTCAAGCGGGCAATGGGCATGATCCTGACCGGCCGCCGGGTCTCGGCCAAGGAGGGCTACGAACTGGGCTTCGTCAACGAGGTTGTGGCGCCGGGCGAGCTGATGGCCGCCGCCAAGCGCTGGGCCGCCACCATCGGCGAGCTGTCGCCGATGTCGATCCGCGCCTCCAAGCAGGCGGTGATGCAGGGCCTGGACGAGCCGTCGCTGGAGGCGGCCATCGCCGGCCAGAACAAGTATCCCGCCATCGCGGCCCTGTTCCGGTCGGAGGACTTCAAGGAGGGCCCGATGGCCTTCGCCCAGAAGCGCGCGCCGCAGTGGAAGGGGCGCTAGCATATTGATCTCTGCCATCCCGGATTGCGCGCGGCGCCTATCCGGGATGACAGGCTGGGGGAGTTGACGTCGCCGCCCGTTCATAAGATGACGCCCCAGTCACTTTTCAGGAGCCCCCGACCATGGCCGCCGAACGCTACGACTACATCATCATCGGCGCCGGCTCGGCCGGGTGTGTGCTGGCCAACCGGCTGTCGGCGGACGGGACGACGAAGGTCCTGCTCCTTGAGGCGGGCGGCAAGGACAACTCGATCCTGGTCAAGATGCCGGCCGGCGTCGGCGGGCTGATCCAGGCCAAGGGCGACTACAACTGGGGCTTCTGGACCGAGGAAGAGCCGAACCTCGAGAACCGCAAGCTGTGGTGGCCGCGCGGCCGTGGCTGGGGCGGTTCGTCGTCGATCAACGGCATGATCTACATCCGCGGCCACGCGCGCGACTATGACCAGTGGCGCCAGATGGGCCTGTCCGGCTGGGGCTATTCGGACATCCTGCCCTACTTCAAGCGGGCGGAGACCTTGGAGGGCGGGGGCGACGACTACCACGGCGCCGACGGGCCGCTGTTCATCTCCAAGGCCTCGTCGCCCAGCCCGATCTATTCCAGCTTCATCAAGGCCGGGGCCGAGGCGGGCTACAAGACCACCAGCGACTTCAACGGCTACCAGCAGGAAGGCTTTGGCCCCTACCAGCTGACCATCAAGGACGGCCAGCGGTGGAGCGCGGCGGCGGCCTATCTGCGGCCGGCGGTGACCCGCAAGAACCTGATCACCGCCATCGGCGCGCGCACCACCAAGATCGTGGTCGAGAAGGGCCGGGCGGTCAGCGTGGTGTTCGTCCAGGACGGCCAGACCCACACGGTGCACGCCGACGGCGAGATCCTGCTGGCGGCGGGCGCGGTGCAGTCGCCGCACATCCTGCAGCTGTCGGGCATCGGCGACGGCGACGCCCTGCACGCGGCGGGGATCAAGACGGTCCACGAGAGCAAGGGTGTAGGCCAGAACCTGCAGGACCACCTGGACGTGATCCTGTCGTGGGAGACCCCCGGCATCAAGACGGCCTATGGCTACAACAAGGGCGTCAACCGCCTGCTGACAGGCCTGAACTACCTGATGTTCGGCCAGGGCTTCGGGCGGCAGAACTTCCTGGAGGCGGGCGCCTTCCTGAAGTCGCGGCCGGACCTGGACCGCCCGGACCTGCAGCTGCACTGCGTGCTGGCGATCATGAAGAACCACGGCAAGGACGTGGTCGAGAAGGACGGCTTCTCGGTGCACGTCTGCCAGCTGCGGCCCGAAAGCCGCGGTCGCATCGGCCTGCACTCGTCCGACCCCTTCGCCGACCCGGCCATCTTCGCCAACTACCTGGCCACCGAGGAAGACCGCCGCGCCCTGCGCGAGGGCGTGAAGATGACCCGCGAGGTGTCGGGCCAGAAGTCGCTGAAGGCGATCCGCGGCGAAGAGGTGTCGCCGGGAACCTCGGTCAACTCCGACGAGGAGATCGACGCCTGGATCCGGCGCAGCGCCGAGACGATCTACCACCCGGTCGGCACCTGCCGCATGGGCGTGGCGGGCGACGCGATGGCGGTGGTCGACGGCGAGCTGAAGGTCCAGGGGATCGCCGGCCTGCGCGTCATCGACGCCTCGGTGATGCCGACCCTGGTGGGCGGCAATACCAACGCCCCCACGATCATGATCGCCGAGAAGGCGTCCGACATGATCCTGGGCAAGGGCGCGCCGGCCCCGCTGGACGTGCCCGTCTTCGAAATGGCCTGACCCGGCGCAAGGGGCCGCCGTCAGAAGTGGAAGGCGGTCCCGCCCACCTGGGCGACGGAGATGACGTTGGCCTGGTTGTTGTTGGCGCCGCTGGCCTGGTTGACCGCCACGAAGCCGGTGTTCCCGTTCAGGGAATTGGCGATGGTGGCGGTGGTCACCACAGGGGCCGTGGCCGAGGCGTAGTAGACCGCGTTGTTGCGGCTGACCTGGCTGAGTTCGGCGTCGGCCATGACGTTCCCGCCGCTGCCGGTGGAATAGGCCAGGGCCAGGGCGTTGAGCTGGTTGGCGCCGACGCCGGCGGCCTGGTTCAGCATCAGGACGGGGCCGTCCTTGTTGCCGGAATCGGCGATGGAGGCCGAGGCGCTGGCCGCCTGGACGGTGGCGTTCTCATTGACCTGCGAGGCGCTGGCCGAGGCGCTGGCGGTTCCCGGGGCGTCGGAGGCGGGGGCCCCCGCGGCCGGAAGATCCATGTGAGTGACGCTCGACTGGGTCGCCGCGCCGAGCGCCGCCTGGTCGAGGCTGGTGACGCCCGCCGCGCCGTTGACCGCGTCGGCCAGGGCCTGGCTGGCGGCCTGGCAGGGCGCACAGGCCGTCCCGGTCGTGACCTGGCTGATCGACGTGGTCGCGGTGGCCGCGTGGGCGGCGCCCGAGAGCGCGAGCAGGGCGGCCGCGAGCGCGCCGGCGCGATGTCGCCCTTTCCCCGGGCGCCCGTTCAGATGTGAAGTCAAGCCGGTCCCCTCCGAGCCTCGTTCGGGACCAAGCCTGCGCCCAAGCCTCCTAAGACCCGGTAAGCGGGCGCGGACTTCAGGATTTCTGGGCCGCGTCGCGTCGTCGCGGGGGCTATAAGGCCCTGAAAGCCAAATCGAGGGAGAGACCCATGGAGATGCGCAAACTCGGGCGATCGGATGTCGCCATCGCCCCGCTGATGCTGGGCGGCAACGTGTTCGGCTGGACCGCCGACGAGGCGACCTCCTTCGCCGTGCTGGACGCCTTCGTGGACGCCGGCTTCAACGCCATCGACACGGCGGACGTCTATTCACGCTGGAGCCCGGCCGGGGGCGGGGCGTCGGAAAAGGTCATCGGCGCCTGGCTGAAGCGCTCGGGCAAGCGCGACAAGGTGGTGATCGCCACCAAGTTCGGCATGGACATGGGCGACGGCAAGAAGGGCCTGTCCGCCAAGTGGATGGTCGAGGCGGTGGAGGACAGCCTGGGGCGCCTGCAGACCGACTATATCGACCTCTACCAGTCCCACGCCGATGACGCCGAGACGCCCCAGGACGAGACCATGGAGGCCTATTCGAAGCTGGTGGCGGCGGGGAAGGTGCGGATCATCGGGGCCTCGAACTTCGACGCCGCGCGGCTGAAGTCGGCCAACGCCACGGCCGCCGCGCACGACTGGCCGCGCTATGAGACGCTGCAGCCGCAGTACAACCTCTATGACCGCGCCGCCTTCGAGGACGGCCTGGCGGCGGCCTGCAAGGCCGAGCAGGTCAGCGTGATCCCGTACTATGGCCTGGCCAGCGGCTTCCTGACCGGCAAGTACCGGTCCGAGGCGGACCTGGCCAAGAGCCCGCGCGGCCGGGGCGTGAAGCGCTTCCTGGACGAGCGGGGGCTGCGCATCCTGGCGGCGCTGGACAAGGTGGGCGGCGAGCTTGGCGCGACGCCGGCCCAGGTGGCGCTGGCCTGGCTGATGGCCAAGGTGACGGCGCCGATCGCCAGCGCGACCTCGGTGGCGCAGCTGCAGGAGCTGGCGAAGGCGGCCGAGCTGAAGCTGGACGCCGGCGCCCTGGCGACCCTGGACGGGGCCAGCGCCCCGGCGCCGGTGGCGGCCTAGTCCCTTGGCCGCGCCGGCCGCCGAGCCGCCCTGGCAGGACCCCGCGCTTGACGCCTGGTCCGCCTGGCGTCCGCAAGAGGTGGCGCGGCGACTGGCCGGATGCGGGGCGGCATGGTGCGTGGCCGGCGGCTGGGCCATCGACCTGTGGCTGGGCGAGGAGACGCGGCCGCACGAGGACCTGGAGATCGCCGTGCCGGAGGGCGAGTTCCCGCTGGTGCGCGCGCGGCTGGAGGGGCTGGACCTCTACAACGTGGGTTCCGGCAAGGTCGCGCGCCTGGCGGCCGGCGAGACGCCCTGGGCCGGGAGCCACCAGACCTGGGTGCGCGAGCCGGAGGGCGGGGCCTGGCGGCTGGATGTCTTCCGCGAGCCCGGCGACGTGGCGACCTGGGCCTATCGGCGCGACGCGGCGCTGACCGCGCCCCGGGCGCAGATGGTCGGCGAGGCGGACGGGATCCCGTTCCTGAAGCCGCAGGGGGTGCTGCTGTTCAAGGCCAAGGCGCGGCGCGACAAGGACCAGGCCGACTTCGACGCCTGCCTGCCGAGGATGGACGCGGGCGCGCGGGCGTGGCTGCGCGCGGGGCTTGAGCGGTTCCAGCCGGACAGCCCGTGGATCGGGGCGCTGGGGTAGGGGCGCGGGGCGCGTCGGGCCTGTGGATACCTGAGAGGCCGCCCTGGGTCCCGGCTTTCGCCGGGATGAGCGGGAGTAGGGGGCTAGGCGATCAGGCGGCCGTCGAGGGCGGCGAGGCGCAGGCGGGGGGTGGCGCGCAGGTCGGCGCCGCCGACGGCGCGGATCAGCAGCTCGCGCACCGGCCGGCCGCGCAGGACGTGGACGGCGGAGGTGGGCTGGTAGAGGCCGACGAAGCGGTCGGGGCGGCCGGTGGCGCCCACCAGCGGGGCGAACAGGATCTCCAGCCGCGCCGACAGGCCGTCGTCGGTGCGCGCGTCGGCGCTGATCACCAGGGGCTCGGGATCGCGCAGCACGCCGTCGAGGGCGCTCTGCAGCTCGACGCGGTGCAGGCGGGTCCAGAGGTTGAGGATGTTGTCGCCGCGCAGGCCGCGGCCGTGCAGGTCGACCACGAACTCGCCGGCCAGGCGCACGGGAAACTGTCCCGGGCCGGTACGCCCGACGATGAAGGTCTGGGGCAGCAGGTGGGCGAAGTCGGCGGGATCGATGTCGGTGCGCGCCGGCAAAAGGGCCGCCCCGCGCTTCTCGCGCCAATAGTCTATCAACAACTCTGTGTTGGAATGGAACATCGACGTCGTCCCACGCCCTCGGCCCAGCGCGGCCGCATGGGGGTTGCAGGGAAGGCTCGGGCCAGGCGCGCGACGCTCCAAAACGGGACACTCCCGGGGGCGTGGCGCGACTGGCTTTGGTGAATTCGAGGGGAGCCGATCCATGTCCGGCAAGACCACCCTGATGGCGATGATCGCCGCCTGCGCCTTCTGGCTGCTGGCGGCGGCCGTCCCGTCCACGGCCTTCGCCCAGTGCTGCGCGCCGCCGTCGCCGCCGCCGTCGTGCAACTGCACGCCGCCGCCGTGCTGCACGCCGCCGTCGCCGCCGCCCTCCAGCCCGCCGTGCTGCACGCCCGGGCACAACGTCAACATCCCCGGCGTCAACGTCTTCGTTGCGCCGTCGGTGCAGGTGAACGTGCAGGCCAGCGCCCAGGCCCGGGCCGGCGCGTCGGCGGGTTCGACCGTGTTCTATTCCGGCGGCGGAGGCGGCGGGTACTACGGCGCGCCCGGCGCGACCGGCGTCATCTCCGGCCTCAACGTCGAGGGCGGCATGCGCCGCACGGCCTATGAGGCCACCCGCTCGATGTACAAGAAGGTGGTGATCCAGGCCTTCTGCTTCGACGACAAGGAAGTGCCGCACCCGGCCTCGCAGGTGTCGCCCGACCGCGACATCGACGACGCCTATGACGGCGAGCTCTATCGCTGCATCGCCGGCGCCCACATGCAGATCACCATCGCCGAATGGCGCGAGAAGGTCTCGTTCGAGGGCGGCCAGACGATCAGCTGCCAGAAGGGCGAGGCCCTGTACCACGTGCCCGGCGTGGCCCAGGGCGGCCATGGCGCGGGCGCCAGCCTGCAGTGCCGTCCCCAGAAGCCGGCCCGCGACTGCAACGAGCGCTCGCTGCTGCGTCGCTTCGGCGCGGGGATCAAGGTGCTGACCATCATGTATACCGAACGCTACACGGCGTACCGGGAGGAGAGCACCTCCTCCTCCGCGTCGATGGGGATGAGCCTTGACGGCGGGGTGGGCGGCGTCGCCTACTGAAGCTTGATTTCGAGGTACAGCGAACGCCCCAGGGCTGTTCGCTTTGGAGGGGGCGCTTCCGGGGGGGAGCGCCCCCTTCTTCTTTTCTTGGATTGGCGAACTCAGCTTCGACCCCTCACCCAACCCTCTCCCCACGCTTCGCGCGGGGCGAGGGCTTTGATGTTGCGGGCATGGTTGGGTTTAGCCCTCGCCCCCGCTTGCGGGGGAGAGGATTGGGTGAGGGGGACCTTTCCTACTTCCCCATCCGCTTCAGCTCCGCCTTGGCGGCGGCGGCTTCGAAGAAGGCGCTGGGGCAGGCTTTGACGGCGGCCTGGAAGAGGGGGCGGGCGGCGTCGCCCTGGCCTTTGTTGAGGCGGTCCTCGCCCAGGTAGAAGCTGGCTTCGCAGGACTCGCCGCGGGCGTCCTTGGCCTCGGCCTTGGCGGCGGCGCCCACGGCGTCGGTCTCGGGCACGCGGCCCAGGAAGAAGCCGATCATGGGCCCGGGCCAGGCGGCTAGGTCGACGGCGCCGGCCTGGCGGGCCAGGACCTGGGGATCGGCCGGCGCGCCGCGATCGTGCGACAGGCGCCGCCAGAGCACGGCGTAGGACTGGCTGGGATCCAGCTCCAGGGCGCGGTCGAAATCCTGGCCGGCCTTGTCGTAGGCGCCCATGACGAAATAGGTCGCGCCGCGGCCGAAGTAGCTGCCGGCGTCATTGGGGCTGAGGCGCAGGGCCACGGCGTAGTCGGCCAGGGCGGCGTCGAAGGCGCCGCGCCCCATCTGCACCGAGGCGCGGTCGGCATAGGCCTCGGCGTTGTCGGCCTTGAGGGCGATGGCGGCGTTGAAGTCGGCCAGGGCCGCCGACTGGTCGCCCTTGTAGGATTGGGCCAGGCCCCGCCAGACCCGGTAGTCGGACGCCTTGGGCCGCATCTTCACCGCCCGGTCGTAGTCGGCGATGGCGTGGGCGTAGTCGCCCAGCTCGCGGTAGACCGCGCCGCGCATGGCGTAGCCGTAGGCGTAGTCGGGGCTGAGGCCGAGGGCGGTGGTCAGGTCCTGAAGGGCGCCCTGCGGCTGGCCCAGGCGCGCCCGGGCCTGGGCGCGGTCGACGAAGGCCTGGGAGTCCTTGGCGTTGAGGGCGATGGCGGCGTCGAAGTCGGCGACGGCGCCGGCGATGTCGCCCGCCTCGATGCGCGCCTCGCCGCGCCCGTCGAGGGCCTCTCCCAGCCGGGGGTCGATGCGCAGGGCCGTGTCGTAGTCGACGATGGCGAGGTCGGGCTGGCGCAGCTCGCGCCGGGACCAGGCCCGGTGCAGGTGGGCGGCGGCGAACTGGCCGCGCCGGTGGATGGCTTCGGAGAAGTCGTCGACGGACCTGGCCCACTCGCCCTTGCGCTGCCAGGCCAGGCCCCGGTCGACCCAGGCGTCGGCGTTGTCCGGCTCCAGGCGCACCGCGTCGGAGAAGTCGGCGACCGCGCCGTCGAGGTCGCCGGCGGCCAGGCGCAGGCTGCCCCGGTTGAGGTAGGCGACGGCCTCGGTAGGGGCGAGGCGGATGGCGGCGGCGAGGTCGTCCAGCGCGCCCTTGGCGTCGCCCTTGGCGGCGCGGGCCAGGGCCCGGTCGCGCCAGGCCAGGGGATCGTCGGGGCCGAGGCGGATGGCCTGGCCGTAGTCGGCCAGGGCCTTGTCCAGCTTGCCGAGGCCGGCCCAGGCGACGGCGCGGTTCAGCCAGGTGACGGGGTTGGCGGGGTCGAGCTTGAGCGCGGCGCTGTAGTCGGCGACGGCGGCGGCGTGGTCGCCCTTGGCGTCGTTGACCAGGCCCCGGTCGACCAGGGTGATATCGTCCCGAGGCTCCAGCTTAAGGGCGGCGGTGAGGTCGGCGAGGGCCTCGTCGTGGCGGCCGAGGTCGCCCAGCGCCTGGCCGCGCCCCACCAGGGCGTCGTGGAAGTCGGGGTTCAGCTTTAGCGCCTCGCCGAAGGCGGCCACGGCGGCGGCCCCGTCGCCCTTGGCCGCCAGCGCCTCGCCCCGATAGAGGGGCGTATAGGGATCGGCGGGATCGGCCTTGGCCGCGGCGTCGTAGTCGGCCAGGGCCGCGGCCCAGTCCTTCTGCTGGGCGTGGGCGCGGCCGCGAAGCTGCAGGGTGGCGGCGTCCGCGGGGCGCAGCTTCAGCGCCGTGTCGTAGTTGGCCAGGGCCGCGGCGGCGTCGCCCTTGGCCGCGTAGAGCAGGCCGCGCTCGGCGTAGGGCGTCGGATCCTCGGGCGAGAGGCGCACGGCCGCGTCATAGTCGGGCAGGGCGTCGTCCAGGCGGCCGAGGCGCAGCTTGTCCACGCCCCGGTCCAGCAGGGCGTCGCCATAGTCGGGGCGCAGGCGGATGGCCTGGTCCTGGTCACCGATGGCCGCCGCATAGTCGCCCTTGAGCCGGCGGGCGTAGCCGCGCTGGTACCAGCCTTCCGGCGTGTCCGGGGCGATGGCGATGGCGCGGCTGAAGTCGGCGATCGCCCCGTCGAGGTCGTTGCCGAGGAGCAGGGCTATGCCCCGCTGCAGGCGCGCGTCGGCGTCGTCGGGATTGAGGGCGACGGCCTTGCCGAACTCGGCCACGGCGTCGGCCAGGCGCAGCTTGTGGCTGAGCGCCACGGCGCGGTCGAAGTGGGCGTACTCGTCGCCGGGGGCCAGGGCGACGGCGGCGTCGAGGTCGGTGAGGGCGGCGTCGTATTCGCCCTTCTCATCGTGATAGACGCCCCGCGCGATCAGGGCGTCGGCGGATTTGGGGTCGGCGGCGACGGCGCGGCCATAGTCGGCCAGGGCCGCCTCGTCCCGGCCCAGGGCCTTTTCCGCCTGGGCGCGCAGGATCAGGGCGTCGGCGCGCTGGGGGGCGGTGAGGTCGGTGGAGGCCAGGGCCTGCTCGATCAGGGGCAGGGCGGCCTCGTACTGGCCCGCCTTCTCGGCCGCGCGGGCGGCCTCCAGGTTGTGCTGCCCCGCGCCGATGGCGCCGGCGACCAGGGTCAGGAGGAAGAACTTCATGGGCTAGCCCGAACGCGACCGGTCAAGGAAACCCCAATCGCGGCGGGTGGGCAATGGGGCCCGGCGGCGGGGTCGAATTTGCCCCACCGGCCGCATTCCGCCCGGGCGGCGCCCCCCGTATTTCACCGTAATATCGGTGGGGCGCTGGGGGCGCGTGGGGTGAAATCTTGCGCGAGGCGAAGGCGGGGCGGTTGCGGGCATTTGGGTGAAACAAATGCGGAACATTCGGGGTGGCGTCAAGCGGGGGGGGACCGGCAGCGCTTCAGGTTGTATGTCCGAAAACCCAACGAATGCCGAACCGGACCATGACTGCAATCCAAAGTGCGACAGCCGCGATAGTGAGAAGAAGCGCGGCGACAAAGAACACCAAGCTAGAATAGTAGGGGATTAGGAACGTGGGATCGGACCAGGCCTCGGGGGCCGGCTTGTCAAAGAACATCTGGGCCACGACGACAGCCGCGTAGCTTCCGACCGCGCCGACAGCCGTTCCGGTAGCTATCTTCGCCAGCCTCATGCCTTACGGTCCTTCCTGTAGGGTCCCGCGCCCCTGGCTGTGCGCCGCCTCCACAGAGTGAAGCTGCGCCGCGTAAGTCGCCGCACGATACGCCTGCGCCAGCACGAGCGCGGCGATCACGGCCAACAATGCGAAGACGGGCCATTCCCGTTTCAGGTTCATGACCCGACCATAGCCGCGGGCCCTGCCAACCGCCATGCATGACAAATGGGCTCGACTTCAAGCCGATACGCTAGCCGGCGTCGATCCCAAGCCCCCGGCGCTTGCTTCGCTCGGCCGGGGTCACGAAGGGACTTGGGGGGCGAGAGGGCGTGCGCCCCTCAAGACCCCGCCGGGGTGACCTCGAGTTTCCACTGGGCGTCGTCGCGGAGGTAGCGCTGGGCGGATTTCTGGACGTCGGCGGCGGTGATGCGTTCCATGCTGGGCAGCTCGGAGCGGATGGCGTCGAGGCGGCGGGGGTCGGATTGGGCGCCGGAAAGGGCGCTGATCCAGTAGCCGTTGGTCTCGCGCGACTTTTCCGCTTCCTCGATGCGCGGCTTCTTGGCGCGTTCCAGCTCGTCCGGCGTGACCGGGTGGTCGCGCAGGTCGGCGGCGATCTTGCTGACGTCGGCGAAGAAGGCCGGCAGCTTGGCGGGCGGCACCTCGACGCTGGCGCTGACATAGCCCCAGCCGGGCCAGGTGAAGCTGGAGGAATAGCCGACCTGGGGCGAATAGGTCACCGACTGCTCCTTGCGGAAGGTGTCGAGCAGGCGAAGCTGCATCACCTCGCCCAGGATCGAGACCGTGCGGGCGCCCTGCGGGTCGGCGAAGAAGTCGTTGGTGCGCCAGGCGGCGTAGCCCAGGGCCTGGTCGGCGCGGCCGTGGTGAGTCAGCACCATCGGCTGGGCGTTGGGGGCCGGGAAGGCGACCGGGGCCGCCTGGGCCGGGGCCGGATCGGCCGCGCGCGGAGGCAGGGCGCCGAAGGTGGCGGCCACCGCGGCGATGGCCTTGTCCACCGTGACGTCGCCCACGACCACGACCTCGATCGGGCCGGTGGTGATCGAGGCCATCTGGGCCTTGAGGGCCGCGAGGTCGGCCGCGCTGATGTCGTCGCGGCTGGGGAAGGTCCAGCGGCGGTCGCCGGCGTGCATCAGGCCCGGCAGGTCGCGGCCGAGGACGCCGCTGTCGGTGGCGCCGTACTGGTCGAGCAGGGTGGCGGTGTAGGTCTTCATCCGCTGCAGGGCCTCGGGCCGCCAGCCGGGCTCTGAGACATAGGCCGCCAGGACCTGCATCTGGGTGTCGAGGTCGCCGCGGCGGGTGGCGCCGGTCAGGACGTTGGCGTCGTCCTCGATGCGGTAGTCGGCGCCGTAGACGGACGAGGCCAGGACGCGCTCGGCGTCGTTGGCGCTGATCTTCTTCAGGCCGCCCTCGATGAAGGCGTAGCCGGCCCAGGCCAGGCTCTGGCGGCTGGGCGGCAGGCCCTGCAGGCCCGAGCCCACGCGCACCTTCACCAGCACCTGGTCGTCGCGGAACTTGGTGGGCTTGATGGTCAGCCGCACACCGTTCTCGAAGCGCACGAAGACGGTGTCGAGGTCGGTGACGTCACGCTGGTCGGCGACCTTCCCGGGCGGGCCGAAGTCCGTATAGGGCCAGGTGACCGTGGCCAGGGCGGCCGGGGCGGTGACGTCCTTGGCGTGGGCCGTGTTGTAGGCCGTCTGGATCGCCCCCTGGCCGCCGACGAGGTCGGTGGGGCTGGACATGGAAATCAGCGGCCCGGAGCCTTCGAAGGCGTCCTTGAGGGCGGCGGAGACCTCGGCCGGGGTGATGGTCTTCACCACGGCGTCGAAGAAGGCCAGGTCGTCGGCGGGGCTCGTCTCGACGTCGCGGGCGCCGGTGGTCTGCTCGATCTCGTCGGCCAGGCGCGGGGTGACGCGGGTGGAGGTCTCGGCGGCGGCCTGTTTCAGGGCGGCCTCGTATTCGGAGATCTCGCGGGCCAGTTCGTCCGGGCGAACGCCGTAGCGGACGGCGCGGCGCTGCTCCTGCTCGACGGTGGAGAGGGCGCCCTGCCAGGCGTCGGGCTCGGCGGTCACCGAGAGGACGGCGATGCGGGCGGCGCGGTACTGGTCGGCGCGGAAGCCGGCGGCGCTGATGAAGGGCGGGTTGTCGCCGCGCGCCAGGGTGCCCAGGCGCCGGTTGAGGACGGAAAAGCCCAGGCGCTCGATCAGCTCGCGCTTGCGCTGGGCGGCGTCGTCGGGACCGAGGTCGGGCGGCGTCATCCAGGCGAGCTGCAATGTGGTGGGCGCGCCGGGCTCGACGGTGAGGCGGGTCTGCAGGCCGCGCTTGGCGACCTGGCCCAGGTCCGGATCGGCGCCGGCCGGCCCCTGGCCCTTCCAGTCGCCGAACTTGGCCTTGATCAGGGCCTCCATGGCGTCGACGTCGAAGTCGCCGACGGCGATCAGGGTGGCGCGCTCGGGGCGGTAGTACTTGGAATAGAAGTCGGCGACCTGGGCGCGCTGGGCGTTCTGGATCACCTCGACCTTGCCGATCGGCAGGCGCTCGGGCGGGCGCTGGCCGGGCAGGAAGAAGGCCAGGCGGTCCTTGTAGATGCGGTAGTAGGGGGTGTCGCGCAGGCGTTCCTCGGACAGCACCACCCCGCGCTCGGAGTTGATGGCGTCCTGGCTGAGGGTCAGGTTGCCGGCGACCTCGCGCAGCAGCATCAGGGAGGTGTCGACGGTGTCGGCGTCGGTCTTGGGCAGGTCCAGCTTGTAGACCGTGTCGGAAAAGTCGGTCTGGGCGTTGGTGTCGGCCCCGAAGGCCAGGCCGTGGCGCTCGAGGATCTTGATCATCTCGCCGTCGGGCACGTTGGCCGAGCCGCGGAAGGCCATGTGCTCCAGGAAGTGGGCCAGGCCCTGCTGGTCGTCGGCCTCCATCATCGAGCCGGCGTCGATGCGCAGGCGAAGCGACGCCTGGCCGGGCGGGGTGGCGTTCTTCATGATCGCATAGCGCATGCCGTTGGGCAGGGCGCCGAAGCGGATCGCCGGGTCGGGCTTGAGGTCGGAGTGGGCCTGGGGCCACTCGCCGGGCTTGAGCTTGATTTCGGGCTCGGTTCCCTGGGCCGCGTCGGTGTGGCCGAACTTGGGAAGGCCAAGGGCGTGGGCGCCGGAGAGGGCCACGCCGCTGATCCCCAGGGCGACGATGAGTGAGGCCGCCGCGCGGGAAAGTCGAACCATATGACGTCGTCTCTATCTGAAGTGACCCGCCCCGATCGGCTGCGGACCATGATCTTTGCTTGAGGCCTCTTCAAGGCCGCCATTCGTCACGGCTTGTAAGGAACGGCCCTGGCGCGCGCCATCGTGCGCCCGGCCCCCGCCGGGCCGGCGCGCCGCGAACCTGGGCCGAAGGGCCGGGTCAGGGGTTGGGCTGGGTGACGTAGAAGGAGGCGTTGTTGCCCACCGCCGTCGCCGTGCCGCGCACCGAGCGGGCGCCGGTGGTGATGGAGGTGTTGACCACCGCGGCGGCGTCGCCGTTGTTGGTCTGGCTGTTGTGGACGTTCATCACCCCGCCGCAGGTGGAGCAGGCGTAGCCGGTGGCCGCGTTGCCCATGGCGGTGGAGGAGACGAAGGCGTCGTAGCCGTTGTCGCCCGTGAAGCTGGCCACCGACTCCACCCCGCCCGTGCCGTTCACCTGGGTGTTGTTCAAGGTGATCGACGTGCCGGAGTTGCCGGCGAAGGTGGAGTTGCCGACGCCGTAGGCCGAGACCGTGGCGCCGCCGAACTCGTAGGACGTCTCTTCGCCCTGGGCGCGGACGTAGGCGTCGTTGCTCTGGTTGACGCCGACGGTGAAGTCGCCGCCCTCGTTGGTGGCGTTGAAGTTGTTGGCCGTGGCGGTGGCGCTGGTGTTGGTGTCCTGGCTGTTGCCGAGGTTGGTGAACTGGGCGCCGCGCACGAGGGCGCCGGTGTTGGACTGGGTCACGTCCAGGGTCTGGGTCGAGCCGCTGACGCCCACCGAGGTGACGTTGTTGGCCACGGCCGCGGCCGAGAAGCTGCCCTGATCGCCGACATAGCCGAGGATCGCCCCGCCGTCGGCGGTGGTGTCGACGCTGCTGGTCTGACGGACGGTGGTGTTGACCGACGAGCCGGTGGCGCCGAAGCCCTGGCTGTTGGCCATGGCCTGGGTGGCCTGGGCCGCGTCGGTGGTCTCGGCGTTGGCGCCGTTGATCTGGTTCTCGCCGTAGATGGGCCCGCCGGTGGCGCTCTGCACGAAGCTGCCGGTCATGGCGCCGCCGCCGTCGATGCCCGCGTCGCCGGTGTTGCCCGTGGCCGCCGTGGTCGAGGTCAGCGAGGGGCCGGCGTCGTTGGCGATGTTGATGGTCGTCGTCGCGCCCACCTGGCCCGCCGTGGACTGGGTCGACTGGATGTCCACGCTGCCGGTGACCACCGAGCCCGTCAGGCCGTTGCCCGTGGCGGTGGTGACGGCGGTGGTGTCCGACGAATTGGTGACCACGTCCAGCGTCTGGGACGCGAAGATGTCGCCCGCCTGGACCTGGTTGTTGGTGACCGTGCTTTGGCTAGTAGCGGTCCCGGCGGCTATGAGCCACATCGGGATCGCGGCCATCATTCCAGCGCGCAGGGTCTTGGCGGGTCGCTGCATTGTTCGTTTCCAGGTTGTTGTAAGCGGGCACGAAGGCGCCCGTGGCCCCGGTGGTCACGGCGTGACCGAAGGGGTCGTCGGTCATGCAGGCCTGGGGCCCGGGCATGCCGTACAGGTTGGCCACCATCTCGACCGTGGCGCGCTCGATCACCGAGCGCACGCCGAGCTGGAGGGGTTCGAGGGCGCCGTCGCCGGCCGACAGGTCGAAGGCGGTGTTGCCCGAGATCTTGAAGAAGTTGGCGCTGACCTCGTGGGCCACGATCTGCTTCTGGTAGGAGATGACGTCCACCACCTCGAGCGTGCGCGTGTTCACCAGGCGCAGGTCCAGGCCGACGTTCATGATGAACACCCGGCCCGACAGGCCGCCCTTGAGGTCCTTGGTCCCCAGGCCCCCGGCGCCGGCGTCGAGGCCGGAGGAGCGGATGTTGAAGTTCAGCTCGGTGATGCCGCCGGCGATATAGAAGTCGGAGCCCGGCACCTGGCCGGCCAGGATGCGGCGGTACTCGGCCGGCATGTCCGCCTGGGCCGAGGGGTTGTCCGAGATCAGCTTGTTGTTGGCGTACTTCAGCTCCAGCTCGGAGACCGAGGTGTCGAAGCGCTCGACCAGGGGCACGCCGGCCTTGGCCAGGGCGCTCATCGCCATCAGGGACGCGCCCTGGGTGATCTTGCGGCCCGAGCCGTCCGACTCTTCCTTGCCGGTGTAGTCGGCGATGCGGCCGACGGCGATGCGCGGCGCGTTGACATTGTTCTTGCGCGCGTACTCCGCCAGGCAGACCAGCGCCGCCGAGTAGGGCGTCGGGTTGGCCGTGACCGGGGCGTTGCCGGTGGGCTGGGCGTAGAGGCCGCTGGGCCCGGCCACCGGGCTGGCGCAGGCGCTCAGCAGCATCGCGGCGGCCGACGACAGGGCGACGATGCGCGTCGATTTGCGGGCCAGGAAAGCGTTCAAGAACATCTGTGCGTCTCCGTTCAGTGCGTCGAGGACGCGCTGACGTTTCCGTTGTTGGTTTGGACCGAGTTGACGATGACGGTGTTGTAGTTGCCCTGCGTGATGACCTGCAGGTTGTTGCCGATGGCGTTGGCCGAACTGGATGCGCCGACGCCGGAGAAGGTGTCCACCGCGCCGGATACGGCGCCCGAGGCGCTGAAGGTGGACTGGTCCTCGCCATGCAGGATCAGGCCGTCGACGATGACCAGATTGCCGTTGGCGTCGCGCATCCCCACGTTGACCGGGTGGTTCTCCTGGCCCGCCACGCGGCCATAGCCCGCGTTGAAGGCGGCGGAGTTGGTGTTCATGTCCTGGGCCTGGGCCGCGCCAGCGGCGGCGACGCCAAACAGGAGGACCGCGGCGGCGGTCTTGGTTATGGTAAGCATACTGACCCCCGGACTGCGGACGGCTGACATGACGCGGCGACGCAAAGCAACGCGCGCGCGCCGACAGGATTTCCCGCCGATTTACCGACAAAGGTCTCTTGAATTGGTTAAGGCGGCTGGGGATTCGACCGACGAATGAGTGACGATGGCGCAACATTTCTGAAGCCGAGGCGCCGGCGCGAGCCGTTCATCAACGCGCCCTGGATCGTGACGCTGCTGGTCGCCGCCCTGCTGGCGCTGCACGGCCTGCGCCTGGCGCTGGGCCTGCCGGCGGAGGCCTTCGCCTTCACCTCGGACGACCTGGCGGGCCATCGCTGGATCGGCCTCCTGAGCTACCAGTTCACGCACGGCTCCTGGTTGCACGTCCTGATGAACGCGGCGGCGACCCTGGTGTTCGGGGCGCCGGCGGCGCGGCTGATGGGCGCCGGCGTGCGCGGGGCGGCGGCGTTCATGGCCTTCTTCCTGCTGTGCGGGGTGATCTCGGCGCTGGGCTACGCGCCTTTCGCCGGCGTTGAGGGTTGGGCGCTGGTGGGATGTTCCGGGGCGGCCTCGGGCCTCTTCGCGGCGACGGTGAGGATCGCCGGCGGCGGCGGGCGGGGGCTGGGCCCGCTGTTCGGACCGACGGTGATCCAGACGACGATCGTCTTTTCGATCGGCAACGCGATCCTGGGCCTGTCGGGCCTGACGCCGGGGGCGGGCGGCATGCCGGTGGCCTGGCAGGCGCATATCGCGGGCTATATGGCGGGCCTGGTCCTGATCGGGCCGTTCCTGCGCCTGGCCGGGGCCTCACAGGGCGATCACGCATTAGCGCATTGATCGGCGGGAACTTTCAGCCGAACCTTGTTCGACGGGAGCAAGGGAGGACCGGCGAATGCTCGTGTCCCAGATACTGAAGGAAAAGGGCGACCTCGTTTTCACCGCCTCGCCCGGCGAGTCCGTTTCCGCGGTGGCGGCCCTGCTGCACAGCCGGCGCGTGGGGGCCATGGTGGTGGTGGACGGCGACCACAGCGTGGTCGGCATCGTCTCCGAACGCGACATCGTGCGCATCGTGGCCGAAGAGGGGGCCGGCGGCCTGGGCCAGCCAATCTCCGCCTGCATGACCCGCGACGTGGTCTTCGCCGAGCCCAACGAGACGGTGGACTCGCTGATGAGCCGCATGACCGACCGGCGCATCCGCCACTTGCCGGTGTGCAAGAACCAGCGCCTGATGGGCATCGTCTCCATCGGCGACCTGGTGAAGACCAAGATCGCCGAGGCGGTGGCCGAGGCGGACGGGCTGAAGGCCTATATCGCGGCGGGATAAGAAAGGGGCGCCGGCCGGCGCTCCTATTCCGACTGGCTCTCGTGGAAGAGTTCGGCGCCACGCCCGGCGGCCGCCTCGGCCAGGCTGTAGCCTTCCAGCACCTCGGCCGTGGCGTCGCGCGCCCTCAGGAGGGCTTCGCGCAGGGAGCAGGTGGCCAGGTCGGGGCAGTCGTCACACTTGCGGAACGACAGGCGCGAGACGCAGGGGGCCAGGGCCAGGGGGCCGTCGAGCACCCGGATCACCTCGGCGAAGCTGATCAGATGCGGCTCGCGCGCCAGGCTGTAGCCGCCGAACTTGCCGCGCCGGCTGATGACGATGCGCCGGCGCGCCAGCTCAAGCAGGATCGCCTCCAGGAACTTGCGCGGCGCGTCGGCGCGCACGGCCAGTTCGCCGGCGGTGATCTGGCCTTCCGGTTCGCGCGCCAGTTCGACCAGGGCGCGCAAGGCATAGCGAGCCTTGCTGGACAGCATGTTGCGGGTGTCTCCTGAACAACCTTTAGCGACGCCGCGCCGGCACATGCAAGGCCGGCGCGATTCGGCGCCGGTTCAACCGATCGCCAGGGCGCCGAGATGTTCCGTCATCCAGGCCAGTTCAGCGCGGACTTCGTCGGCCAGGCCCTTGCGCAGGAACGTCGCCCAGGGCTCAAGGCCCTCGCCGCCCCAGGCCTCGATGCGGCGCAGCTCGTCCATCTGGGTGGGGATGATCCGGGCCACGAGAACCTCGGGGTCCACGCCATAGCCCTCGGCGAAGGCCATCAGCCGGGCGCGCCGGTCGGGCGGGGTTGAGAAGCCGATCTTCTCGAGGGCGGCGTCGGGGCGCAGGGGCGCGATTCGGATGGCGGCGAAGGCGGCGTCCTCCAGCGGATCGCCGGGCCGGGCCAGCTCGAAGTCGATGACCCCATTGAGCGTTGGGCCATCCCAGATGAGGTTGTAGGGCCCGAAGTCGCCGTGCAGGACGATCTGGCCCGGGGCCAGCTGCTGGGGGCCATGGCGCCAGACCGCGGGGGAGGGGGGTGCGAATCCCCGGACCGCGCCGTGATAGGCCCAGAGCATCTGGCCGACCTGGCGCGCCCCCGACTCGCTCTTCAGGACGTCCGGCCACGGCCAGAGGCCGGCGCGTCCGGGCAGGAAGGTGAGGATCTCGCGGCCGAGGCCGTCGAGACCCAGGGGGCGGGGCGCGGGAAAGCCGGCCCGGCCAAGATGCCGCAGCAGAGCGTGAACCGTCGCCGTCCACTCCCCGGCGGGGCGGCGCACGGTGTCCCCGACTCGCCAGACCCGGCCATCCTGAAGCCCGCCGTAGAGGGCCTCGCCCAAGGGCGTGTCGGGAATCCCGGCGTCCTGCGTCATGTCCCCGCCGTCGTGTGCGCGCACGCGGACTATAGAGTGGCGAAAGTGGCGGGCGCCACGAAAGCGAACAGCGCTCGTCGAAAAAGTCTCATGAATCGACCAGACGAGGCTTGCGCCCGCCGGGAGGCGCCGATAGATAGCGCCCCTCGCTCGGGGCGACGCCCTGAAGCACTCGGAACGAAGGCCCTCGGGCCCGTAGTTTTCAAGGGCTTCGGACGTCTATTCGGGCACGGGGGCGGGCCCCCGAAGCCTTCGAAAACAAGACCATTTGGCTCTTGCAATTTTGAAAAGCTTCGACTAGGTTCCGCACCTTCAATCGACTCGGTTCGAACTTTTGGGGCACGCCCCGGCGGCCTCGAACTGTTCTGCGCGCCTGATTTTGAGCCTCTCGGGGCTTTCGAAAAAAGGTTCTCAGGGCCGGTTGACAGAGAAAAACGGGGCGACTAGATACGCCGCTCCTCGCCGCCACCGGGCGCTAAACGGTGGGGCCGGCAAGCCGGTCGGGTCTTTGACATCGTTGATTTGGAAAGAGAAACGCAGGCGGCGGCGTCCTGGCGATGATCTTCGGAACTTCGGTTCCATGATCATCTCGACGCTGACAAATGCGGTCTCTTGAAGACAATACCATGTCGTCTATCGCGGCCTTCGGGCAGCGGTGGATGGATGGGAACTCGTCAATAGACTACGCAACGAACGCGTTCACCGACCTGCCCGGTTGGTGGACATTTCGGTCAGAACGTCAACTCAACTTGAGAGTTTGATCCTGGCTCAGAGCGAACGCTGGCGGCAGGCCTAATACATGCAAGTCGAACGGATCCTTCGGGATTAGTGGCGGACGGGTGAGTAACACGTGGGAACGTGCCCTTTGGTTCGGAACAACTCAGGGAAACTTGAGCTAATACCGGATGAGCCCTTCGGGGGAAAGATTTATCGCCATTGGAGCGGCCCGCGTCTGATTAGCTAGTTGGTGAGGTAATGGCTCACCAAGGCGACGATCAGTAGCTGGTCTGAGAGGATGATCAGCCACACTGGGACTGAGACACGGCCCAGACTCCTACGGGAGGCAGCAGTGGGGAATATTGGACAATGGGCGCAAGCCTGATCCAGCCATGCCGCGTGGATGATGAAGGCCCTAGGGTTGTAAAGTCCTTTTAACGGGGAAGATAATGACGGTACCCGTAGAATAAGCC
>JAFEEA010000420.1 GCA_018241335.1 Pseudomonadota bacterium
GGACCGTTCGCCGCAGGTGACCATGCGTAACCCCATCGCCCGCGGCGCGGCCGCCGTTCTCGCCATCGCCTTCGCCCTGGCCCTCGCCGGCTGCGGCGCCAAGAGCCAGCAGGGCGGCGGCATGAACGGGCCGGCCGAGGTCGGCGTCATCGTCGCCAAGACCGAGCCGGTCACCCTCTCCACCGAACTCAGCGGCCGCACCTCGGCCTTCCTGGTTTCGGACGTGCGCCCGCAGGTCAGCGGCATCGTCCAGGCGCGCCTCTTCACCGAGGGCGCCAATGTCGCCAAGGGCCAGCCGCTCTATCAGATCGACGCGGCGACCTACCGGGCCGCCTACCAGAGCGCGGAGGCCGGCCTCGCCCAGGCCCAGGCGAGCCTGACGTCGGCCAAGCTCAAGGCCGACCGCTACAAGGACCTTGTCGCCATCAACGCGGTCTCGCGCCAGGACAACGACGACGCCCAGGCCGCCTGGAAACAGGCCGCCGCGAATGTCGCCGCCCAGCAGGCCGCCGTACAGCAGGCGCGCATCAACCTCGGCTACACCCGCGTCCTGGCGCCTGTGTCAGGCCGCATCGGCAAGTCGGCGGTGACGCCCGGCGCCCTGGTGACCGCCAGCCAGGCCACCGCCCTCGCCACCGTTCAGGACCTCAGCCGCATCTATGTCGACGTCACCCAGTCGGCGGCCGACCTGCTGAAGCTGCGGCGCGAACTGGCCCAGGGCCAGCTGGACGCGGCCGGAAACGCCGACGTCACCCTGACCCTCGACGACGGCTCGACCTATCCGCTCACCGGCAAGCTGCAGTTCTCGGACGTCACCGTCGATCCCGGCACCGGCTCGGTGACCCTGCGCGCCCTCTTCCCCAATCCGAACGGCGTGCTGCTGCCCGGTCTCTATGTCCGCGCGCACCTGGCCAAGGGCGTCGCGCCCACCGGCCTGCTGGTGCCCCAGGCCGCCGTCAGCCGCAACTCCAAGGGCGAGGCGACGATCTATGTGGTCGGCGCGGGCAACAAGGCCGTCCAGCGCGTCATCACCGTGGGCCAGACCGTGGGCGACAAGTGGCTGGTCACCGGCGGCCTGAGCCCGGGCGAACGGGTGATCGTGGAGGGCCTGCTCAAGGTCCACCCCGGCGCCGACCTCAAGCCCGTGCCCGCCTACTCGCCCGCAGTCGTTTCCTCTGGCGCCCCCGCCGGCGCCCCGGCCCAGCGCTAGGACCCGGCCATGCTGTCGCGCTTCTTCATCGACCGGCCGATCTTCGCCTGGGTGGTGGCCATCGTCATCATGCTGGCCGGCGCCCTGTCGATCACCCGCCTGCCCATCGCCCAGTACCCCAACATCGCCCTGCCCCAGATCTCGGTCCAGGCGGTCTACCCCGGCGCCTCGGCCAAGACGGTGGAGGACAGCGTCACCCAGGTCGTCGAGCAGAAGATGAAGGGCCTGGACGGCCTGCTCTACATGTCGTCCACCAGCGACGGCTCGGGCGCGGCCACGGTCACCCTGACCTTCAAGGCCGGGACCAACGTCGACATCGCCCAGGTCCAGGTCCAGAACAAGCTGCAGACGGCCCTCGCCCTGCTGCCCCAGGAGGT
>JAFEEA010000421.1 GCA_018241335.1 Pseudomonadota bacterium
CCTCGGCGTCCAGGGGGCGGACGGTGACGTGCGCCGCGTCGGCCAGCCCCGCCTCCACGGCCATGGCCGGCAGGAACGACACCCCCAGGCCCGACCCCACCATCTGCACCAGGGTCGGCAGGGACGTCGCGGCGAAGTTTTCCTCCTCCGCGTGCCGGGGCGGGCCCAGGCCGCAGGCGGCCAGGGCGTGCTCGCGCAGGCAGTGGCCGTCCTCCATCAGGATCAGCTCCTCGCCCTCCATGCGCTCGGCCGAGACCCGCTTGGCGGCGGTCAGCGGGTGGTTGGCGGGGAAGGCCGCCAGCAGCTCGTCATCGTCCACGTGAGCCCAGTCCAGGCCCGCCATGTCGTAGGGCAGGGCGATCAACGCGGCGTCCAGGGCCCCGGCCTTCAGCCCCGCGATCAGCCGGTGCGTCAGGTCCTCGCGCAGGAAGAGGCGCAGCTTGGGGAACCGCTGCTTCAGGATCGGCAGGGCCTTGGGCAGCAGGAAGGGGGCGACGGTGGGGATCACCCCCAGCCGGAACCGCCCGGACAGGGGCTGGCCGGCGCCGCGGGCCGCCTGCACCAGGTCCTCGGTGTTGGCCAGGATGGCGCTGGCCCGCGCGATAGCCTCCTCGCCGGCGGCCGTGAAGATCACGCCCGAGCGGTTGCGGTCGACCACCGGCGTGCCCAGGATCTTCTCCAGCTCCTGGATGCCGGCCGACAGGGTGGGCTGGGTGACGTGCGCCGCCTCGGCGGCGCGGCTGAACGAGCCGTGCTCGGACAGCAGCTTCAGGTACTGGAGTTGGCGCAGGGTCGGCAGCATGGCTGTCATATAGGCTTGCTCGATTGCATCCGGAAGAACGATTGATGACGCCATTGTCCTTTTCCGCCGCGCCGGGCGGGTCCATCTAGGGTCCATGCGCCTTTCGGTCCTCATCGACGCCCTGCCGCCCTACGCCCGCGACGTGGCCAGGAACCTCGCCGCCCTGGAGGGCGAGCGGGCGCTGACGGCGCAGCAGCTCTGGGGGGCGGTCCTGGCCAGCGCCCATGCGGTGGGCACGCCGGCGGTGGTGCGCGCCGCCGAATCCGCCGCGGCCGACGCCGGCCTTTCCGACGCCGCCCGGGACGCCGCCCGGGGCGCGGCCGCCGTGATGGCCCAGAACAACATCTACTTCCGCGCCGTCGACCTGCTGGACGATCCCGTCCTGGCCGCCGAACCCTCGCACCTGCGCATGAGCCTGACCTTCAAGCCGGGGGTCGACCCGCTGGACTTCCACCTCTGGACCCTGGCCGCCTCGGCGATCCACGGCTGCGAGGCGTGCCTGCGCTCGCAGGCCGCGACCCTCCGCGCCCTGGGCGCCCGGCCCCCGGCCCTTTCCGCCGCCCTGCGCGCCGCCGCCCTGATCCACGCCGCCGGCCGCATCCTGGCGGCGGAGGCGGCGCGGGCCTGAGCCGGCAAGGGCGTAACCCCTCACCCTCCCGCCGCTGTGCGGCGGGCCCCCTCCCTCTCCCTACGGGAGAGGTGTTCCCAGCCTGGCCCGGCGAGCCTCCATTCCCTTCTCCCAGAGGGAGAAGGAGGGGCCCGCGCCGAAGGCGTGGGAGG
>JAFEEA010000422.1 GCA_018241335.1 Pseudomonadota bacterium
TCGACCTTCCTGCGCCAGAACGCCCTGCTGGCGATCCTCGCCCAGGCCGGCTGCTATGTGCCCGCCCGGCGCCTGACCCTGGGCGTGGTGGACCGTCTGTTCAGCCGCGTCGGCGCCGGCGACGACCTGGCGCGCGGCCGCTCGACCTTCATGGCCGAGATGGTCGAGACCGCCGCCATCCTGACCCAGGCGACGCCCCGCTCGTTCGTGATCCTGGACGAGATCGGCCGCGGCACGGCGACCTACGACGGCCTCGCCATCGCCTGGGCCTGCGCCGAGGCCCTGCACGACACCAACCGCTGCCGCGGCCTCTTCGCCACCCACTATCACGAGCTGGCGGTGCTGGAGGAGCGCCTGGCCTTCGTCTCCAACCTGTCGCTGAAGGCCAAGGAGTGGAACGGCGACCTGGTGTTCCTGCACGAGGCCGGGCCCGGCCCCGCCGACCGGTCCTATGGCGTTCAGGTGGCCCGCCTGGCCGGGGTGCCGCCCACCGTGGTGGCCCGCGCCCGCGAGGTGCTGGACCGCCTGGAAAGCCAGAAGACCTCCGACGCCGGCCTGGCGGACCTGCCCCTCTTCGCCGCCGTCGCCGCGCCCGAGGCGACCTTCCGCGGCCCCAGCGAGGCGGACCAGGCCCTGGCCCAGATGGACGTCGACGGCATGAGCCCGCGCGAGGCGCTCGACGCCCTCTATCGCCTGAAGGCCCTGGCCAGGCCTTGATCCCCAAGGCGCTGATGATGGACGTGGACGGGGTGCTGGTCGCCACCACGCGCCTTACCGGCCGCTGGGACCGCGACATGGAGGCCGACCTCGGCGTCAGCCCCGACGACCTGCAGCGGGCGTTCTTCACGCCGCACTTTCGCGCCATCGTGCTTGGCCAAGAGCCGATCGAGCCCTGGCTGGGCAAGGCCCTGGCCGAGATAGCGCCACAGGTGACGGTGGAGGCGATGCTGGCCTACTGGTTCGCCAAGGACGCCGAGCTCGACCACCAGCTGCTGGCCGACCTGGCGACCTACCGGGCCAGGGGGATCGGCCTCCACCTGGCCACCGTCCAGGAACAACGCCGCGCCGCTCACCTGTGGACCGGCCTTGGGCTCCAGGACCGCTTCGACGGCCTGCACCACTCCGCCGCCGTCGGCGCCGCCAAGCCGGATCCGGACTACTATGCCGCCGTCCAGGACCGGGTCGGCCTGGCGGGGCAGGACCTGCTGCTGGTGGACGACTCCGAACGGAACGTGGAGGCGGCGCGTGAGGCCGGCTGGCAGGCGCGGCTTTGGACCGGCGAACACCGGCTGGCCGAGGTGCTGGGTTTCTAGACCGGGTCGATGAAACGCCTACGCCGGCCTTCCGCCAGCCACCCAGCATCACCCAGGTTGGAGCGTGGCCATCTCTAGAACCATAGGTCCTTCACGCATTTGCCGTCTCGCGGCAGGTCGTTGAAGGCGACGAGACCGTCGAAGTGGTCGATCGGGATGGCCATGGCCTGGTCCGGGTCGACGGCCAGGCGCAGGTTCACCGCGGCGCGCCGCTTACCGTCCGGGCCGGCGCTCAGCGACCGCCAGTGGGTGATGCAGCCGCAAGCC
>JAFEEA010000423.1 GCA_018241335.1 Pseudomonadota bacterium
CGGTCTTCCAGCAGGGGCGGACCGAGTTGATCGGCTACAGCCTGTTCTACCTCTACGCCGCGGCCATGGGCCTGCCGGCGATCATCCTGTGCCTGGCGCTAGCGGCCAATCGCCGGCGGCTGTTCCCGGAGACCAAGGCCGCCACCGCCTAGTTCGAGGCCAGGCACACCACCTGGGCCACGCGCAGGTCGCGGCGCAGGCCGTCGGCGACGCGGCCGTAGTTGTCCACGGCGATCGACTGGCCTCGCGCAAAGCCGGCCGGACGCACGGCGGCGGCGGCGAAGGCGGCGTTCACGGCCTCCGGGGTGGTGGTGTAGATGCGCCCGCGCCGGGGGGCCTCGCCCACCGTGACGCCGATCACGCGGCCGGACTCGTCCAGGGCCGGGGCGCCGGAAATGCCGCTGAGCGTCCCGTCGAGGCCGTCCGTGCGGCCGACCTCGGCCCACACCAGCACGCTCTCGGTCCGCGCGCCGCGGCCGCCGCGCATGACCAGGTTCTCGCGCCCCAGGAGGCGGGTGGCGATCTCGCCAGGCCGGCCCTGGGGATAGCCCGGATTGAAGGCCCGCGCCCCGCGCTTGAGCGGCAGGCCGAGCCCCAGCGGCAGGGCCGGCGAGCCGCCCTGGGTGGTCAGGACCGCCGCCTCGCTGCCGGGCGCGATGTGGATCTGGGCGGCCACGCCCCGGCCCTCGGCCACCACCACCGCCGCCTTGGCGCAGCCTTCCACCACGTGGCGGGCGGTCAGCCACACGCCGCTGTCGGAGACCGAGAAGGCCGTGCCGGTGTCCGGGCCGCCGCCGTCCGGCGCGCGCACCACCACCGAGGGATCGAAGGGCGAGGCCGGGCCCAGGGGCACCCCTTCCTCCCCCGGTACGGGCGGCGGCGGGGGCGGCGCGTCGGCGCGCTCCTGTCGGCCGATCGCCGCCACGGTCAGGGCGACCACGATCGCCAGATAGACCAGCCAGTCGGGAAGGCGCGGGAAGTGCATGGTCAGGCTTGAACGCTCAAGCCGCCGCGACGGATGCGGCCAGGACCAGGGCGGTGGCGATCTTGGCGCAGACCAGCAGGGCCGCCGCCGCCATCTCCCCCTCGCGGATGCGCTGGGGCAGGCCGTGAAGCACGAGATCGGTCAGGCGGAACACCAGCAGCTGCACGAAAAGGGTCGCCGCCCCCCACAGGCCGATGTCCAGCAGGGACTTCGACGCCACCAGCGACACCGACAGCGGGATGGCCAGGGAAACCAGGATGCCGCCGAACGACACCGCCGCCGCGGCGTTGCCGTCGCGGATGAGCTGGATCTCCCGGTGCGGGGTGATCAGGGCGTAGAGCGCCGCCCCGGCGACCAGGATCAGCAGGGTCACCCCGCCGTGCAGCAGCACCAGCGGAAAGCCGGCCGCCCAGGCCTGGAGTTCGGGAGACTGAAGATGCGGCATGGATCAGGCCTCGGCGGATACTGGGCCGCTGGTTAGCACGGGGGCGGCGGCTTGGCCTATTGCGCGTCGAGCTTGCGCCGGGCGCTGGCGCGCAGCTTCTCGCTCTCGCTCTTGAGCTGGCCGCAGGC
>JAFEEA010000424.1 GCA_018241335.1 Pseudomonadota bacterium
ATCGACCGGGGCGTCGCCGACGTGCGCCTGGTCCGCACCGACAAGATGAACGCCCTGGACGACGCCATGTTCGAGGCGCTGGTCACCACCGGCGAGGCGATCATCAAGGACAAGTCGATCCGCGCCGTGGTGCTGTCGGGCGAGGGCCGCGCCTTCTGCGCCGGGCTGGACATGGGCAACTTCGGGCGCATGGCCGACGGTTCGCGCGGATCGGGCGGCGAGCGGCCCAAGGACGACAACCTGGGCCTTTCCAGCCGCACCCACGGCATCGCCAACCGCGCCCAGTACGCCGTCTGGGTGTGGCGCGAGATGGAGGTCCCGGTGATCGCCGCCGTGCACGGCGTGGCCTTCGGCGGCGGCTTCCAGCTGGCCCTGGGCGCCGACCTGCGGTTCGTGGCGCCGGACACCAAGATGGCGGTGCTGGAGATCAAGTGGGGCCTGATCCCCGACATGGCGGGCACCCAGATCATGCGCCACCTGGCCCGCGAGGACGTCGTGCGCGAGCTGACCTACACCGGGCGCATCTTCTCCGGCGTCGAGGCCAAGGAATACGGCCTCGCCACCCGCGTCTGCGACGACCCGCGCGCCGAGGCCCTGGCCATGGCCCGCGAGATCGCGGGCAAGAACCCCCACGCCATCCGGGCCGGCAAGCGCCTGCTGAACGCCGCCGTGGTCACCGACCCGCGCTCCGGCCTGATCCAGGAAACGGTCGAGCAGGTGGCGCTGATCGGCAGCCCCAACCAGGTCGAGGCGGTGCTGTCGAACATGCAGAAGCGTGAGGCGAACTACGCCGACCCCGCCTGACGGTCGACCTCGGCATCGGCGGCGCGCGGCGGCGCTTCAACCGCCGCGCTGATGGCGGCGAACAGCTCGGCGATGTTGATCGGCTTGGCCACCACGCCGTCCATGCCTGCCGCCAGGTAGGCGTCGAGTTGGTGGGTCATGGCGTTGGCGGTCAACGCCAGGATCGGCGTCCGCGCGCGCCCTTCGGCCGCCTCGCGCTCGCGGATGGCGGCGGCGGCGGTTGGGCCGTCCATCACCGGCATCTGAACGTCCATCAGGATCAGGTCCCAGGGCTCGGCGGCCCAGGCCGCGACGGCCGCGGCGCCGGTGTCGACGATGGTCGGCCACAGTCCCATCTGGGCCAGCAGGGTCTTGAGGACCATCTGGTTCACCGGATTGTCCTCGGCCGCCAGGATGCGGATCGCGGGCCCCTGGACCAGGGGTTCGCCGCCGGGCGACGCCGACGCGCCGACAGGCTGGCCCGCCTCGCCCTTGCGTTCCAACGGTAGGCGCACGGTGAAGACGCTGCCTTCGCCCACGCGGCTGGACACCGTCACATCGCCGCCCATGGCCCTGGCGAGCTCCGCGGTGATGGCCAGGCCCAGGCCCGTGCCGCCATAGCGCCGGGTGGTCGAGGAGTCGGCCTGGACGAATTTGTCGAACAGCGTGTCCAGGCGATCGGCGGCGACACCGGGACCCGTGTCGCGGACCTGGCAGCGGACGGCGCCGTCGTGGCGGTCGATCAGCACCCGCACCTCGCCCTC
>JAFEEA010000425.1 GCA_018241335.1 Pseudomonadota bacterium
GACGCCGCCCAGGCGGCCGCCGTCGGCGTCGAGGGGATCGTGGTGTCGAACCACGGCGGGCGACAGCTCGACGGCGTGGCGTCCTCCATCACCGCCCTGCCCCGCATCGCCGACGCCGTGGGCGACCGCATGACGGTGCTGATGGACGGCGGCGTCCGCTCGGGCCTGGATGTGCTGAAGGCCCTGGCCAGCGGCGCCCAGGCCTGCCTGATCGGCCGGGCCTGGGCCTGGGCCCTCGGCGCGCGCGGAGAGGCCGGTGTGACCCACATGCTGCAGATCCTGCGAGGAGAACTGCGCATGGCCATGGCCCTGACCGGCTGCACCGACGTCAGGGCGGCCGGCCGGGCGCTGCTGGACCCGTAGCGGCCCAACGAACTTCGCGGCAACTGGACAGCAGCCTGGCCGTTTACCTTGCACGACAGGCCAAGGAACGCAGCCATGACCGCGCAAAAGCAAACCGACGACCGCCATTTCACGCACGGCACCTCGGCCTCCACCGCCGACAGCGCCGTAGACTCCAAGGTGCGCCCCGAGGACCGCAGCATCACCGGCCCGCACGCCCGCCGCGCCAAGCATCCCCTGCTGCCGGGCGAGAAGCCCGACCAGCTGGCCAAGAAGGTGAAGTCGGCCGAAAGCCGCCAGGAGGCCTTGCTGGACGAGGCCCTGGAAGAAAGCTTCCCCAGCAGCGATCCGGTGAGCGTCAAGCGCATCACCTGACGATTGCGTGCTGTCCAATTGCATGGGGCCTTTCCGGCCTCGGTCTCTTGATGGTTGAATGCCAGGGTCGGCGGCGTGGAAGCATCGCCGGCCCTTTTTTCACGCCTAGCGCGCGATACGCCCCGCTCAAGGAACGCCTTCAACGGCGGGCGGCGCGCGATCCATCCATTTCCAGGGAGGCCATTTCCATGAGCATGACGCAGGTTTCCATTCCCACCCCCGACGGCGACGCCCGCGCCTATACGTTCAAGCCGCAGGGCCAGGGGCCTTGGCCGGCGATCATCTTCTACTTCGACGCCCCGGCGATCCGACCGGCCATGTTCGAGATGTGCGAGCGCCTGGCCGGCCACGGCTATTTCGTTCTGCTGCCCGACATGTTCTGGCGCGCCGGCCCCTACGAGCCGATCAACATGCGCGAGGCGTTCAAGGACGAGGAGACGCGGCGGGCCATCTTCGGCAAGTTCATGGCCTCCACCGACCCGGAGAAGTCCACGCGCGACACCGGCGCCTTCCTGGACTGGCTGTCGAAGCAGGCCGAGGTCAAAGGCGACAAGGTCGGGACCACGGGCTACTGCATGGGCTGCGCCCTCTCGCTGCGCGCGGCGGGGAACTACCCCGACCGGGTCGCCGCCGCCGCAGGCTTCCACGGCGGACGCCTGGCCACCGACGCCCCCGACAGCCCCCACCTGCTGGCCCCGAAGATCAAGGCCAAGGTCTATATCGCCGGGGCCGACGAGGACGCCGGCTTCCCGCCCGAGCAGGCCGATCGCCTGAAGAAGGCCCTGGACGACGCCGGGGTCGACAACGAAGTGACCATCTACAA
>JAFEEA010000426.1 GCA_018241335.1 Pseudomonadota bacterium
CACGTCGATGACGTGTTCCGTACCGTTGTGTTCGACGTAGGTGATCTTGGCCATGCACGCACTCGTCCCGCCCCGGGCGGAAAGCTCCTCTTGAAGGTCAGATATCGGCCAGCGCGGGCGCGCCGACCAGGGTTTCGAAGATCGCGGCGGCGCGGTCGATGAACACCGCCCGCTCGCGGCCGGCCAGGGGCTCTCCCCGGATCAGCCGCTCCACCAAAAAGCCGATGTAGGCCGCCGCCAGCACCCGCGCGCGGGCGTCGGCGTCATCGCCGCCCAGCCAGTCGCGGATCGGCGCCAGGAAGCGCTCCTGCACCGCCTGCCCCAGCATCGGCGCCGTGGTCGGCGAAGTGGCCGCGCGCAGCAGGAACTGGAAGCCCTGGGTGCGCTCGTCGGCGATATCGGCGCCGTCGGCCATCAGGGTGGCGATCTCGCGCGGGAAAGTCGCCGGATCCCAGTCGCGCATGCGATCGGACTGGAACATGGCCTTCAGGGCTTCGGTGAAGAGGCCCTCCTTGCCGCCGAAGTAGCGCTTGATCAGGGCCACGTCGGCGCCGGCGTCGGCGGCGATGTCGCGCAACGCCGCCCGGTCGTAGCCGGAGCGGGCGAAGTGGTCCTTGGCCGCCGCCAGGATGGCCGCGCGCGTGGCTTCGGCGTCACGGCGGCGCGGGGCCGCGCGCTCGCGGGTCAGGGTCGTCGCGCCGGTCATCGATCGGTCGTTCGCGAGGCGGTCCGGCCTAGACGCGCGACGGGATCACCACCCGCATGCTCTCGTAGCCGTGCACGAAGGACGAGAAGCTGCGCACCGGCTCCTCCACCAGCTTGATCACCGGGAAGCGCTTCAGGATCTCTTCCCAGATGATGGTCAGCTGCATCTCGGCGACACGGTTGCCGACGCAGCGGTGCACGCCGAAGCCGAAGGACATGTGCTGGCGCGGGCGCTCGCGGTCGATGATGTAGGCGTTGGGGTTCTCGATCACCGCCTCGTCGCGGTTGCCCGAGATGTACCACATCACCACCCGGTCGCCCTTGCGGATGGTCTTGCCGCCGACCTCGAAGTCGCTCTTGGCCACGCGGCTCATGTGCGCCAGCGGGGTCTGGTAGCGGATGGTCTCGGAGACCATGGGCAGCACCAGCTCCGGGTTGGCGCGCAGCTTGTCGTACTCGGCCGGGTTCTTGTTCAGGTGATAGACGCTGCCCGAGATGGTGTTGCGGGTGGTGTCGTTGCCGCCGACGATCAGCAGCACGACGTTGCCGCGATAGATGTCCTTGGACATCTCGCGGGTGTGCGGGTTGTGGGCCAGCATCGAGATCAGGTCGTTGCCGCCCTCGGCGTCGACGCGCTGCTCCCACAGGCTGTCGAAGGCGGTGAAGCACTCGTTCACGGCCATCGCCTTCTGCGCCCAGCTCTCCACCGGGCCGTGGCCGGGCTGATTCATGATCATGTCGGACCACCAGGGCAGCTTGCGGCGCTGCTCGAAGGGGAAGTCGAACAGGGTGGCCAGGGTCATGGCCGTCAGCTCCTTGGAC
>JAFEEA010000427.1 GCA_018241335.1 Pseudomonadota bacterium
CAGCATGTTGATCGCGGCGCGATAGTTCATGTCCATGTGGAACCAGTGGTTCATCGCCGCGCCGATGATGATCATCGACCGCCCGTTGGTCCTTTCGGCATTGTCGGCGAATTCGCGCGCCACCTGGATGATCTTGTCGCGGCGAACGCCGGTGATCTTTTCCGCCCAGGCCGGGGTGAACGGCACATCCTCGTCATAGCCCTTGGCGACGTTCGCCCCGCCAAGGCCACGGTCCAGCCCGTAGTTGGCGCACAAGAGGTCGAAGACGGTGGCGACCAGCGCGGTCTCGCCCCCCGCCAGCTTCACCTGTTTGACCGGCACGTTGCGGCCGAGGATCGGGCTGCGCTCGTCCACGGCAAAGCCGTTCCTGGCCTCGGCCCCGAACCAGGGGAAGGCCACTTCGCGAACGCCGTCGTTGTCGCCCTCGAGGATCAGCGTCATCTTCAGCCGGGCGTCGGTTCCCTTCGCCTTCTGCTCGAGGTTCCACTTGCCCTTCTCGCCCCAGCGGAAACCGATCGAGCCGTTCGGCGCCACGATCGCGCCCGTCGCCTCGTCGATGCCGACGGTCTTCCAGTCGGGGTTGTTGGCCTCTCCGAGGCCGCCGAGGTCCGATGCCCTGAGCTGCCGTCCGGGGACAAGGCGGCCGTCCTGCTCGTCCAGCCTGACCAGCATCGGCATGTCGGTGTAGCGGCGGCAGTAATCCTCGAAATACTCGACCTGGCGATCCAGGTGGAACTCGCGCAGGATCACATGGCCCATCGCCATGCCAAGGGCGGCGTCGGTGCCCTGTTTCACGTTCAGCCAGATGTCGGCGAACTTGGTGGCTTCGGCATAGTCGGGCGAGACCACCGCCGACTTCGCCCCGCGATAGCGCACCTCGGTGTAGAAATGCGCGTCGGGCGTGCGGGTCTGCGGCACGTTCGAGCCCCAGAGGATCAGGTAGCCCGCGTTGTACCAGTCGGCCGATTCCGGCACGTCGGTCTGTTCGCCCCAGGTCTGCGGGCTGGAGGGCGGCAGGTCGCAATACCAGTCGTAGAACGAGAGGCAGGTGCCGCCCAGAAGCGACAGGTAGCGCGCCCCGGCGGCATAGCTGACCATCGACATCGCCGGGATCGGCGAGAAGCCGAAGACCCGGTCGGGGCCGTACTTGCGCGTCGTATAGGCGTTCGCGGCGGCGACCATCTCGGTCACCTCGTCCCAGCTGGCGCGGACGAAGCCGCCCTTGCCGCGGATGCGGGTGTAGCTGTCGCGCTTTTCGGGGCTGTCCTGGATGATGGTCCAGGCCTCGATCGGCGTCTTGCTGCGGCGCAGGTCCTTCCACATCCGGTACAGCTTGCCGCGCACCAGGGGCGTCTTCACCCGGTTGGCGCTGTAGAGATACCAGCTGTAGGAGGCGCCGCGCGCGCAGCCGCGCGGCTCGTGGTTGGGCAGGTCGGGCCGAGTGCGGGGATAGTCGGTCTGCTGGGTCTCCCAGGTGACGATCCCGTTCTTGACGTAGATCTTCCAGCTGCACGACCCGGTGCA
>JAFEEA010000428.1 GCA_018241335.1 Pseudomonadota bacterium
ACCAGCTGGTCGGACTGGATTTCCGGCAGGCAGATGGCGGCGGCGCGGGCCGGCCCGGCGACGGGCGCGCTCCCCTGCCCCGCCTGCAGCGTGTCGCTGACGCCGACGATGTAGCCGCGGCAGTCGGCCTTGCGGGTGGCGAAGTCGGGATCGGCCGGGCCCGCCGAACAGCGCTGGTACAGGGTCTCGCCGCTGTAGAACTCGCGGTCGACCTGCGCGGCCGCAGCGGCGCCCGCCGCCAATCCCGAACCGGCGACCGTGCTCGCCGCCATCAGCGCCAGGACCATCCGCCGCATCGTCTTCTACTCCTCCCAGATCGAACCCCGAACATGGGGTGAGTCGCCGCCGGGGCCGAACCGTCGCTCCCTTCACGTTTGCGTTTTGCATCGAATGCGAATCCGCAAGACACTTGCGATATGCAATTATCCAAAAAGATCAGGCTTGCCGCATGAAAGATGTCCACGACCTCCTGGCCGCCGAACGCGAGTGGGGCGCGGCCTGCGCCGAGCGGGCGCCCCAGGGCTGGCGCATCGCCCGCATCGACGCCGCCATCCTGCGCGAACTGGCCCAGGCGATCCGCGCCAGCGTGATGATCTGGGCCGACATGGCCGCCGACCTCGACCTCGCGGCCGTCCGCCCCTTGGACCAGGGCCGCGCCGCCCGCCTGGTCGCCGAAGCCGTTTTCGATGACCTCATGGACCCCGCCGCCTGGCGTGTCCTCACCGCCGCCTTGGACCGCGAGGCTGAAGCCGGCGCCTGACGCCCCTAAACCGCGACGGCCTCGTCCAGCGCGTCCAGCCTGGCCAGCAGCGCCTTCGCCCCCGCCTCGCCGCGCGCGGCGGTGATCTGGGCGGCGATGGCTTCGCGGGTGCGGGCGGCGGCGATGTCGCGCTCGGTCTTGCCGTGCCACTCCACCATACTGGCCCAGACCGGGTCGATGATCTCCGCGCCCGGAACCACCTTGCCGTCCACCGTGCGCCACTGGCAGGCCCGCATCTCGGAGATCAGCACCTGCAGATAGCCGACGTGCACCGCCTCGTCGGTGCGGATGCGCTCGACCATGGTCGCGGCCAGTTCGGCCGCCTCGCGCCGGTCGGTGAACAGCTCCGGATCGCGGAACACCCGGCAGCACAGCGAGAAGAACGACTCCGCCCGGATCTCGATCATCAGCACGTTCATCAGGAACTTGATCAGCTGCTCATAGCCCTCGGGCAGCTGCGGCATCTCGCGGTCCTCAACCGGGCGCGAGATCGAGGCCGGGACTTCCGGCAGGGGATAGGCGTCCTTGCCGAACACCAGGTCGCGGGCGGCGAACCACATGGCGTCGTGGGCCCGCTCGGCCGGATGGGCCGGGTCGCCGCCCTCGTCGGCGCCGTGGGCGTAGAGCAGGCCGAGGTTCATGTGGCCGATGGCGCTGTCGGCGATATCCTCGACGATCAGCCGCTGCATGTCCGGGGCGGTGACGTTGCACAGGGCCTGGCCCCGCGCCTCGATGACGCCGGTGACGGTCAGCGA
>JAFEEA010000429.1 GCA_018241335.1 Pseudomonadota bacterium
AGCAGGTTGGTCTGGAAGGCGATCTCGTCGATGACGCCGATGATCTGGGTGATCTGCTGGGACGATTGCTCGATCTGGCCCATGGCCTGGACGGCGCCGGACACCACTTCGCCCGAGCGCAGGGCGTCGGCCTTGGCGGCGCTGACCGCATCGTTGGCCTGGCGGCTGTTGTGGGCGGTCTGCTTGACCGTGGCGGTGATCTCGTCCAGCGCGGCGGCGGTCTCTTCCAGGCTGGCGGCCTGCTGCTCGGTGCGGCGCGACAGGTCGTCGGAAGCCATGGCGATCTCGTCGGCCCCCGCGCCGATGGCGCCGGCGTTGCCGAGAATGACCTTCAGGGTCGATTCGAGCTGGGCGATGGAAGCGTTGAAATCCTCGCGCAGCTGGGCGTACTCGGCCGGGATGTCGTCCGCCATGCGGAAGGTGAGATCGCCCGACGCCAGGGCGGCCAGCCCCTTGCCCACCGAGCCGGCGACGAGGCTGCGCTCGCTGGCCAGGACCTGAGCCTCGGCGGCGCGGCGATCGATCTCGGCCCGCTCTTCCTGGACCTTGGAGTCGGCCTCGATCTCGGCCTTGGCGATGGCGGCCTGGCGGAACGACTCGGTGGCGCGGGCCATGGCGCCGATCTCGTCCGGGCGGCCGACACCGTCGATCCTCGACTGGGTGTCGCCGCCGGCCAGGCGGGTCATGGACTGCGCCAGGGTCTCCAGCGGCCGAACCAGGACGCGGCGGCTCAGCACCACCAAGGCGCCGGCGGCGACCGTTGCGGCGACCAGGGCGGCGATCATCACCAGGCTGGCCGAGCGGCCCAGCGCCTCGCCGCGGCGGGCGTTGGCGGCGTCGGCGGCCATGATCTTCTCGCTGACCTGCTCCATGGCCTTCTCAAGGAACGAGAATTTCTCGTTGAAGGCGGGCAGTTCGGCGGCGGCGGCGGCGCGATCGGTGGTCGCCTTGGAGACCAGGCTGTCGGCGCTGGCCACATAGGCCTGCACCGGGGCGTCGAGGGCGTTGAGCGCGGCCAGGATGTCGGCGTCGTCGGTGAGGGTCTTGGAGCGCTTGATGGCGCTCTGGATCTGGGCCGAGTGCTCCTTGAGGTCGGCCTTGGTGGCGCTGAAGTCGCCGCCGATGGCCGAGTCCGCCGCCAGCAAGGCCGACTTGACGTCGCCGTTGATGGCGTCGTGGGCCTGGTCGGCGGTCATATGGTTACGAACCAGCTCGGAGGACCGCTGGCCGGCGGTGATCTGGCGGCCGAGCTGGCCCGCCGAGAGGACGCCGACCCCGGCGATCAAGCCGCAGATCACGAAGACGGCGGCGCAAGCGACGGCCACCCGGGCCTTGATCGTATTCAAGTTCTCGTCCCCCGACGGGTGAAGTTTCAAAGGCGCAACAATCTGCGGCTATTCATTCCCGTTCGCATCAGGCGGGTTTCGACATGGTGAATGCCGGGCGGGCGCGACCGTCTGTCGCATGGGGAGGGGAGCCTCGCAGGTCGTCTTCACGAGATTCTT
>JAFEEA010000042.1 GCA_018241335.1 Pseudomonadota bacterium
ACCTGGCCGTTGGCGAAGTTGACGCTGAGGCTGGCGTCGCCCGCCAGGGTGGCGGTGGTGGCGCCCGCGGTGGTGGTCACCGCGCCATAGGTGGAGCCCGTATAGGTCGCCGAGCCGGTGGTGGGCACGGCGGCGCCGGGCGTCTGGTAGCCGGCGACCCAGGCTGATGTGACCCCGTTGTAGTCCCAGGCGCCCAGGGCCGTGTAGTCGAGGTGGCGCAGGCTCAGCCCCACCGCCTTTCCGCCGACCGAGCCGCCGAACCGTTCCGCCGCAATGGCGTCGGTGGCGTCGCCGGCGCCCAGGTCCGTCAGCACGACCGTCGAGGCGTCCGACCCCAGCGCGGCCAGCGAAAGGGTCAGGCTGGCCTTGCCGGTGGCCGGATCGACGTGCGTGAAGGTCAGCGTCGGGCCCGGATTGAGCCCCGGGCCGGCCGCGGCGCCCGCCGTCAGGGCCGTCTCGTTCAGCAGGAAGATCGTGTTGTCCGGCGGCGGGGCGGTGACCGGCCCGCCGCCCTCCAGGCCGTGGAAACTGGGTCCGCCGGCGCTGGCCGTCGGCGTGGCCTGAATGCCTCCGCCCGCGACGGTGATGGTTATGGCGCCGGCGCCGCTGGTGACGGCGACGATCCCCGCGCCGGTTCCGCCGCCGCCGGTGTTGATGGACCCCGCCAGGACGCCGAGGGCGGATTTCGTGCCGTCCGTCAGGGTCCAGATCGCGCCCGTTTCCTGTTCGGTGGGGCCATAGAAGCCGCCGTCGAGGTGGCCGGTGGCCGTGCCCGCCAGGCCATAGGTCCCGCTGGTCGGCGCCGCGCCCGAGGACGTCGATCCGGAATAGTTCGCGCCGGACAGCGTCCCGGTCAGGTTGACCGTGTTCCAGGCCTCCGCCGCCGATCCGTCCGTCGGCGTGGCGGTCAGGCCGGTGAGGGCGCCCGTCAGGCTGTTCTTGCCGAAGTCCACGGTCAGGGTTGCCGTCCCCGCCAGGTTGGCCTGCTTCCAGCCTGTGCCGTTGGGCGCCGCCACCAGGCCATAGGCCTGGCCGTTGTAGGTCGCGGTCGTCGTGGTTCCGATCAGGTCGCTCGACGTGTCCTGGGAATGGTAACCGCTGATGAACGCGGCGGCCTCGTTCAGGCCCGTGGCCTGGCTGGTGGTGTAGACGCTCCAGGCCCCGTAGTTGATGTAGTTCAGGTGGCGGGCGTCGAGCTCGAAGGTCCGCCCGCCGGAAATGCCGGCCGTATAGGCCTCCGCCGCGCCGGATCCGCCACCTCCCGCCGGGCCCGCGTCGGCGAGGGCCAGGCTGCTGATCGCCAGGGCCGGGATGCTGACGACCAGGCTCAGGGGGCTGGCGTGCGCGATGGTGACGGTGGCGCCCTGGCTGTTGGTCGCGGCGTCCGCCGTGATCGTGCTGGCGGAGACGCTGATCGCCGACTGTTGCAGCGAAAAGGCGGTGTTGTCGGCCGGCGCGACGCCCGTGACGCCCGTCAGGCTCGGTCCCGGAGAGCTGGCGACGGGGTTCGCCGCACCGCCGCCCAGCGTGCCGGCGGCCGGCGCTCCGACCGTGAAGTTCGGATTGACCACGACCGGGGTCCCGGTCGGCGTGGTGACGGTCCCGCCGGACTCCCCGCCGCAGGCCGCCAAGGAAGCGGCCGCCAGCACCAGCAGCGAGGCCCGCGCCGCGAGGCCGATCATCCTAGACTGCAAAACCACCCTTACGCACCCCAACGCCAAGCTGACGCTTGATCCTGACATGCCGGGCAAAAGCAACCAAGGGTGCAAATGTTGCGAGACGGACACGCATCGGCTGAACTCTGCGCCCTGGCCGCCGGACCGCGGCCGGCCTCGGCGGCCGCGCCGGGCGAGGCGCCCTGGGTCAGCCGCCGACGTTGTGGCGGACCAGGTCGCGGACGTCGCGCATCAGGTCGTCATGGTCGTGGTCCTTGGCCTTGACGGTGGCGACCACGATCGGGCCGCCCACGGGGCCGCGGGCCTCATAGGCCACCACCTGATAGCCGTGCGGGCCGGGCGTGTCCGAGGTCAGGATCATCATCTTGCGCACGCCGGGGCCGTTCTGGTCCTCGATATGCACCTCGGCGCCATGGTCGTCGGCGTTCACGCGCACGCCGCCGCGGCCGGAATCGCCGCCGGCGTCGACGCTCGCCTTGTCGCCATCGGCGTGGATGTGGACGCCGGGCAGGTCGATGTCGACCTTGTCGTCCTTGCCGGACTTGGGCGCGTTCGGCGTGGCCGGCAGGGTCGGCAGCTCCGCGCGCAGCTGCTCGCCCAGCGGATCCAGCACCGGGGCGACGTCATTGCCGGTCAGGGCGGCCAGCTGCAGGCTGACCACCGCCCCGTCCTCGCCGGCGTAGTCGCAGGACTTGCCGTCGGCCGCCGCCGCCTTGCGGGTCAGGTCCCCTTGCTCCTCGGGGCAGTCGAGGCGGGTGATGACCTTCAGCGCCTCGTGGCCGTCGTGATGGCCCCAGCCGTGGTCGCGCCGCGGATGCGGCGGCTCGCAGGCGGCCAGCGCCAGGGCCGAGGCGCCCAGAACACCCAAGGAAAGCGCGGATCGGATCATCGCCCCATCTCCAAAGTCTGGCCGGAAAGGTCGCGGCGGGCGCCGGCGAGGTCCAGTGAATTCGCTGTAAGTCGCGCTTGCGCAAGCAAAAGCCCCCGGCGCTGGCGGGCGCCGGGGGCTCTCAAAGGGATGCCGAAGCCTACTGCTGGCCGGGGCGCGCGCCCGAGCCTTCGCGGCGGGCCAGGAACGCCAGGCGCTCGAACAGGTGCACGTCCTGCTCGTTCTTCAGCAGGGCGCCGTGCAGCGGCGGGATCAGCTTGGTGGGATCCTTCTCGCGCAGCGAGTCGGCGTCGATGTCTTCCACCATCAGCAGCTTCAGCCAGTCGAGCAGTTCCGAGGTGGAGGGCTTCTTCTTCAGGCCCGGCACCTTGCGCATGTCGTAGAAGATGCGCAGCGCTTCCTGCACCAGCTTCTGCTTGATCCCCGGATAGTGCACCTCGATGATCGCGCGCATCGTCTCTTCATCCGGGAAGCGGATGTAGTGGAAGAAGCAGCGGCGCAGGAACGCGTCGGGCAGTTCCTTTTCGTTGTTCGAGGTGATGATCACCACCGGGCGGATCTTGGCCTTGATGGTCTCGTCGGTCTCGTAGACGTAGAACTCCATCCGATCGAGCTCCTGCAGGAGGTCGTTCGGGAATTCGATGTCGGCCTTGTCGATCTCGTCGATCAGCAGCACCGGGCGCGCGTCGGCGTCGAAGGCTTCCCACAGCTTGCCGCGCTTGATGTAGTTCTTGACGTCCTTGACCCGCTCGTCGCCGAGCTGGCTGTCGCGCAGGCGGGTGACCGCCTCGTATTCATAGAGGCCCTGCATGGCCTTGGTGGTCGACTTGATGTGCCAGGTGATCAGCGGCGCATCCAGCGCCTTGGCGATCTCGTAGGCCAGCACGGTCTTGCCGGTGCCGGGCTCGCCCTTGATCAGGAGCGGGCGCTCCAGGGCGATGGCCGCGTTGACGGCGATCTTCAAATCGTTGGTGGCGACGTAATCCTGCGTGCCTTCAAATCGCTTGTTGCTCATACCCAGGCTCCCCGGCGAGACGCGCACGGGCGCACCTCGAACATCTGTTCAAATCAGGACCACCCTAAAGGGCGCGACGCGATGATCAAGCCGCAAAGGGGCCGGGCAGGGGCCCTGCGGCGAAATCGTCCGCCTGGGAAGGGCTCCTGGGGAAGGCCCGGCCCGCTCAGCTCCGCCCGAAATCCGGCCTCAGCGGATGGTCGACCACGATCGCCTTGCCGTCCGTGAGCGCCGTGACGGCGTGCGCCGCGTGGGCGGGGACGACCGCCACCATGCCCGGTCCGGCCCGGGCGGCCTCGCCGCCGATAGTCAGCTCCAGCTCGCCTTCGAGCACGTGCCAGACTTCTTCCTGTTCGTGGCTGTGCTCGTGAATCGTCGCACCGGCGGCGAAGTCCCAATGGGCGAAGGTCATGCTGGGCGAGGAGAAGATGCGCCCCTTCCAGCCGGGGCGCTTCTCGACGGCGGGGATGGCGAGCGTGTCGATAATGGGCATCGGCTGATCCCGTTTTCGGCAAGTCTACCACGTCGCGCGAATGCGAATGAGTACCCCTTGCGCGAACGATAGTTATAGCTATCGTCTCCGCAAAAGCGTGAGGGGATTGCCATGTTGAAGCTTCTGGTCGGAACCAGTCTGACGGCCCTGGTGATGGCGGGCGCGGCCCGGGCGGAGACGGCGCCGCCGGCCGCCGGCGCCGATCCCACCGCCATCCAGGAGGTGGTGATCACCGCCCAGAAACGCCAGGAGAACCTGCAGGAGGTGCCGATCGCCGTCACCGCCCTGACCGCCGAGGCGCTGAAGAACAAGAAGGTCGACAACCTGCTGGGCCTCTCGGGCCTCGCGCCCGCCCTGCAGATCAAGACCGACGACAACGCCGCCAACCCGCGCATCTTCATCCGCGGCGTGGGGGTCAACGACTTCAACCCCTCCACGGCCAGCGCCGTGGGCATCTATGTCGACGGCGTCTACGTCGCCTCGCCCCTGGCCCAGCTCGCCGCGTTCTACGACCTGCAGCAGGTCGAGGTGCTGCGCGGGCCGCAGGGCACGCTCTACGGCCGCAACACCACCGGCGGCGCCATCAACGTCACCACGAAAAAGCCCACCGACCACTACGAAGGCGACCTCGCCTTCGAGTACGGCCGCTTCAACGAGGTCAACATCCAGGGCGGCGTCGGCGGCCCGCTGCTGGGTGACAAGGTGCTGCTGCGCCTGTCGGGCGTCTATGTCCGCGACGACGGCTACACCCTGGACCGGACCACCGGAAAGCACGGCAACAACCAGGACCGCTACGGCGTGCGCGCCGCCCTGCGCTTCAAGCCCACCAGCCAGATCACCGACGACCTGACGATTAGCACGAACCAGTCCCGCGGCGGCTCGATCCTGGCCTACAACCGATCCCTGGTCGCCCAGACGGCCGAGGCGGCGGACGGCCCACCGGATCCGTCGCTGGGCTTCTCCCTCTGCAAGCCCGCCTACTACACCTCCGGCGAGTGCACGAACGTCCTCGGCTACGCCAACACCAGCAAGGACCTCTACGCCGGCGACTACAGCTTCCTGGGCAAGGATATCGTCAAGCTGTTCGGGGTCTCCAACACCCTGAACTATGACCTCGGCCCCGCCACCCTGGTGTCGGTGACCAGCTACCAGCGCGCCGCGCGCAACGACCAGGAAGAGACCGACGCCAGCCCGTACCCGCTAATCACCGCCAGCTACATCGCCCTGCAGAAGACCGTCAGCCAGGAGCTGCGCCTGCAGTCCAACGGCCACACGCGCCTGCGCTACGTCGGCGGGCTCTATTACGCCCACGACGATCTCAGCAACAATTCCTACTACGACATCCTGCGCGCGGCCCGCAGCCCGACGCCGGAGAACCCGACCGGCGTCGACCTGGCCAACAGCATCGGCGTCTTCGGCTGGCCTCTGACCCAGGCCACCGACAGTTACGCCATCTTCGGCCAGGTGGACTACGACCTCACCGACCGCCTGACGATCACCGGCGGCCTGCGCTATTCGGCCGACCGCAAGGTGTTCCACTACGTCAGCGAGGCCGAGTTCGGGGCCATCCCGATCTTCACCTTCGACGGCGCCAAGACCTTCGGCTCGGTCTCCGGGCGCGTCGGCTTGCAGTACAAGCTCAGCGCCGACGCCAACCTCTATTTCACCTACAACCGCGGCACCAAGAGCGGCGGCTTCTTCTCGGGCCAGACCACCGAGCCGGCCGACCTCGGCCCCTACAGGGACGAGAACGTCAACGCCTACGAAGTCGGGGCCAAGACCGAATTCCTGGACCACCGCCTGCGCGCCAACTTCTCGGCATTCTATTATGATTACAAGGACTTGCAGGTCTATACCGCCGTCCAGCGCAACCAGATCACCGTCCAGCTCTTCACCAACGCCTCGGCCGCGCGGATGTACGGCGCCGAGGTCGAGCTGCAGGCGCGGCCCATGCGCGGCCTCGACCTGTCGCTCAGCGGCGCCCTGCTCAGCGCCACCTACCAGGACTTCCAGTCGGTGGCGGGCGACTACTCCGGCAACACCCTGCCGTCGGCGCCCAAGGCCAGCCTCAACGGCACGGCCCACTACGAGCGCGACGTGCCGATCGGGGTCTTCGTCGGCCAGATCGACTTCACCTATCGCAGCAAGGTCTATTTCGACACCGCCAACACCGAGCGCCTCAGCGACCCGGCCCGCATCTACGTCAATGGCCAGGTCGGGCTGAAGCTCAAGGACGGGCGCTATGAAGTCGGCGTCTGGGGGCGCAACCTCTTCAACGTGACCAACATCGTCGACATCACCCCCATCGCCGGCCTCGGCTTCGACGTCTTCAGCGTCGGCCAGCCGCGCACCTACGGCCTCTACCTGAGGGCCAAATATTGACCGAGATCGGCGCGCTTGCCGAGGCGCGGAGCGCGCCGGCCGACGCCTTCGCCGACCGGCCGGACTGGGTCGGCCCGCCGCCGCCCCTGGTCCAGCGGTCCGCCGTGGTCTTCGTCGGCGTCATCGGCGTGATGTTCGCCGGCGTCGGCCCTCTGCTCCTCGGCGGGCTGCAGGCGGCCGGACGCCTGACCGCCGCCCAGATCGGCCAGGCGGGCACGGTGGAGCTCCTGACCATGGGGCTCGCCGCCGCCCTGGCCGGTCCGGTGCTGGGCCAGAAGCATCTTCGCCTGGTGGCCGTGGCGTGCGGCCTCGCCATGGCGGCGCTGAACTACGCCACCACGCGGGTCTCCGGCGACCTCCTGACCCTGGTGCGCGGCGTCAACGGCCTGCCCAGCGGAACCCTGATCTGGCTGACCACCGGCCTCATCGTCCGCTCGCCCCGGCCCGAACGGTGGTCGGGCCTCTACCTCACCCTCCAGACCCTGGCCCAGCTCGGCGTCGTGGCGGCCTTGAGCGCCTTCGTCCTGCGCCGGTTCGGCGTCGATGGCGGTTTTCTCTGCCTCGCCGCCCTCAGCCTGGTCTCGGCGGCGGTCGGCCTCATGGTCCCGCGCGCCTTCGCGCCCCTGGCCGAAACCGAGCACGGGCCCAAGGGGCTGCCCAGCGCCCGGGGCTGGCTCGCCCTGGCCGCGGCCTTCTGCTTCCAGGCCTTCATCCTGGCGGCCTGGATCTATGTCGAGCCCCTGTCGCGCCAGGCCGGCCACCCGGAGGGCACGGCGGGCGTCGCCATCTCCCTCTCCCTGGCGGCCCAGGTCGCCGGCGGGGCGGCGGCGACGGTTCTGGCGGGGCGCCTGTCCTGGTTCTGGTCCCTGGTGGCGTCCATCGTCGGCGCGGTGGCCCTGCTGGGGGTCTTCGCCACCCTGCCGGGCGCGCCGGTGTTCCTGGCCGCCTCGGCCGCCTTCGGATTCCTCTGGCTCTTCGCCGCGCCCTATCTGACGCCCATGGCCATCGAGGCCGATCCCACCCGGCGCGCCGCCATGCTGGGGTCGGGCGCGGCCCTGCTGGGCTGCAGCGCCGGCCCGTTCCTCGCCTCCTTCGTGGTCAGCGACGCCGACGTGCGTGGCGCCCTAGGGCTCGGGGCCGCCCTGGCGGCGCTCGCCGTGTCAATTGTCGCGGGCCTGCATTTGTCCCGTCACAGCGGCGGCGTTTCGCGCTAATCATCTTCGCATGGGAGAGGCGAACGCGACGCGGCGCGGGCCAAGGGCCGGGGCGGGCAGGGGATCGGCGCGCGCGGCGGCGGCCGGGCCGCGCGGCATTCCGCTTTCCGCCAAGCTGCAGCCGACCCAGGCGCGCGGCCAGGACACCTTCGAGATGGTGCTCGCCACCGCCGGCGAGATGCTGGGCCACATGGGCTTCGAGCAGCTCACCACCAACGCCATCTGCGAGCGCGCCGGCCTCACCCCGCCGGCGCTCTATCGCTATTTTCCCAACAAGTACGCCATCTTGAAGGAACTGGGCGACCGGCTGATGGCCGCCCAGGACCAGGTGGTGCTGGACTGGGTCGACCAGGGCGGCCTGGCCGGCCAGACCTTCGAGGAGCGCCTGGCCTCCAGCCTCGCCATCCACGAGAAGGTCATCGCGGTGACCCTGGCTTTCCCCGGCGGTTCGGCGATCGGCCGCGCCCTGCGCGCCGTGCCGATGTTGCAGAGACTGCGCTTCGAATCGCGCGACATGGTCGCCGACCGCTTCTACGAGGCGCTCCGCGCCCGCTATCCCAACAGTTCCGAAGAACGCCTGCGCGTCGCCATGCGCGTCACCGTCGAACTGACCTACGCCGCCATCGAGATGGTCGTGGAAGAACCCGACCGCGACGCCGACCTCGTGAACCATGAGGTCTGCCTGCTGTTCGCCAAGTATTTCGAGACCTTCGACTGACGATCTCGCGCGGGCCGGGCCTCTTGCGAAAACAGTAGCTTTAACTATCGTACCGCTCAACGCGATCTCTTGGGGGGACGGGCATGACGGAATGGCGCAACTGGTCGGGCAGCGTGGTCGCGGGGCCCAGGGCGTTCGTGCGGCCCAAGACCCTGGAGGAGCTCAGCGGCGTCATCGGCAACGCCCGCAAGGTGCGCGTTGTCGGCGCCGGCCACTCCTTCATGCCGCTCTGCGAGACCGACGACGTCCTGGTCAGCCTGTCCGACCTCGAGGGCGCGGTGGAGATCGCGCCCGATCGCAAGACGGTGTGGGCGCCCGCCGGCTGGGGCCTCGACAAGCTCACCGCCGCCCTCTGGGCCGAGGGCCTGTCCCTGATCAACCAGGGCGACATCAATCCCCAGTCCCTGGCCGGCGCCACGGCCACCGGCACCCACGGCACCGGCGCCGAGCTCGGCAGCCTCGCCACCCAGGCCTGCGGCTTCCGCCTGGCCATGGCAGACGGCTCGATCGTCGAATGCGGCCCGACCGAACGCCCGGACCTCTATCAGGCCCAGCGCCTGTCGCTCGGCCTGTTCGGTGTCGCCGTGGCTATCCGCATCAACGTCCTGCCGGCCTACCACCTGGAGGAAAAGGTCGAGCGCCGCCCCCTGGCCGAGGTGGCTGAGCGCCTGGACGAACTGGCCGCCGCCACCCGCCACATGGAATTCTTCGTCTTCCCCTATTCGGACGACGTCATCTTCAAGACCCTGCATCCGGCCGAGCCGGAGGGCGCCTTCGTGGACGGCAACGACATCGACGAGGCGCCCTTCCGCATCGCCTGCGAGATCGGCAAGGCCGCGCCGGTGCTGATCCCGTCGCTGCAGCGGCTGATGATGCGCCTCTCGGCCAAGCCCACCCGCCGGGTCGGCCCGGCCTACAAGATCTTCCCCTCGGACCGCACCATCCGCTTCGAGGAGATGGAGTACGAGCTGCCCCGCGCCAACGGCATGGCGACGCTGAAGGAGGCCATGGCCTACATCCGCCGCAAGCGCATGCCGATCGCCTTCCCCTTCGAGTTCCGCCTCACCGCCGGCGACGACATCTGGATGAGCCCCTTCAACAAGGGCCCCGGCGCCTCGATCTCGTTCCACCAGTACGCCCGCATGCCCTGGCAGGGCGCCTTCAAGGAAATCGAGGCCGTCTTCCAGGCCGGCGACGGCCGCCCCCACTGGGCCAAGCGCCACACCCTGACCCCGGACGACGTCCATCGCCTCTATCCGAAAGCGCCGGACTATCTGGCCGCCCGCAAGGCCGCCGACCCGGAGGGCAAATTCGCCAACGCCCATCTGAGCGCGCTGTTCGGGTTGTAGGCGGCGCGGCGGCGGGTGGCGCCGACCGGCCTGAGCGGACTCCCGCCCCTTTCCAGCCGTCATCCTGGGCACAAGGCCCAGGATCCATAAACACGGAAGACCGGGCGGCGCGTACCGGAGGGCGCGCCGGGAATGGGCGTCCGCCGACGTCCCCGCGCCGCTCCGCTGCCGCTCGCGGATCGTTCTACAGCGCGCATGGATCCTGGGGACTGACGCCCCAGGATGACGGTTGGGAGATGTCTAGAATTGGCTGGCCAGCGCTGTCGCCACCTCGCCCATGATGATCTCCCATTCCCCGAAGCCTTCGGGGGTGAAGATCCGGGCCTGAGGGTACCAGGGCATGCGGTCGGTGCCGAGCCGGGTCCAGGCGCCGGGGACCGAGATGATCCAGGTCGGGGCGCCGCAGGCCGCCGCGATGTTCGAGGTCGCGTTGGCGAAGCCCAGGGTCAGGTCGAGGGCGCAGCTCAGGGCCGCCACCTCGTCCAGCTGGTCCTTCAGGTCGATGCCCGGCGGGTTCCAGATCTCGACGCCGAACTCGTCGCGGGCGCGGGCCAGTTCCTCGGCGCAGTCGCCGTACTGCAGGTTCACGAAGCTGATCCCCGGCGTCTTCAGCACCGCTTCCCACTGGGCGAACGGCGAGAAGTAGCGCGAGCGGGCGCCGTCGATCTTCATCGACTTCCACAGCAGCCCGACCTTGGGCCCATTGGGCGCCTGCTCATCCAGCACGCCTTTCCAGTAGGCGACGCGGTCCGGGTCGGCGACCAGGAAGCGGTCCCGGTCCGGGAAGGCGTCGACCGAGCGGCGGAACCGGCGCAGCGGCGAGGCGAGGGGGGCCCAGAGGTCCACCTTGGACCAGTCGGCCACGAAGGGCGCGCCGCGCACCGTCTGGCCATCCACCTTGAAGGTGGCGTGGGCGCCGACTTCGGCGTTCGGGAACGATCGCTGGAAGAGGGGGATCAGGCGCCGCTCGACGGCGATGATCAGCTTGCCCTCGGGCCCGACCGCCTCCTGGATGTCCGGCAGCATGTTGGCGAACAGCACCTCGTCGCCCAGGCCCTGCTCGCCGAACAGCATGAAGGTCTTGCCCGTCAGGTCCGCCTCGGGCGTCCACTTCGGCCGGTCGGTCATGAAGTGGGTGACGTCGGCGAACATCGGGTCGACCCGCGCCTCGTAGTCGTCCCAGCCGGCGCCGATGTCGCCGCGGGCGATGTTGAGGGTCGAGCGGGCCAGGGTCATCATCAGCCGCTCGTCCGGCGCCGTGGTCCCGGCCAGGGCCAGCTCGCAGTCCTGCAGGGCGGTGTCGAGCTCGCCCAGGGCCATGCGCGCGTTGCCGCGGTTGTAGCGGGCCTTGTGGAAGCCGGGGTCCAGGCGCAGCGCCTCGGTGAAGAAGGTGATGGCCGTCTCCAGGTCGCCCTGCTCGGACAGGATCGTGCCCAGGGTGTTCCACAGGATCGGCTTGTCCGGATTGGCGTTGATCGCCGGCTTCAGCACGCCGATGGCGTCGTCGTACTGGCCCAGGTCGCGCACCGCGCAGGCCAGGTTGTTGGCCCCTTCGTGCGAGTTCGGATAGCGCGCCAGGTAGTGCTGGAAGAGTTGGACGGCGACGTCCTTCATGCCCAGCTTGTAGGCCAGCCGGCCCAGATCGTTGGCCACCTCGGCCTGCTCGGGCAGCAGGTTCAGCGCCGCCTCGTAGGCCTGCAGCGAGGACTTGTAGTCGGCCGCCTTCTCCCGGGCGATGGCCAGCAGGTACCAGGCCATGCCGCTCTTCTCGTCGATCTCCAGGGCGTTGATGGCCAGTTGCGAGGCGAGCTGGGCGTCGTCGGCGGAAATGGCGTTGACCGCCCTTTGCAGCAGCGGCGCGACGGCCAGGGCCCGCACCTCGCTCACCGCCGCTTCCAGCCGCTGCAGCGCGGCCGGGGAGGCGGCGTCGCCGGTGACGGTGGCCTGCGGCCGCGCCCGGCTGGGTTCGGCGACGACGGCGTCCTCGAATCCCATGGCGATCGCGGAGGCGGAGTTCTGGACGGTGCGGCGCAGCGACATGAGTCGCCTTTCTGATGCGGGATTGAGCTGGCTGAATGCTTCGCGCGCGTATGGTTAATCGCGAGTGAAGGTCGGCGCGGCCGCGGGCCCTGGATGCGAGGGCAGGCCCTAGGCCTTGTCGTGGCTGCTTGGCCGGGCATGCGACATAGCCGCACAGCGCGGCCGGCAAGGCGCCGTTAACCATGTCGCTTTAGCGTGCGGAAAGCTTCCCATCCTAGTCGTTACCAAGCACAGCGAGGGGGAGGCCAAGAGTACTTTCGAAGACCGACGTTATTCGGAGTCCCGGTCCATGCCGCTGAAATTGTCTCTGAAGCCCGGCGAGAAGTTCGTTCTCAATGGCGCGGTGGTGCAGAACGGGGATCGCCGGGGAACGCTGATCCTGCAGAACAAGGCTTCGGTCCTTCGCGAGAAGGACATCATGCAGGAAGAGGAGGTCACTTCACCGTCCCGGCGGATCTACTTCCCGGTGATGATGATGTACCTCGATGAGGCGGGGGCCCAGCGTTACTACGACGAATTCGTCAGAAGGCTTTCCGAGTTCATGGGAGCCGTTCGAAATCCGGAGATCCTGGCGGACTGCGTGAACATCTCGCGCCACGCCATGGCCCGGGAGTACTACAAGGCCTTGATGCTGTGCCGGAAGCTGATCGAGTACGAGGACGAGAGGTTGGGGCATGTCACTAAGGGCTTACCAGCAGGCGGCTCAGAGGTCTGAGAGCCCGCGCGACGCGGAACTCCGTCTGTTTGGTCAAGTCACCCGCGCCCTGGTCGATGCGGCCGAGGCGCCGGAAGACGACTTCAAGACGCGAATCGAGGCCCTGGACTGGAACCGACGCCTGTGGTCGGCCCTGGCCACGGACTGCTCGGACGAGAACAACACCCTGCCGCAGGCCGTGCGCGCGCAGATCATCTCGCTGTCCATCTGGGTCAGCCGGCATTCCAGCCTGGTGATGCGCAAGCAGGACACCTTCGACGCCCTGATCGACGTCAACCGCATGATCATGCAGGGCCTCTCCGGCCGTTCGGAAGCCGCCGCCGCTTAAGGTCAGGCCCTAGGGCCTCCCCTCCAATCCGCTCACCCCGGCGAAAGCCGGGGCCCAGGCAAAACTCCGCCAAGCCCTGCGTCGCCAGCGGACCCCCCGCGAGCCGAAGGCTCAACCACAGAGCACACAGAGATCACGGAGGGCGCCGCAAGATCGGACGCCGCGACACCTCCGTGTCCTCTGTGTGCTCTGTGGTCAAAGCCAACCATCCAGCCCGCTCAAGCTTTTGCCTGGGTCCCGACTTTCGTCGGGATGAGCGGTTGGTTGGGGGTGGCCTCTCTAACCCGCCTTCACCGCCAGCCAGATCACGTGCCGCGCGCCGCGCCCCTTGCCGGTGGCGCGCACCTTCATTTCCTCGACCGCGAATCCGGCGTCCCGAAGGCGGCGCGTGAACCGCTCGTCCGGCGCAGAGGACCACACCGACAGCACCCCGCCGGGCCGCAGCGCGGTCATGGCGTCGGCCAGTCCCCGCCGGTCGTAGAGCGCGTCGTTGCCCTTGCGCGTCAGGCCCTCGGGGCCATTGTCCACGTCCAGCAGGATGGCGTCATAGGCGCCCCGGCCCGAACGGATCAGCGCGCCGACGTCGCCCAGGCGAACGCTCACCCGCGAATCGTCCAGGCTGCCGGCATGCAGCGCCGCCAGATGGCCCCGCGCCCACTCGATCACCTTGGGCGTCACCTCGGCGACCGCGATCGAGCCCTTGGGCGGCAGTCCCGCCAGGGCGGCGCGCAGGGTGAAGCCCATGCCCAGGCCGCCGATCAGGATCGCCGGCGCCGGGCGGTCGGCGAGCCTGGCCTGGGCCAGGGTCGCGAGGGCCTCCTCAGACCCGCTCAGCCGGCTGTTCATCAGTTCGATCGGGCCGGACATGATCGAATATTCGGTCCCGCGCTGCATCAGGCGCAGCTCGCCGCCGCCGCCCGGCATCTCCCCGGCGTCCAGTTGCACCCAGCGGATCATGGCCCGGCCCGGCTGGCGAAGGGCGGGCTCAGACGTCCAGGTCCTCGGCCGCGAACTCGGCGTTCTCCTGGATGAACCGGAAGCGCAGCTCCGGCTTGCGGCCCATCAAGGTCTCCACCAGGTCCGACACCTGGCCCTCTTCCCGGGGCAGGCTGACCCGCGCCAGGGTGCGGGTCTTGGGGTCCATGGTGGTTTCCTTGAGCTGGGCCGGCATCATCTCGCCCAGGCCCTTGAAGCGCCCGATCTCCGGCTTCTTGCCCTTGAAGGTGGTGGCCAGCAGCTCGTCCTTGTGCGCGTCGTCGCGGGCGTACTCGGTCTTGCCCCCGTGGCTCAGCCGATAGAGCGGCGGCAGGGCCAGGTAGAGTTTCCCGTCGCGGATCAGGCTGGGCATGATGCGGTAGAAATAGGTGATCAGCAGGCTGGCGATGTGGGCGCCGTCGACGTCGGCGTCGGTCATGATCACCACGCGCTCATAGCGCAGGTCCTCGTCCCGGTACTTCGGCCCCATCTGCACGCCGAGCGCCAGGGTCAGGTCGGCCAGCTCCTTGTTGGCGCGCAGCTGGTCAAGGCTGGCGGAGGCGACGTTCAGGATCTTGCCGCGCAGGGGCAGGATCGCCTGGGTCTTGCGGTCCCGGGCCTGCTTGGCCGAGCCGCCGGCCGAATCACCCTCGACGATGAACAGCTCCGAGCCGTCCGCCGACTGGTTGGAACAGTCCGCCAGCTTGCCCGGCAGGCGCAGCTTGCGCGTCGCCGAGGCGCGGGCGACCTCCTTGTCCTTGCGCCGCTTCAGCCGCTCCTCGGCCCGCTCGGCGACAAAGGTCAAAAGGGCGGTTGCCGACTTGGGCTGCGCCGTCAGCCAGTGGTCGAACGGGTCGCGCAGCGCCGCCTCGACCAGCCGCTGGGCGTCGGACGACGACAGCCGCTCCTTGGTCTGGCCCTGGAACTCCGGATTGCGGATGAAGACGCTGATCATGGCGCCCGCCTGGGCGATGACGTCGTCGGCGGTGATGATCCCCGAGCGCTTGTCGCCGGTCAGCTCCGCGTACTGCTTCAGCCCCCGGGTCAGCACCGCCCGCAGCCCCGCCTCGTGGGTGCCGCCCTCCGGCGTCGGCACGGTGTTGCAGTACGAGCGCATGAAGCCGTCGGCCTCGCCGAAGCCCGCCGGGGTCCAGGCCACCGCCCATTCCACCGCCCCGCCTTCGCCCTTGCGCTCGATGCGCCCGGCGAAGGGCTCCGGCGTCACCGTCTCCAGCCCCTGCGTGGTCTCGGCCAGGAAGTCGGCGAGGCCGTTGGGGAAGTGGAAGGTCGCCTCGGCCGGGGTGGCGTCGGTGATGCGGCTCTGTTCGCAGCGCCAGCGGATCTCGACGCCCCGGAACAGGTAGGCCTTGGAGCGCGCCATCCGATAGAGGCGGGCCGGCTTGAAATGGGTGTCGTCGCCGAAGATCACCGGGTCGGGCGTGAAGGTGACGGCCGTGCCGTGCTTGCGGCTGGGGCCGATCTGCTCCAGCCCCGAGGTCGGCCGCCCCCGCGAGAAGGTCTGGCGCCACTCGAAGCCGTCCTTCCAGACGGTGATCTCCACCCGCTCGGAAAGGGCGTTGACCACCGAGACGCCGACCCCGTGCAGGCCGCCGGAGGTCTCATAGGCCTTGCCAGAGAACTTCCCGCCCGAGTGCAGGACGGTCATGATCACTTCCAGGGCCGACTTGTCCGGGAACTTGGGGTGTGGGTCCACGGGCATGCCGCGGCCGTCGTCCTTCACCGTCAGCGCGCCGTCCGCCGAGAGCGACACCTCGATCAGCTTGGCGTGGCCGGCCACGGCCTCGTCCATGGAGTTGTCCAGCACCTCGGCGAACAGGTGGTGCAGGGCCCGCTCGTCGGTGCCGCCGATGTACATCCCCGGCCGCTTGCGAACCGGCTCCAGCCCTTCCAGGACCTCGATGTCTTTGGCCGAATAGCCGGACGCGGGCGCGGCGGCGCCGGAAGACGCGGTTGCCTTGGTCGGCGCGGGGCGCGGTTCATGCGCCTCCGACAGGGGCGCGGCGGGAGCGGGATTGAGCGCGTCGTCGAACAGCGACGCCTGGGCGGCCTTGGGCATGGCCCGTTTTAGCAGGGATTCGGGGGCGGGGGATGGGGCGCGGCGGCGCGGGCGCCCTTCAGTAGAGATTGCCGATCAGCGCCCTCAGCCCCGGCGCGACGTTGCGCAGGATGTGCCCCTCCGGGTGGGCGTAGAATGGGCCGATGCGCGTGTAGAGCCCAAGCACGCTGTGCACCATGGTCCCGAGCACCGCATGGCTCACCCCCACCAGCACCAGGTTCGGCCTGGACTGGTAGAGCCAGGACCAGGCCAGCCCCCCCGCCGCCGCCAGGGCGGCGAAAGGCCAGTTCGGGGCGTGGGCGAGCCCGAACAGCACGGCCGTCAGGGCGGCGACGGCCGCGCGCCCGGCGGCGCCGGCGCCGAGCAGGGGCGTGATCGCCTCTCTCAGCCTGGGCTGCAGCCAGCCGAAGAAGGCCAGCGCCTGGATCGGCGCGAAGATCAGGTAGAGCGTCAGCTTGGTCGCCAGGGCGCGCCAGCGGATGTGCGAGAGAACCCCGGGGTCGCGGATGGCGGCGGCGGCGGCCAGCAGGGCCGCGCCGACCAGGGTCAGGGCCAGGTAGGCGGGCCAGGCGTTGGCCAGGGCGCCGGGATCGTCCCGGCTACGGCCGGGCCCCCAGCCCCTCGCCGACGGCGGGTCGCGGTGCAGGACCATGGGCGACAGAAACAGGATGAACCCGCCGCCCACCACCGCGGCGAGCCAGTAGAGCGCGACGGCCGCCGGGGCGCCGCCGGGCGTGCTGACCCAGGGGCCGAGCCCCCACAGCACCGCCTCGAACAGGGCAAAGAGGCCGGCGATCTCCGCCAGGCCCCAGCCCGGGTGGATGGCGCGGGCCGTCATCGGGCCGGCTGGCGCGCGCCGGCCTGCAGCCACGCGGAGCGGATCGCCAGGGCGGCCATGAAGACCACGCATCCCGCGAAGTTGGCCCACAGGTCGCGCATGTTGTTGTCGTAGTCGCCGACGCCGGTCGAGGCGACGGCCAGCTTGGCGGCATACTCGACCATCTCGACGACGGCCCCGGCGCCCAACACCACCATGACGATCAGCAGCAGGCGCGGGATCGGCGACTGGTGGCGGGCCATCAGATGGTCGACCAGGACGCATCCGGCCAGGGCGTTCAGCACATGCACATACTTGTCGAACCGCACGTCCAGGATGACCAGCTCGTAGAGCCTGTGGCCGTTCACCGGCACGAAGCCGCCGGCGAAGTGGGCCAGGATGCCGATCTGCATGAACACCAGCACCCCCGCCGGCAGGTCGACCCGGCGCAGCGCCCGCCAGCCGACCGCGGTCACGGCGGCGATGCAGCCGGCGTAGATCAGGAACTCCGCCACATTGCCCGGCCCGTGGTAGGCGCGAAACTCGCGGCCGTAGAAGACCATGCACAGGATGGCGAACAGGCCCGCGTTCACGGCGGCGAAGACGTTGATGGGCTTCAGCGACATGGCCCCCCCGGACCCGTGATCGTTTGACACCCCAGGTGCCGCTTTCGCGTCGGCGGGGCGTTGACCTGGGTCAAGCGGGGCTTTCGTCATCCTCAGGCCTCCCGCCAGACCAGGGCGATCAGCGCCAGGCCGGTGAAGATCGTCGGCGCGCACCAGGCCGCCCAGGCCGGCGGGGCGAGGCCGGTCTGCCCGCAGGCCAGGCAGATCCCGTCGACCACGACGAACACCAGGCCGCCGCCCAGCACCCAGACCAGGCGCGGAAAGCTCGGCCCGGTCCGGGCGGGAGAGAGGGCCAGGGGCAGGGCCATGACCAGCATGATCATCGGCACGAGCGGCTCGGTGAGGGCGCGGTTCAGGCGGGTCACAAGGAACCCTCGGCTGAGGTTGGTCGGCGCCGCGCCGGACGCCGCGCGCCAGGCCGACCTGGCGGAGATCTGCAACGGCCCCGCCGCCGCCGCGGAAAGCTCCGCCGGGGTCATGGCGGCGGGCCAGCGCGCCGACGGCGCCCACGCCTGGCGGGCGGCGTTCGCCTCGACGCGGCTGGTCATCGCGTCCTCGAGGGTCCAGGTGTTCCCGCTGGCCGAGGCGGCGCGGGCCACGACGCGTTCGGCCAGGAGGCCGTCCGCGCCGCGCCGGTAGATTCGCACCCCGCCCAGCCGCTCGCCGTCGGCCGACAGCGCCGCGACATTGACGACCTCGCCGCCCGTCCGGAACCACGACATCGTACCCTGGGCCCCCTGGGCGCCCTGCGTGCCCTCGGCGCTCCACCAGCGCGCCAGGCCGAGTTGGGCGGCGGGGGCGGCGACCTCGGAAAGCAGGATGCTGGCGGCGGCCATGGCCAGCCCCACCGGCAGGACCATCCGGGTCATCTGGTAGAGCGACACGCCGAGGGACCGAATGGCCGTGATCTCGCCGCCGGTGACCAGGCGCGCGAAGGCCGCCGCCGCGCCGATAAGGGTGATCAGGCCCAGCGACTGCTCGGCCAGGATCGGGGCCCTCAGGGCCGCGTAGCGCGCCAGCCCCGGCAGCCCGAAGCCGCGGCTCATGATCGCTCCCGTGCGTTCGCAAAGGTCGATCATCCCCAGCAGGCTGACCATGGCCAGGGCCACCCAGACGATCGACACGAACAGGCTTCGGCGCACGTATCCGGCGACCGTGGCGTGGGCGCGGGCCTCGAAGGTGGGCGGCGGGCGCGGCGGCGCCAGGAACTGCTGCAGGCGCCTCAGGAACCGCGCCAGCGGCGTGTCGCCCAGCAGGCGCCGGTTGGAGAGGAAGAGCCAGGCCAGCAGGGGCAGGGCGACGGCGAAGGCGCCGAGGGTCGCGTTCAGCGGTTCGATCCGCCCCTGCGCGCCCAGGCTCTGCACCAGGCGAAGCTGCAGGTGAAAGCCCATGGTCAGGACGCCGGCGACCAGCATCCCCAGCAGCGGCCGGCCGCGTCGCCCCGCCAGCGCCATGGGCAGGGCCAGAAAGGGCGCCATCACCGCCGACAGCACCCACGCGACGCGGGCGCAGAACTCCGCGCGGCGGTCGCGCGGGCGAAGATCGCGCGCCAGTTCGTCCAGGGTCAGCTCGGCGGCGACCGTTCCGCGCACGCGCCTGGCCTCGCGCGCCGGGAACGGGTCGGAGAGGCTGTAGCTGTCGAACGCCCCGGTCGAGACCGTGCGTCCCGGCAGGTCGACCAGGAACCGTCCGCGGCCGGCGTCGAGGGCGGCGGTGCGGCCGTCCGGGCCAAGCCTCAATGTGGCCTGGCCCGCGGTGAGCACGCTCTCGGCGCCCGAGGCGGCGCGCCGGACGATCAGCACCCCGCGCAGGGCGTGGCCGCCCGCGTCCGTCTCGTCCGCCGTCAGGGTGATGTCGCCGCCGCGTCCCTGGAAGGCCCACGGCTGCGCGCGGGCCGTCCAGCCGGCGCGCAGGGCCTCCTCGCGGGCGCTGCGGTAGCCGAAGAGGCCGTGCGGCTCCAGCCAGCCGATGACCACCAGGCCGGCGGCGCCCACCACGACCCCGGCGGTCACCAGCACGGTCAGGATGCGGCGCAGGGAGATGCCGGCGGCCAGCATGGCCTCGATCTCAAGCCCTTCCTCCAGGCGCGAGACCGTCATCAAGAGCCCGATCAGGAAGGCCGCGGGCAGGGCCAGGCCCACATAGTGCGGGACCAGGTTCCAGATCATCTCCGGCAGGAAGCCCATGTGGGCGCCGGCAGCGGCCATCTGGGTCGCCAGGCGCAGCGCGCGCTCCAGCATCATCACGGTGAACACCAGCCCCAGGCCCAGCGCCAGGCGCGCGGCGAGCAGGCGCGCCAGGTAGAGGTCCAGCAGGGTGACGCGCCACCCCGGCCCCGCCCGGCGCGCCGCCCTGGCGTGCAGGCCGCTCACCAGCCGATCCGTTCGGCGATGGGGGCCATGAACGGCAGCACGTGGCGCAGGATGTGGCCCTGGGGGTGGGCGTAGAACGGGCCGATGCGCATGTTCAGGTGCAGCGCCGCGTGCAGGGCTGTTCCGAGGACGCCATGGCTGGCCCCGGCGAGGACGACGCTGGGGCGGGCCCAGAACAGCCAGGCGAGCGCCGCGCCGCCGGCGAACACCAGGGTCGCGAACGGCCAGTTGGGCGCGTGGGCGGCGGCGAAGAGCGCCGCGACCAGGATCGCCGCCAGGGGGCGGGCCCACGGCCGGGATGGGCCCGCGGCGGCGGTGATGGCCTCGCGCAGGCGCGTCAGCGCAAAGCCGAACACCGCCAGGTCCTGCAGCACGCCGGAGACCAGGTACACGGCCAGCTTGAGGGCCGCGTCGCCCCAGGCGATGTGGCGCGCGAACAGCGGGTCACGCAGGGCGGCGAGGGCGCCGATCACCACGAGGCCGATCGCGGTCAAGGCGGCGTAGCGGGGCCAGGCGTTGCGGACCGCGCCAGGGTCGTCCCGTGCGCGGCCCAGGCCCCAGCCGCGCAGGGCGGGCGGGTCGGCGTGCAGGACCATCGGCGACAGCCAGGCCGCCAGGGCGGCCAGAAGGGCGAAGGCGACCCAGAAGAGGAGCAGGACCGGCCCGCCGCCGGCGATGCGCGGCCCCAGGCCCCACAGCATGAAGACGAAGAGGCCCGCGGCCACGGCCACTTCGGCGACGCCCCAGGCCGGGGGCAAGGTCCGGCGCGCGGCCACGGCGGTTGGGCTCACGCTGCGGGGGCGCGGCGCGCGCCGGCGCGCGCGATCACGCCCCAGGCGGCCTGGGCCGCGAGATAGATCAGGCCGCCGCCGAGGTTGGCCAGCAGGTCCTGCATGTTGTTGTCATAGCCGCCGACGCCGGTGTTGGGGATCAGCGCCTGGCAGACGTACTCGATCGCCTCGACGATGGCGCCGCAGCCCTGGACGATCAGCAGGACGGCCAGGCCCCGGGGCACGACGCCCTTGGCGGGCTGCAGCAGGGCCTGGGTGAAGGCCATGCCGGCCACGGCGTTGAGGCCGTGCACCCACTTGTCGAAAGGCAGGCCCAACAGGTCCGTGTCGTACAGGCGCATGCCGTGGATGTGGACGACGCCGCCGGCGAAGGCGCTCAGGATGCCGAGCTGCATGGCGCCCAGCGTGGTCAGGGGCAGGGCGGCGCGGCGCATGCGTCTCCAGCCGGCGACGATCGCGGCGGCTATGGTCAGGACGTAGACGACCATCTCGGCCAGGTTCGAGCGGGCTTCGAGGTTGTTCAGGCGCTGCAGCACGAAGAGGGCGCTGCCGGCCGCGAGCAGCAGCACATTGACGCCCACGAAGGCGTCGACGGGCTTGAGCCTGGTGTGCATGTCCCCTCGTCGCCGCCCGCGCCATCACCCCCATGATGGTCGCCCCCAGAACGCCATGGCACAGTTGGCCGAGCCTTGACCTGGGTCAAGCACGCCCAGGTGGCGTCGGTGGCTTGCCACTTCAACGACGTCGCCCCGGACAGGGGGGCGCGAGCGCCCGGCCCCGGCTCGCCGCTGCGCTTGGCCGGGGTGACGAAGCTGAGGGAGGGCAGGGCGCGTTCGTGAAGTTCGTGGACAAACCCCACGTCGCGCCGAGCGCGCTGGAACGAAGGCCGATCGCCCCTAGGCGGAGGGCGTCAGCAGGATCCGCGACGGCGCCCTGGCGAGCGTGATGGTGCGCGCGCCCGGCTCCCGGCCCGGATCGTAGAGCGGGCCGAACTTGCCGGCCGGCAGGGGCAGGGCCTTGCCGGTGGCCAGCATGGCCTGGCCGGAGGGCGCGCCGGGGAACTGGGCGGCGGTGATCTTGGGGGCCATCATGGCCATCGGGCCGGCCATCTTCTTCACCGCGGCGCCGGCCTGGGCGATGGACGCCTGCAGAGCCACCGCGTCCACCTGCGCGGCCGCGGCCATCAGGGGATGCAGCTCTAGCCGCGGCTTCAGGGCCGCGTCCCCGGGAACGTCGAACTGGATCGTGGCGGAGCCTTGCACCTGGGCCAGGGTAGGCAGCTGCAGCGCCCGGCCGTCGGCGGACCAGCTGACCGGTGTCTTGTTCGGCCCGTCGATGATCCAGCCGCGCAGCCCGGCGGCCGGCTTGTTGTCGCGTGTCATGTAGTAGACGACGGCGAAGTGGCTGCGCTCGGCGGCCGGCAGCTTGAGGTAGAGATCGAGGTACGGAAAGGCCTTGGCGAGCTTCACCGGGTCCTTTTGCGCGGCCAGCAGGCTCGTCGGCGCTGTGGCGGCGCCGGCGACGGCGGCGAGGAAGAGGCGGCGGTGCATGGGCGTTCCCCTGGAAATTGGCATTGAGTCTGTCCCGCGTGGATGAAGCTTTTATGTGGCGTCGCGCCGGGACGCCAGAACGCTGTTCACCAACCCAGGGTCGGCGCTTGCCGGCGGCGGGCGGGCGTTGTCTGCTGCGCCCATGGACGACCTGCCCGGACTGCCCCCCAACGCCTTCGCCAAGGAAGACCCGGACGACGATCGGGACTTCTATGTGGAGCCCCGCTTCGAGACCCACATCGACGACGCGGCGATCGCGGCCCTGACCCGGTTCTACGGCGAGGTCCTGACCCCGGGGACGGTGGTGCTGGACCTGATGTCGAGCTGGATCAGCCACCTGCCGCCCGACATGGACTTCGCCGAGGTGATCGGCCACGGCATGAACGCCGAGGAGCTGGCGGCCAACACGCGCCTGGCCCGCTGGTTCATCCAGGACATCAACGCCGAGCCGGTGCTGCCGCTGGCCGACGCCAGCGTCGACGCGGTGCTGATCTGCGTCGGCGTGCAGTACCTGACCCGCCCCGTGGCGACCCTCGGCGACGTGCGGCGGGTGCTGAAGCCCGGCGGACTCATCGTCATCAGCTTCTCCAACCGCTGCTTTCCCACCAAGGCGGTGCGGCTGTGGCTGTCCCTGGACGACGACGACCACGCCCGGCTGGTGGCCATGTACCTGGACCGCGCCGGCTTCGGGGAGGTGGGAGCGCGTCGCCTGCGCGACGGCTGGACCAGCGACCCGCTGATCGTGGTGACCGGCCGGGCCTGACGCCCTGGCGCCGTCCATGGTGTCAAAACGCCATTGCAATGACACCATAATGGTGTCATACCGGCGCCCATGGACATCACCCCCGTCATCAACACCCTGAGCCAGGACCTCGCCCGCGCCGCCCACGTCGGCGGCGAGGACGTGCAGGAGGCCGCCGAGCGCCTGCTGCTGGCCCTCGATCCCGCCCTGCGCCTGGCCCTGCTGGACGCCCTGTCCCAGGCCGCCAACGAGATCGCCGCCGAACTGCCCGGCGTCGCCATCTCGGTGCGCATGGAGGGCCGCGAGCCGATCTTCCAGGTCCAGGCGCCGGAACCCGGCCTGGCCGAGCCAGCGCCAGCCGCCATGGCCGGGGCCGTCGAGGCCGACCCGTCCGAGGACGGCGACGCCCAGGCCCGCATCACCCTGCGCATCCCCGAGGCCCTCAAGGCCCGCGCCGAGGCCCTCGCCACGCGGCGGGGCCAGTCCCTCAACACCTGGCTGGTGGCCGCCGCCCGCGCCGCCGCCCAGGACGAGCCCAATCCCCCCGGCTCCAGCCCGCACCGCCACGGCCCCGGCCGCCGCGTGCAGGGCTGGGCGCGCTGACCGCAAAGGACCTGCCGTCATGCACACCTTCGAAACCCCCCAAGCCGTTCGCCTGCGCGTCGAGATCCCCAAGGGCCGCGTGCGCGTGATCGCCGGCGACGTCGCCCAGACCACGGTGGACCTCGTTCCCATGCGCGGCGACCCTGTCGCCGCCGCCTGGATCGCCGAGGCCGAGGTCGCCCAGCGCGGCGACGAGATCGCGGTGCTGGTGCGCAAGCACGGCCTGGCCTTCTTCGGCATCGGCGGCGCCATCGAGGCGACCATCCGCGTGCCCGCCGCCAGCGACGCCAACATCGCCACCGGCTCCGGCCGTATCGAGACCGAGGGGCGCCTCGGCGACGTCCGCGCCGCCAGCGGCTCCGGATCGATCCATGTGGCGCGCGCTGCTGCGGCCCATGTGCGCACCGGCTCGGGCGACATCACCGTCGACGCCGCCGACGGCGCGGCGGACGTCAAGACCGGCTCGGGCCGGGTGGTCTTGGGCCAGGTGGGCGGCGACGCCCGGGTCGTCACCGGCTCGGGCAGCACCGAACTGGCCGGCGCCGCGGGCGAGGCGCGCCTCACCACCGGCTCGGGCAACATCGAGGTCGAAACCGCCGGAGACAGCCTGGAAGCCTTCGCCGCCTCGGGCCGCATCCACGTCCGCCGCGCCGACCACGGCCAGGTCAAGGCGCGCACCGTGTCCGGCGCCCTCAGCGTCGGCGTCGCCGGCGGCTCGGCGGCCTGGCTGGACCTCTCGACCATCAGCGGCAAGGTCCGCTCCGACCTCGACAGCGCCGGCGAACCCGGCCCCGGCGAAAAGTCCGTGCGCCTGCGCCTCGAAAGCGTCAGCGGCAACATCGAAGTCCAACGCGCCTGACAGCCCGAACGGCGCGCGCCGAGCATCCCTTCCCCCCCTCCCACCCGATCATCCCGGCGAAAGCCGGGACCCAGGGCGGCCTCTCAGGTGTCCACCGCCTGCG
>JAFEEA010000430.1 GCA_018241335.1 Pseudomonadota bacterium
CCATCGACGCCGACGCTTCCTCCGCAGCAGACGCCTGCTCCGTCGCACCCTGGCTGACCTGTTCGGAGGTGGCGGAGAGCTCCTGGCTGCCGGAGGAAACGTTCTCCGACGCGGACAGGGCGTCGGCGATGACGCCCCGAAGGCGTTCGACCATCAGGTTCACATGACCCAGCAGGTCGCCGATCTCGTCGTTGGTGGTGACGGCGACGGTGCGGGTGAGGTCGCCTTCCGCCACCTGGCGCACGGCCTCGCCGGCGCGCGCCAGTCCCTTGGCGACCGAGATCGACAGCCACACCGCAGCGCCGAGCGCGATCAGCAGGGCGACGGCGGTCATGGTGACCAGCGAGGTCTGGGTGGCCTTGTCGTCGTTGTCGACCTTGTCGGAGGCGGCCTGGGTTTCGCCGCGTTCGAGCTGGACCAGTTCGTCCATCTGGCGCGAGGCCTCGTCGAAGGCCTGCTTGCCCTCGGTGTTGGACAGGGCCTTGGCCTGGGCGTCCTGGTTGGCCAGGGCCAGTTCGCGCAGGCGGTCGTCGACGGCCATGAAGCGGTCGCCGGCGGCGCGCAGGGCCGCCCATTTCGGCTTGGCTTCCGGCGTCGCAATGGCTTCGGACTTCTGCATCAGGTCCGTGAAGCGCTGGCGCTCACGGGCGATCTCGGCGACCAGGGGCGCGGCCTCTTGGCGATCGTCGGCCAGGATCATGTCCCGCTCGGCCCGGGCGATGCGCAGGAAGACGCCGTTCAGGTCCTGGACACTGGCGGTGCGCGCGACCGGGCCGGACATGACCCCATCGAAGCCGGCGTTGAGCTTGCCGATGCCCTGCATGCCGAGCGCCGCCGCCACGATCATCAGGGCGATCATCAGGGCGAAGGCGAGGCCGAGCTTCAGCTTGATGGTGATACGCATGGGGTCAGTCCTGGACTAGGGGCTGCGGGGATGACCCCGGGGGGGAGGTAGAAATTCGTCCGCCGGCTAGGCGGCGACGCTGATGGGCAGGGCGGCGACGTCCTGGCTGGTGAGAAGGCGGGCCAGGTCGAAGATGATCACGAACCCGTCGTCGCGGCGGACGACGCCCTCGATGTAGTCGGACCGCCAGGGCACGCCGATGTCCGGCGCCGGTTCGACGGCGTCCTCGTCAACGGAAATGACCTCCAGTACGCGGTCGGCCACCAGGCCAAGCGCCAGGGTGCGGTCCTCCACCGGCACGTCCAGGACGAGGACGCGGGTGGCCAGGGTGGGTTCGGTGGCGGACAGGCCGAGCTTGCGGCGAAGGTCCAACGTCGGCGTGGCGCGGCCGCGCACGTCGGTCAGCCCCAGCAGATAGGGCGGCCCTTCCGGAATGGCGAAGGGCGTCCGGAAGTCCAGGATTTCGCGCACATAGGTCACGGGGATCGCGAAGATCTCCGGGCCGAGGGCGAGGGTGACGAACTGGGTCTCCGCCATCACGCGTATTCCCTGAAGTCGGCGTCGTCTGCGTCGGGTCCGCCCTGGG
>JAFEEA010000431.1 GCA_018241335.1 Pseudomonadota bacterium
GGGCGCCCAATGAAACCGCGCGACCCAGCGTCATTCAACCCGCGTCTTGGTCGCGGGCGAAGAGCGCCCCGCCCTTCCCCCCGCCGCGGCGCCGTTGCACCCTGGCCGCCTCCTCCCGCGATTCAGGGCCGCCGCATGACCGATCCCGCCGCGACCCCGCCTTCCCGGCCGCCCGCGCCGGCGCCGGCCGGCGACACGCCGCTGGTCAGCCTCGCGCTCTGGGTGGCGGGGATCGGGCTGCTGGTGGCGGCTGAGCGGCTCTTCCTGACGCCGCACGCCATCGCCGGGCTCTATGAGCGCGACCTGCCGGCCTACACCGGGGCGCTGGACGCCTTCGCGGCGGGGCGCGATCCCTACCTGCCGGCCCAGGTGCGCCACGCCCACGGCCTGCCGTTCATCGCGCCGCCCTTCGTGTGGATGCTGTACCGGCTGGCGGCGCACAGCCCGCTGCGGCCGGCGTTCGGCGACATCCTGATGATCGCCGACTTCGTGTCGGTGGCGGTGATCCCGGCGGTGCTGGGGCGGCTGCTGCTGGGCCCGGGGGCGGGGCGGATCGTGCTGGCGGCGGGGGTGTTCTTCGCCGCCTTCCTGGGCGCGGGGGTGTTCAGCGCCTTGGTCGCCAACAACGGCACGGTGCTCTACGCCCTGATCGCGCTCGCCCTGGCGCCGGCGGTGCGGGCCGGGCGATGGGGGCCGTTCCACGCGGCGGTCGCCCTGGCGACGGCGTTCAAGCCCTTCTACGCCGCCTTCTGGCTGGTCCCCCTGCTGGCCGACGACGCGGCGCGGCGCCAGTGGCGGGCCGGCGCCCTGGCCGTGGGGGCGGCGGCGCTCAGCTACCTCGTCCCGTGGCTGGCGGCGCCGAAGCTGATGCGCGAATGGATCCACACCCTCTTCACCCAGGTGGTCGGGCACGACCGGCTGGGCGACAGCCTGCTGGGCGCCGTCACCGCCGACCCGCGCCACGCGCCCCTGGCCCCCATGGCCGCGCACCTGGGGCTCTCGGCGGCGCTGCTGGCGGCGGCCCTGGCCCTGGGCCGCCAGGACCGGCGCACGCGCATCGCCGGCCTGATCGTGGCGGCGGTGTTCCTGAACCCCCGCGCCATGCGCTACGACCTGTCGACGGCCGCCGTGCCCCTGGTCGCCCTGGCCGCCGCGGCCCTGGCGCGCGGCCGGCCCAGCGGCCTGACCCAGGCCCTCGTCGGCGCCGCCTTCGCCGCCGTCACCATCGCCTTCAGCCAGGACGCCCCGGTCGACGGCTACCTCTACGCCGCCCTCGCCGTCGCCGCCCTGGCCCTCGCCGCCGCGGTCCCGCCGAGGGATCGGGCGGAGGCGGCCTAGCCCCTCACCCTCCCACCGCTGCGCGGCGGGCCCCTCCCTCTCCCTCCGGGAGGGGTGTTCCCAGCTCTCCCTTCTCCCAGAGGGAGAAGGAGGGGCCCGCGCCGCAGGCGTGGGAGGATGAG
>JAFEEA010000432.1 GCA_018241335.1 Pseudomonadota bacterium
CCCTCATAGCCGCGCTTGGCGAGGGCCGCCGAACCCGCCGCGCGGCGGATGGCGGCCTCGGACACCTCGCTGGCGTGGGCGTAGCCGGCGGTCTCGCCAGCCACCACGCGTAGGCCGAAGCCCTCGCCCGAATCATAGGTCGCCGACTTCAGCCGGCCGTCGTCGAAGAGGAAGCTCTCACTCTCCATCCGCTCGACGAAGAGTTCGCCGTCGTCCGCCCCCTTGAGCGCCTCGTTCAGGATGTCGCCGGCCCGGGACGGGTCGACGCCGGCGGCTTCGAGGATGGAGGGGGCGAGGGCGGCGGCGTTCATAGAGACATCCTCGGGGGGCTTGCTTGGCGGGCTTTGCCTTGCGCACGCGACGGAAGGGCGGGCGCGCGGACTTCGCGCCTAGAGATAAGGCGTCGGCCCGGGTTTCGAAACCGCCAATCGCCCCTTGCGCTTTGGCCCCCTAGCGCCTTGGCAAGCGCCTATGATCCGCGTATGCACGCGCCCGGAAGGCTGGAAGGCCGGGGTGCGACAAATAGGCTCGCGGCAAAGCGTGCCGAAGCGTCCTGCCTTTGCGCTATGGAGTGTCGGAGCACGGCGTGTCCTTTTCGGGCCGTCGGCCGGCGAAACAGGCCGTGAGGGACATGAAGTCGAAGTTTTCGGTGATCGGACGGCTGGCGGCGGGGGTTCCGGCGGCTGTCCTGGGGGTGGCCATCGCGGCCCAGGCAATGGCCGCGGACCTGATGGGTCAGCCGACGGACAAGGCCATCGACCTGCAGCCCGCGGCGTCGCAGATCAGGCACGACGCGGCCTTCTTCCACAACTTCGTGCTGCTGCCGATCATCACGGCCATCACGCTGTTCGTGCTGACGCTGCTGATCATCGTGATCGTGCGCTTCAACAAGCGCGCCAATCCGACGCCGGCGCGCTGGAGCCACAACACCCCCATCGAGATCGTCTGGACCATCGTTCCGGTCCTGATCCTGATGGTGATCGCGATCTTCTCGTTCCGGCTGCTCTATGAAGAGCACAACATGCCGCAGCCCTACATGACCGTGAAGGTCACGGGTCGGCAGTGGAACTGGGATTACGAATATCCCGACCAGAAGATCAGCGCCTACACCTCGACCCTGATGGACAAGGCCACGGCCGACTCCAAGCATGTGCCCTACATGCTCGCCTCGAGCGCCCCGCTGGTGGTGCCGGTGGGCAAGGTGGTGCGGGTGCTGGTCACCGGCGAAGACGTCATCCACTCGTTCTCGGTGCCCGCCTTCGGGGTCAAGATCGATGCGGTTCCGGGCCGCGTGAACCAGACCTGGTTCAAGTCGGACCTCACCGGCACCTTCTACGGCCAGTGCTCGCAGCTCTGCGGCGTCGACCACGCCTTCATGCCCATCGAGGTGAAGGTGGTCAGCCAGGCCGACTTCGACGCCTGGGTCGCCAGCAAGGCGCCCAAGGCCGCCGCCGCGGCG
>JAFEEA010000433.1 GCA_018241335.1 Pseudomonadota bacterium
CGTTGTCTAGGGTCTAGGGCAGGATAGCCTTTGCGGCAGCGATGTATGACGGACTTCGCCGATGGCCATGTTCAGCGTCCGTGTCTCCGACGACGCCGCCCAGCGCTTCGACGCCGCCGCCATGGCTTTCGGCGGTCGCTCCGCGCTCCTTCGCCGGCTGATCGACGCCGCCTGCGGCCCGGCCGGCGGGGCGCCCTGTGCAGGCCCGATCCCTCGACCCCTACGGCTGATGGTCCGCCTGCGCGCCGAGGACGCCGCCGCGGTGGCGGCCGAGGCGCGGGCCATGGGCCTGCGCCCCTCCACCTGGGTGGCCGCCCTGGTGAGCCATCGGGTTCGCGGAAGGCCAAGGTTCCGGCCGCCGGAGGAGGACGCCTTGCTGGCGATCCACAGCGAGGTGCACCGGATCGGCGTCAACGTGAACCAGATCGCCAGGGCGCTGAACACCGCGATCCTGGAAGGCCAGGTGCTGGACCTGGAACTGTCGTATCTCGATGCGCTGCGCGGGGAACTGCGGGCTCACCTGGCTTCGTTGCGGGAGGCCTTTGAGGGGAATCTCGCCTACTGGCAGGGCGATCCTTGACGGACTTCCGCACCGTTCCGGGTTTCGAGGACGTCTGGCGAGCGCCGGCCCGGACAAGGATCGTCCATCCGCAAGCGGGCCGGTCGCCGCCGCCGCAGGAGGGCGTTCGCGCCCGGTTGCAGCGCATCGTCGACCGTGCGCCGGAGGTCATGGTCAAGGTGACGGGGCGGACGCGGGATGCCGGGCATCTGTACGCTCATTTTGAGTATATCGCCCGCAATGGCCAGCTGGAGCTGGAAGGATCCGCCGGCGAGATCATGGTGGGCCGGCAAGCGTTGGCCGACCTGGCGGACACCTGGGCGGCCTGCGACCAGTTCGACAGCCGGCGGCGCACGAACTCGCCGGTGAGCCTGTCCGTGGTCCTGTCGATGCCGGCTGGCACGGACGCGGCGGCGCTGTACGACGCCGCTCGGGCCTTCGCGGCGGACACGCTGGCAGGTCGACATGACTACGTGTTCACCCTTCACACCGACACGCCACGTCCACACGTCCACCTGTCGATACACGCCCGCGGCCACGCCGGTGAACGCCTCAATCCGAAGAAGGCCGACCTTGACGCCTGGCGGCGGGCGTTCGCCCAGGCGCTGCGCGACCGGGGCGTCGAGGCCGAGGCGACACCTCGCCGCGCCCGAGGTGTGACCCGGAAAGCCGAACGAGGCCCGATACGTCGCCTCAGAGAGCGACAGGCGAAGGCCGGAACCGATCCGGGTCGTGTGCGACTGTCCGTATTGCGCGACGCCGCCCAGGCCGCCTTTCAGGGGGACACGGCGCTGCGCCCCTGGGAACTCAACCTGGTCCGGCGCCAGCAGCGGATCCGGGCGCTTTATC
>JAFEEA010000434.1 GCA_018241335.1 Pseudomonadota bacterium
GTGATCATCAACCTGGTGCTGACCGCCCTCACCGTGCTCTCGGTTCGCGGCGCGTTTGCGGTCGCCCGATTCCGTCGTGACACCGCCGCCAATCTCGTCGCCGCGGCGCAGACGTTCGAGTAAGGCCAGACTTCGCCACGACCGCCGTCAGCCCGCCGGAAAGACGTGCGCAGCTTGCGCCTTGATACGGACGGCCTGGCCGTCCTTCACCTGCAGGGCCTCGCCCCGCGATACCGAGACATCGATCCGCCGGCCGTCCGGCAGGGTGGATTCCAGCCGCCCCAGGGGACCTGAGACCACGACGCGGTCCACCGTCACCGGCGCGCCCTCGGCCCGCAGCACGAACTCGTGCGGGCGGACGAAGGCCACGGCCGGCCCGTCGGCGACGCCAGCGGCGGGCAGGGCCAGCTCGCCGGAACGGAAGTCGCCGCCCAGGGCCTGACCCTCGAACCGGTTGGCCTCGCCCACGAAGCCGGCGACGAAGGCGGTGGCCGGACGGTCATGGACTTCGTCCGGGGTTCCCACCTGCTCGATGCGGCCCTGGTTGAGCACGGCGACCCGGTCGGCCAGCTCCAGGGCCTCCTCCTGGTCGTGGGTCACGAAGATGGTGGTGACGCCGGTGGCGTCGTGGATGCGCCGCAACTCCTTGCGCAGCGACTTGCGGACGGTGGCGTCGAGGGCGCCGAAGGGCTCGTCCAGCAGCAGCACGCGCGGGCTCACCGCCAGAGCCCTGGCCAGGGCCACGCGCTGTCGCTGGCCCCCGGAAAGCTGGGCCGGGAAGCGGTGGCCAAGATCGCCCAACTCCACCAGGGTCAGCAGCTCGTCCACCCGGCGCGCGATCTCGGCCCTGGGCGGCTTGTCGCGGCCGCGGCGCACGTCCAGCCCGAAGGCGACGTTCTTGGCCACGCTCATGTGCTTGAAGAGGGCGTACTGCTGGAACACGAAGCCGACCCGGCGCGCGGCTGCGCCGGCGAAGGTGACGTCCTCGCCGTCGAACAGGACCTGGCCGGCGTCCGGGAACTCCAGGCCGGCGATCACCCGCAGCAGGGTGGTCTTGCCGGACCCCGAGGGCCCCAGCAGCGCCAGCAGCTCGCCGTCGCGGATGTCCAGGTCGACGCCGCCCAGGGCTGGAAAGCGGCCGAAGCGTTTTTCCACGGATCGGACGGAAAGGGTCATGCGAGGTCTCTTCCGATCAGTGCGCGCGCCGGCCGAGATCGGGCTCGGCGCCGTCGGCGAAGGTCTTGAGCGCCAGGTTGACCAGCGCCGGCAGGCACAGCAGCGCCGCCACCGCGAACGCCCCCACGATGTTGTACTCGTTGTACAGGATCTCAAAGTGCAGCGGCATGGCGTCAGTCTCGCCGTGGATGAGGCCCGAGACCTGGGCGGTCA
>JAFEEA010000435.1 GCA_018241335.1 Pseudomonadota bacterium
CAGGTCCACCTCGTCGCCGGCCGGCGTATGGGTGATCGTCGGATGCTCCGCCTGGTCCTGGTAGAACAGCGACAGCGAACCGCCGCCCGACCAGCCGCCCAGCACCACCTTCTCGTAGCCGAAGCGTTCCTTGAGATCGCGGACGCAGGCGCCGAGGTCCAGGACGCACTTCTCCAGGATCAGGGCGGTGTCGTTCCCCCGATAGCGCGGGTTGCAATAGACGACGTGCCGGCCGGCGTGCGCCAGGGCGCTGACCAGCGGCAGGAAGGCGCCCCCGCCGATCGGGTGGCTGAACAGGATGGCGGTCTTGGACTCGCCCGTGTCGGGACGCACGCGCATGCACTCGACGAAGACCTGGCCGGTCGGCCCGCCATAGACCTCCTTCAGCCGGCTCGTGTCTGCGTGAACGAAGCCATAGGCCTCCCGGACGATCCCCATGCGGGCCTCCCTGTGCTGCCGGGCTTGCGGCCCGGATCATTTCCTGATTACAAAGTCAGAAATCTTGATCTCGGTGTCAATCTTGCCGACACAAACTCCCGCAAGACCGGCGACATCCAAGGGCGGCGCGACCTCCGCACGGATCCTGGCCGTGGCCCTGGACCAGTTCTCGCGCCTGGGATTCGAGCGCGTGACGCTGGCCGGCATCGCCGAGGCGGCCAAGGTCTCCCAGCCGGCCCTGCACTATCATTTCCAGGACAAGCTCCAGCTCTGGCGCAGCGCCATGCTCGACCTTGGCGCGGTGATCGCCGAGGAGGAGCGCCTGCTGGAGGTGGCCCGCGACGCCCCGGCCATCACCCAGCTGCGCATGGCCATGCGCCTCTTCCTGCAGATCAGCCGCAAGCACCCGGCCCTTGGCCGCATCGTCGCGCTGGAGGGCATGGCCGGCGGCGAGCGGCTCGAGTGGCTCGACCGTCACCTCATCGGCCCGCGCAACCGCCGCATGGCCAAGCTGGTGCGCCAGGCCATCGCCGACGGCGACATCAAGCCCTATCCGCCCGAACAGGTCGTCATCACGCTGGAGACCGGCGCCGTGGGGGTCATCAACATGACCCCGCTGATCCGCGTGACCTTCGCCACCGACCCCGAAACCCCCGCCGCCCGCGCGGCCCACGACGACATGGTGCTGGACGCCCTCTTCGGCGGCTTCCTCACCGACAAGGCCAGAAACGCCAGGGAGAACGCCCCATGACCCAGCAGCCCAACGGTATTCACCACCTGGCCTTCATGGCCGCCGACATCAAGAAGCACATCGCCTTCTTCTCGCAGGTCATGGGCTGCCCGCTGGTGGCCCTTTTCGACATGCACGGCGTGCCCGGCGCCCTGCACGCCTTCCTGAAGATGAACGATCACAGCTACTTCTCGATCGTGCAGATGCCGGACCT
>JAFEEA010000436.1 GCA_018241335.1 Pseudomonadota bacterium
GCCGCGTCGACCACCATCTCCACGAAGTCGGCGTTCAGGGCGTAGTCGTCGTCGAGGGCGAGGTCTTCCAGGTCCTCGGCGGCCTTGGCGTCCAGTTCGGCGGAATCGGCGGCGTCCTGGCTCATGGCCCCTCCTCCCGAACTGGCGTTCAGCGCTGCGTTGTTACGACCGGTCGTCCTTCAGGTTCACTGGTGCGGTCGAGACCCTCGACTCCGCCAGCGCATAGGGCCTCATAGCCGCTGATATCGAAAGGGCGCAAGCGGTTGCGGACCGAGGCGGCCGCAACTCTGATTCTGCCTCCAGACGAGCCTGGAATCCCGCCAGCCCCAAGAGGCGAAGAAGGATGGTGCGGTCGAGAAGACTCGAACTTCCACGGGTTGCCCCACAGCGACCTCAACGCTGCGCGTCTACCAATTCCGCCACGACCGCATCGTGGTAAGGCGCGGGGGTTAGCAAACGCCGCGTCGCTTGTGAAGGGCATGCGCCTCAAAGGCGCTGCGGTAGGCTAGTAGGCCGCGCCCGCCATGAAGTCGTAGACGTCGGCGGCGCGGGTGACCGAGATGGAGATCTTGTCGTCGCTGATCAGGATCTCGCCGCGGGCGACGGGGTGGTTGTTGGCCAGGATCCAGACTTCGTCATTGGCCTTGGCGTCCAGCGGGATCACCGCGCCGCGGCCCATGCGCAGCAGCTGCTGCATCGGCAGGGTCGAGCGGCCCAGCACGACGGAGATCTCGACGTTGACGGCGTTGACCTGACTCACGAACGCACCGACCCCACTTCAAGCCAGACGGCCGAACCGCTTTGCACGGACGCCGCCAGGCCCCACATTGCAGGCCCTATGCTTGACCGCTCGTTAAACACCCCGGCCAGTTTCCGCCGTCAGGACGACCTTGCGGTCGAGTGGAAGGTGTCGCCCGGCCTCGTCCCCTACCCCGAGGCGGTCGCCACCATGGAGGCCCGCGCAGAGGCCATCGCCGAAGGGCGCGCGGGCGAGCTGGTCTGGCTGCTGGAGCATCCGCCCCTCTACACCGGCGGGGTCTCGGCCAAGGCCGCCGACCTGCTGGCGCCGGACCGCTTCCCGGTCTTCGCCAGCGGCCGCGGCGGCCAGTACACCTATCACGGGCCCGGCCAGCGGGTGGCCTATGTGATGCTGGACCTGAGGTCCCGGCAGCGGGACGTGCGCGCCTTCGTCGCGGCCCTGGAGGCCTGGATCATCCGCGCCCTCGGCCACTTCAACGTCGAGGGCCAGATCCGCAACGACCGCGTCGGGGTCTGGGTGGAGCGAAGGACGCCCGGCGCGCCGTCGCGGGAGGACAAGATCGCCGCCATCGG
>JAFEEA010000437.1 GCA_018241335.1 Pseudomonadota bacterium
GGCGACAAGGCCAGGGCGGTGACGCCCTTGGGCGCCAGGTCCCAGGCCATGGCGTAGGCCAGCCGGATCAGCGAGGCCTTGACCAAGTCGTAGAGGACCTGGCCGCGATAGCCCGACGTCTCGCCGTCGGTGATCTCCACGATCAAACCCCGGCCGGCCTCGACCATCATCGGCGCCAGGTGGCGGGCGGTGATGAGGTGGCTGAACACCGCCTGGTCCACCACAGCGCGGGCGACGGCGATGTCCTGTTTCCAGAACGGCGCGCCCCAGGCAATCAGCTCGTCCCCGCCCCAGATGTCGTTGACCAGGATGTCGAGGCGGCCCTCCTCGCGCGCCAGGCGGTCGGCCAGGGCGGCGACCTGGGCCTCGTCCGTGTGGTCGACCTGGACGGCGACGGCCTGGCCGCCCGCGGCGACGATCATCTCGGCGGTCTCGTCGATGGTCTCCGGGCGGCCCGGGGTGGCGGCGTGGGTCCGGGTCGAGCGGCCCGTGCACCAGACGCGGGCGCCCGCCGCGGCCAGCTCCAGCGCGATTCCGCGCCCGGCGCCGCGCGTCGCCCCGGCCACCAGCGCCACCTGGCCGTCGAGGGGCCTCGCCTGTCTTGCCATGATCGATGCTCCGGGCTGGACGCCGTTATGTGAATCATGATTCACACTAATCATGGCCCGACGCAAGACCGTCAGTGACGACGCCGTGCTGGACGCCGCCCTGGCGGTGATGTTCCGGCGCGGCCCGGCCGACTTCACCCTGGCCGATGTCAGCGCCCAGATCGGCATCGCCCCGCCGACCCTGATCCAGCGCTTCGGCGACAAGCGCCGCCTGATGGTGGCCGCCGTCGCGCGCGACAACGAGAGCTTCTTCCGCATGCTGGAGGCGCTGCCGCCCGGGCGGGGGGCGGATGCGGTGATCGGGGTCTTTCTGCTGCTGACGCCGGACGCCGAAGACGCCGACCGCTTCGCCGACCAGCTGCTCTGGCTGCACCAGGACATGCGCGACGCCGACCTCAACGCCCTGGCGCTGCGGCGTTTCCAGCGGCTGCACGCGGCCGTGGCCGATCGGATGCCGGACCTGGCCCTGCCGGCCGAGCGCGCGGCCCTGCTGGTCGACGCCCAGTGGCAGGGCGCCCTGATCCAATGGGGCATGCACCGCCAGGGCCGCCTGGCGGACTATGTCACCCAGTGCCTGACGAGCTGGTTTGCCCTGGCGAGGGCGGCCTAGAGCCCTTTAGGGTCAGATGGAATCATCTGACCCGTTGAAAAAGGCTCTAATTTCAGAACTTTAGAGCATGTTCAGGCGGCGAAACCGCTCACACTTTCGCCTAACATGCTCTAG
>JAFEEA010000438.1 GCA_018241335.1 Pseudomonadota bacterium
TGAGCGATCAGGAAGCGGCGCGGCGATTGGCGAGCGACGGGCTGAACGTGCTGCCAGACCCCGACCGGCGCGGCTTCTGGCGCATCCTGCTCGAGGTGGCGCGCGAGCCGATGTTCGTCCTCTTGCTGGCCAGCGGCGCGGTCTACCTGCTGATCGGAGATCCTCGCGAGGCGGCGGTGCTGATGGCGTTCGCCACCTTGTCGGTCAGCATCGCCGTACTGCAGGGCTATCGGTCCGAGCGGGCCCTGTCGGCGCTGCGCGACCTCACCAGCCCGCAGGCGACCGTCGTGCGTGGCGGCCGGCGGGTTCGGATCGACGGGCGTGAACTGGTGCGCGGCGACGTCATCGCGGTGGCTGAAGGCGAACGCACGCCGGCTGACGCCATCCTGCGGGAAGGCGCGGACCTGGAGGTCGACGAGAGCATGCTGACCGGCGAGTCCGCGCCGGCGGGCAAGACCGCCTCGCGCGATGCCGGGTCCATGGCCGCGCCCGGCGGCGAGGCGACGCCGTTCCTCTATTCCGGGACCCTGATCGTGCGCGGCCAGGGCCTGGCCGAGGTGGCGGCGACGGGCGCTCGCTCTGAAATCGGCCGGATCGGCGGCGCCTTGAAGCGGATCGACAGCCGTCCCGCGCGGCTCAGCCTGGAGACGCGCCGCATCGTGCAGGTGGCGGGACTGGCGGCGGTGGTCGTTTGTGGCGGGGTGGTGGTGCTGACCGGCCTGCTTCGCGGGTCCTGGCTGCAAGGGGTGCTGGGCGGCCTTTCCATCGGCATGGCCATGCTGCCGGAGGAATTCCCCCTGGTCCTGGCGGTGTTCATGGTCATGGGCGCGCAGCGAATCGCCCGGGCCAAGGTGCTGACCCGACACGCGGCGGCCATCGAAACCCTCGGGGCGGCGACGGTGCTATGCACGGACAAGACCGGCACCTTGACCCAGAACCGGATGACGATCTTCTGCGCCTGGTCCGGCGGCGCCCTGACATCGTGGACCTCGGGCGAGGCGACGCCGGCGGCGGTGCTGGCCCTGGTTGGCCTCGGGGCGAGGGCCAGCGCGCCGCACCCCTTCGATCCCATGGAGCAGGCGTTCCACGACGCCACTCCGGTGGATCACGATGACGGCCGGGTGATCGAGACGACCTATGGCCTGACGCGCGGCCGCATGGCGATGGCGCAGGTCTGGGCGGGCAAGGACGGCGGACGCCACATCGCGGTCAAGGGCGCGCCGGAAGCGGTGCTGGCGCTGTGCCACATGGAGGGCGATGCGGCGGATGCGGTGATGCGGGCCGTGGAGACCATCGCGGCGCGCGGCGGGCGGGTGCTGGCCA
>JAFEEA010000439.1 GCA_018241335.1 Pseudomonadota bacterium
TCGAGACCCACGTCGTCGTGACGTGACAATCGTCGCAGGTGTTGTTCGTCGCCAAGTGGTTGGCGGGCTTGCCGGCTGAGACCGTGCCGTTGTGGCAGCTGACGCAGGTTCCGCTGACGGAGGCATGGTTGAAGTCGGTCACCGTCCAGCTGGTCGTCGCATGGCAGTCGCTGCAGGCGGCGCTTGTGACGACGTGGTTCGACGGCTTGCCGGTCGCCGCGGTCCCGTTGTGACAACTGGCGCACGCCGCGGAGGTGTCGGCGTGGTTGAACCGGTTCGAGACCCACGTCGTGGTGACGTGGCAATCGTCGCAGGTGTTGTTGGTCGCCAGGTGATTGGAGGGTTTGCCGGCGGCGGTAGTCCCGTTGTGGCAGCTGGCGCAGGTTCCCGTCACCGAGGCGTGGTTGAAGTTGACCGTGCTCCAGCCGGAGGTGACGTGACAGTCGCTGCAGGCGGCGCTCGTGGCGACGTGGTTCGAGGGCTTGCCGGGCGCGGTCTTGCCGTCATGGCAGCTGGCGCAGGCCGCCGAGGTGTCGGCGTGGTTGAATCGGTTCGAGATCCACGTCGAGGTGACGTGGCAGTCCTCGCACACGCTGTTGGTCGACATGTGGTTGGTCGGCTTGCCCGGAGCCGCCTTCCCATCGTGACAAGAGGCGCAGGTCCCCGACGCGTCGGCGTGGTTGAAGCCCGTGGGGGTCCAGGTCGAGGTGGTGTGGCAGTCCTGGCACTGGTTGCCGGTGGCCAGGTGCGTCGCGCCCTTCCCCGGGGCGGCCTTGCCGTCGTGGCAACTGGCGCAGGTTCCCGACGCGTCGGCGTGGTTGAAGCGGTTGGACGTCCAGGTGGTGGTGACGTGGCAGTCCTCGCAGACCGCATTGGTGGCCAGGTGGGTGTTGGGCTTGCCGGGCGCGAGCTTGCCGTCATGGCATGAGGCGCAGGTCCCGGCCGCGTCGGCGTGGTTGAACTGGTTCGAGGTCCAGGACGTGGTGACGTGGCAGTCCTGGCACTGGCTATTGGTGGCCAGGTGCGTCGAGCTCTTGCCGGGCGCGGTCTTGCCGTCGTGGCAGCTGGCGCAGGTCCCGGACGCGTCGGCGTGACTGAAATGCACCGAGGTCCAGCCTGACGGCGTGTGGCAGTTCTCACAGGCGTTCGAGGTCGCCATATGCGTCGCCGACTTGCCGGCGGCCGACTTGCCGTCATGGCAGCTGGCGCAGTTCCCGGTGATGCCGGTGTGGTTGAAGCTCGCCGTGCTCCAGACCGTGGTCGTGTGGCAGTCCTGGCA
>JAFEEA010000043.1 GCA_018241335.1 Pseudomonadota bacterium
CCCGGCGGGCCTCGACGATGGCGGAGATGTCGTCGACATACATCACCACGCCCTCGATGCGATCGGAGCCGTTGCGCCAGGGGTGCATCTCCCAGCGCAGGGCGTAGCTGTGGCCCAGGGTGTCGACGATGGTGTCCTCGGCGACGCGGATCGTCTCGCCGGCCAGGGCGCACTGCTGGGCCTCGACGATCTTGGCGTAGGGGGCGTGGCCGAGCCCGGCGAGGCTGTAGCCGATGAAGGGCCGCTCCTCGAGGTGGAACAGGGTGATCCAGCGCGGGCTGGCCATCTGGTAGCGCAGGTCCTGGTCGAAGACGGCCAGGGCGTAGGGGGCCTCGGCGATGAGGCGCCGGCTGCGCTCGTCATTGTCGACGGCGGCGTCCCGGGCTTCGGCCAGGGCGGTGACATCCTGCGAGATGCCATGGAGCAGATGCCTGCCGCCGTCCAGGCGCTCGGCCCAGACGTGACCGCGCACATGCATCCAGCCACCGGCTTCGGTGCTCAGGCGATGCTCGAAGGCGGCATGTTCGCCCTGGTCGACGGCGCGCTCCAGGACCGCGATGATTCCGGGCAGGTCGTCAGGGTGGCAGTAGCGGCCGAAGTCGGCCTCGTTGCTCATGCTGACGCCGGCCTCGGCCAGCATCGTGCGCCACTCCTCAGACCAGGTGATGGTCTCGGTCCTGGGATCGAACCACCATTGGCCGACCCCGGCGGCGTGCGAGAGATATTGGCTGACCTTCTGGCTCTCGGCCAGGGCCGCGGTCACGCGGGTCTCCTCGGTGACGTCGCGCAGGGTTCCCATGAACTCGCCGTTCGGTCCGCTGCGGGCATGGCCCTTCAGCGACACCCAGCCCCCATCCTTGTGCGCCACCAGCATCTGCAGGCTGGCGTGACCCAGGCGTTGCAGGTCCCGGACGGCCTGGTCCGCGGCCGGGCGGCTGTCGGGATGGATGATGTCGAAGATCAGCGAACCGATCAGGCTCTCGCGCGACCAGCCGGTGGTCGCGCGCCAGGCCGGATTGACGTCCAGGAACCGGCCCGCCGGCGTGACGACGGCGAAGAGATCGGTTGCGTTCTCGAAGAACCAGGCGGCGGTCTGCGCCTCGGCGCAGGGCCTTTCGGTGGTGTTTGCGCCCAGGGCGGCGGACATCGGCATCGGGTCTCGGCTCCGACCGCTCATTGTCGCGCGAATGCTGAATCGAGGCTTGCGATCGCACGCGAGTGCGAATTTGTCGCAGGTAGCACGACCCTCCGGACGCGGTCGAAATCAGGCGTCGAGGGTCGCCAGGAAGGCGGCGTGGGCGGCTTGGCGCGTCGCCTCGATCCGGCGGCCCAGGGCCTTGAAGTCACGGGCCCCGCCGGCCTTGGCCAGCAACGACTTCAAGGCCGCGGGTTCGTCCGACGGATCGGCGCCCTCCTGCAGGGCGACCTTGAGAAGCTGCGACAGGTTCTGCTGCAGGCGCCAGGCGTCGGTCAGGGCCGCCAGCCGCGCGGGCGGCGCCAGGCCGGCCTCGCCCAGGGCCTCGAGCGCCGCCAGGGTGTTCTGGCGCAAGGGCCCGCCGGCGGCCGCGGCGGCGAGCTGCAGGTGCTGGGCGGCGAACTCGATGTCGACCATGCCGCCCTCGCTGAGCTTGAGGTCCCAGAAGCCGTGCGGCGGGCGCTCGCGCGCCATGAGCTCGCGCATCTCCAGCACGTCGCGCGCCTGGGCGGCGGGGTCGCGCGGCTGGCGCAAGGCGGCGTCGATGGCCGCCTCGGCCTCCCGCCGAAAGGCGCTCGAGGTGGCCCAGACCACACGGGCGCGGGTCATGGCCAGGAACTCCCAGGTCTCGGCCTCGCCGCCGTAGTACCCGCTGAAGGCGTTGAAGCTGACGGCGACGGGACCCTGCGTGCCGGAGGGGCGAAGCTGCAGGTCGACCTCGTAGAGCTGGCCCTCGGCGGTGGGCGCCGAAAGGGCCGCCACCAGGCGCTGGGTGAAGCGCGAATAGAAGGTCTCTGCGCTCCAGCCCTTCACCGACGAGGCGGCGTCTGGCGCGGCGGGCCGGTAGAGCGTCATCAGGTCGAGGTCGGAGCCGGCGGTCATCTCCCGCGAGCCGCACTTGCCCAGGGCCACCACCGCCACCTCGCCGTCGAAGGTCCCGGCGGTGCGCGAGACTTCCGCTAGGGCGGCGGCCGACAGGCCCTGGATGATGGCGTCGGCCAGGTCGGCGAAGGCCGCGCCGGCGCTCTCGGCCGTGGCCACGCCGCCCAGAACCTGGGCCCCGACGCGGAACGCCGCCTCGCGGTGACGCCGCCGCGCGAGGTCCATGGCCGCCTCGAAGCCGTCGGCCCCGGCCAGGGCCTCGGCCAGGTCGGCGGGCGGCTCGATCGCCTCGAAGAACGACGGGTCCAGCAGGGCGTCGAGGGCCGCGGGCTGGCGCGCCAGGGTGCGGGCGAACTGGGGCGCGAAGGCCATCACCCGCACGACCAGCTCCAGCAGCTTGGGCTGGGCCAGGAACAGGGACTGCACCTGCACCCCCGACGACAGGCCGGCGAAGAAGTCCGAGAAGCGGACGAAGGCGGTGTCCGGGGCGCCGGCGGCGTTGACCGCGTCCAGCAGGCGAGGGGCCAGGCGCGTGAAGAGCTCGCGCCCCCGCTCGGTGCGGGTGGCCGCGATGTGGCCGTGGTGCCAGCCGCGGATGGTCTGGGACACCTGCTCGGGCTGGGTGAAGCCCATGCGCCGCAAGGTCGCCAGGGTCTCCGGATCGTCGTCGACGCCGGTGAAAATCAGGCTGCCGAAGCGCGAGGACAACGGCTCCTCGCCGGCGAACAGTTCGCCATAGCGCCCGTTGACGCGCTTGAGGACGCGGCCCACCCAGGCGTCGAAGCCCTTGAGGTCGGCGTGACCGGCCAGGGCGGCGATGCGGCGGCGTTCGGCGTCGGACTCCGGCAGGCGATGGGTCTGCTCGTCGGCGACCATCTGGGCGCGGTGCTCCAGGGCGCGCAGGGCCACATAGGCCTCGGTCAGGTCCGTGGCGGCCGCGCCGGTGACATGGCCCTGCTCCGCCAGGGCGGCGAGGGCTTCCAGGGTCCGCGAGGCGCGCAGCTCCGGATGGCGGCCGCCCAGGATCAGCTGCTGGGTCTGGACATAGAACTCCACCTCGCGGATGCCGCCGCGGCCCAGTTTCAGGTCGGCGCCCTTGGCGGTCAGTCGCTCGTCCACCTTGTGGGCGTGGATCTGTCGCTTGATCGAGTGGATGTCGGCGATCGCCGCGAAGTCCAGGTTGCGGCGCCAGACGAAGGGCGACAGCTCGGCCAGGAAGGCCCGGCCGCGGGCCACGTCGCCGGCCACGGCGCGGGCCTTGATGAAGGCGGCGCGCTCCCAGTTCTGGCCGACGGTCTCGTAGTACTCGTAGGCCGCGTCCACGGGCACGGCGAGGGGCGTGGAGGAAGGGTCCGGCCGCAGGCGCAGGTCGACCCGGAAGACGTAGCCGTCGACCGTGCGGCTCTGCAGGATGTTGGAGAGGCGTTCGGTGATCCGGGCCACGAACGGCGCCGGCTCGACCCCCTCGGCCAGGGGCAGGGCCTCGGGCGCGTAGAAGATCGAGATGTCGATGTCGCTGGAGTAGTTCAGCTCGAAGGCGCCGTGCTTGCCCATGGCGATGGCGAAATAGCCGGGCAGGGGGCCTTCGTCGCCCTCCCCCAGGCGGGTCAGCCGGCCCGCCTCCAGGGCCTCGCGGGCGGCCAGGGCGATGGCGCTCTGGGTGACGGTGTCGGCGAAGCGGGTCAGGGCGCCGGTGACCGCGTCCAGGTCCCAGGCTCCGCCGAGGTCGGCCAGGGCGGTCAGCAGGTGCAGGTCGCCCTTGAGGACGCGCAGCGAGGCTTCGCCGGCGTCCGCGTCGGCGCCGGCGCGATCGGCCGCGGCCAGGATGCGCTCCAGGTGTTCCGCCGGGTCCTGTTCCAGGATGCGCCGCAGGCGGTCCGGGTCGCGCCGCGCCAAGGACGCCAGGTAGGGCGAGGCGGCGAAGGCGGGCGCCAGGGCGCGCCAGGAGGCTTGCAAGGTGTCTTCCCAGCCGTCTTCGGCCGCGGCCTGGGCCAGCTGGTCTCGCAGGCGGTCGGCGGCCTTGACGTCGACCAGCGGGCCGCAGGGCTGGAGGCGGTGCAGAAGGGCGTTCACCCGGCCATCATGGCGGGCGGGCCGCCGCGCCGCCAGAGCTTGCCTACCCAGGCCGAGGTCCGGCCTCCGGCGCCTGCGGCGGCGCCATGCGGACGAACGGCGTGGTCGGCGTCTGTCCGGGCGCGAGGGCGGCGGGGGCCGGGACGCCGGCCGGGCCGAGCCCGCGGATGAAACGGTAGATCGCCCGGGCGTCGGCGTCGTGCATGCGGTTGACGTTCATCCACGGCATCGGCGGGCGCTCGGTGCGGGTGCGCATCATCGTCGCCCAGGCGTCCTCGCTCATGCCTTGGGCCACCAGGCGCAGGTTCGACGGATAGGTTGCGCCCCAGGGCCCGACCAGGGCCACGTCCGAGCCCGTCAGCCAGGCCTTCTCGGGAATGGCGCCGCCGGTCTGGGCCCAGCCGGGGGTGTGGCAGTCGTTGCAGCCGCCGAGGGTGACCAGGTAGCGCCCGGCCGCGACGGGATCGCCGGCGGAGACGTGGGGCGGGGCCGCGGCCTCGGCCTCCGGCGCGGCGCGCTGGCAGGCCGCCAGGGCTGTCGCCGCCACGGCGGTCGCCGCGAGGGCGAGGGTCATCAGGGTTCGCGAAGTCATGCTGTGAGAGCCGTTTCTGGGGTTGCGGGCCAGGCTTGGCCGCCGGGCGCGCGTGCTCGCGCCGCCGCGCCTGGCGGTTCGGTGGTCCGGGACGGGTGCGGGGTTCAGCCGGTCAGGCGAGGGCGGGTTCGGGCCCGGCCGCCGCTTGGTCCTGCCGGGCGCGGGCGAGCAGGCCGTAGAAGGCGGCGTGGGTCTCGTCCCAGCCGGGCCGCGCCCGCAGGCGGGCCATCCAGGCCGCCACGCGCGGCCACGGCGAGAGGTCGAACGCGATCGCCTCGGACAGGCCGACGTAGACGCCGCCCAGGTAGTCGGCCACGGTCAGCTCCGGGCCGCAGACGAACGCGTCCTGCAGCATGTGGCGGTCGAGGACGTCCAGCCGGTCGCGTCCCCAGGCCAGGCCCCGCGCGGTCACCTGGGCCTGAACGGCCGGGTCCTGCCACATGTGCTCGGGAAGCATCTGCGGATAGACGTGCAGGTAGTTCATCGAGAACGAATAGCCGGTGTTGAACCAGTCCATCGCCGCGTTGACGCGGGCGCGGGCCTTTCGCTCGGTGGGGTAGGCGGGCGAGCCGGCCGCCTCGGCCAGGTATTTCAGGATCGCCGAGCCTTCCGGCAGGCGCAGGTCGCCGTCCTCCAGCAGCGGCACCTGGCGGTTCGGGTTGATGGCGGCGAAGGCGGCCGTGCGGTGCTCGCCGGTCAGCAGGCAAACGTGCTCGACGTCGACCGCCAGGTCGTGGTCGGCCAGGAACAGCAGCACCGGGCGGGAGGTGGTCGAGATCGGGTCGCAGTAGAGTTTCATGTCGGGTCCTCAAGTCTTGGCGGCGCTCGTAACCCGGTTGCCGCGGCCCCGGCAGCCGCTAAGGTTGTCGAAGGGTTCTACAGATTCGTTGAACATGGCCGGCTACGACTGGAACGACGTCCGCTTCTTCCTGGCGGTGGCGCAGGGCGGCAGCACCCTGACGGCGTCCCGGGCGCTGAAGGTCAGCCAGCCGACCGTGGCGCGGCGGATCGCGGCCCTGGAAGAAGCCCTGGGCGTGCCGCTGTTCGAGCGCCTGCAGACCGGCTACGCGATCACCGAGCAGGGGGCGGCGCTGCGCGCCGGCTTCGAGGCCGTCGGGGCCGCCGCCGAAGCCCTGGGCGCCGCCGCCCAGCTGCAGGCGCGGCGGGTCTCCGGGGTGCTGCGCGTGACCACCAACGAGGTGCTGGCCAACCTGACGCTGGCCCCGGTGCTTCCGGACTTCCGCCGCCGCTATCCCGACCTGCGCGTCGAAGTGATCGCCACCGACCGCTTCCTGGACCTGTCGCGGGGCGAAGCCGACGTGGCCATCCGCGCCGGCCTTCGGCCCACCGAGCCGGAACTGTTCCTGCGCCTGCTGGGCGAGCACCACTGGGCGATCTACGCCAGCCCGGCCTATGTCGCCGCGCACGGAATGCCGCGGACGGCCGAGGCGATGAACCAGCACGGCTTCGTGGCGGTGGAGGGATCGCTGGGCGATCTCTACCTCAGCTGGCTGCGGCAGGCTGCGCCGCGGGCCGAGGTGCAGCTGAAGTGCAGTTCGCTGCTGAACGTGGTCAGCCACGTCAAGGCGGGCCTCGGCCTGGGCTTCCTGCCCTACGGCTACTTCGACGACGAGGACCTGGTCTGCTGCCTTCAGATCCACGACCTGAAGGCCGGGGTGTGGCTGGTGACCCACGAGCGCACGCGCAAGACGCCTCGGGTGCGCGCCTTCCTCGATTTCGCCTCGGCCTTCAACCTGGCTGGACCGACGGCGGCGGGGACCCTGCCGCGGGCCTGAGCGGACGCCGGCCGGCCGTCACCCCATCTTCGGCAGCACCAGCGCCACCCGCAGGCCCGGACCGGAGCCGTCGACCGAGCCCGGCCCCTCGTCGAGCTCGAGCTGGCCCTTGTGGGCCTGAGCGACGGCGCCGACCAGCGACAGGCCGAGGCCCGCGCCGGGCTCGTTGCGGCTGTTCTCCAGGCGCACGAAGCGCTGGATCACCCGGGCGCGTTCGGTCTCGGGGACGCCGGGGCCGGTGTCGGTGACGCTCATCTCGACGTCGCCGGAGGAGCGCCGGCGCACGCGCAGCATCACGGCCCCGCCCTCGGGCGTGTACTTCACTGCATTGTCCAGGATGTTGGCCAGGGCCTGGGCGATGAACTCGCGGTTGCCGCGCAGCTGCAGGGCCGGGGTCAGCTCGGCGCGGAACTCCAGCCCCTTGTCCTCGCACAGGGGTTCGTAGAGTTCGGCGACGCCGGCGGCCAGCTCGCCCGGGTCGAAGACGACGGGGTTTGGCGGCTCGACGGCGGCCTCCAGCCGGGCGATCGAGAGGACGGCGTTGAAGGTCTTGAGGACGTTGTCGGCGTCCTCCAGGGCCGTGTGCAGGGCGCCGACCGGGTCGCCCTTGCCGTTGTCGGCCTCGATGGCGGCGGCCTCCAGGCGGGCGCGCAGGCGCGTCAGGGGCGAGCGCAGGTCGTGGGCGATGGCGTCGCCGGCGTGGCGCAGGCCGCCGATCGACCGCTCCAGCCGGTCCAGCATGTCGTTCAGGCCCGAAGCCAGCTCGTCGTACTCGTCGCCGGTGTGACGCACCTCGGCCCGGGCGCGCAGGTCGCCGCCGCGCACGGCCCCGATGACGCCGGTCAGGCTGTTGATGTTGCGGCTGACGTCGCGGCTGACCACCACGCCGCCGGCCAGGCCCAGCAGGATCACCAGGGCGGCAGCGCCCCACAGCGCCCGGGCGATCTTGACCACGTAGCCCTCGGCCTCGCCGACGTCGGAGCCCACGAACAGCAGCTCGCCGCCGGCCAGGCGCTCCTGCAGGCCGCGCGCCGGGCGCCGGATCATGGTGCCGTCCGGGTCGGTCTCGTTGAGGCGGAAGCTGGCCCACTGGCGATCGCCGGCCTGCCGCCCCTCCACGGGCGAGACGGCCAGGGAGCCGCTGACCGGCTGGCCGTCCTTGTTCATCAGAAGATAGAGGAAGCCGTGGTCGCCGGAGGTGCGGTCGATGATCGTCTGGTTCAGGACCGCGAAGCCGCCGCGGCGATAGATCGCCTCCAGCGACTGCATCTCGCGGGTGATGGCGGCGTCGGCGTGGCGGTTCACCTCGCCGGCGGTGGCCAGGTAGATGTAGGCCAGGAAGGCGCTGGCCGCCGCGGCGAACACCACCAGGAACAGCAGGGTGAGCCTGAAGGGGGTGGTGCGGAAAAGGCGCGGCAGCCGCATAGGCGCTAGAGCCTTTTGGGGTCGGATGGAATCATCCGACCCGTTGAAAAAGGCTCTGAACCTAGGTGTTTAGAGCATGTCCGAGCGGCGAAACCGCTTACACTTTCGCCTGACATGCTCTTCGACCGCTCAGGCTTCCAGGCGGTAGCCCGCGCCCCGGACGGTCTGCAGCATCGGCCGGTCGAAGCCCTTGTCGATCTTTGAGCGCAGGCGCGAGATGTGCACGTCGATGACGTTGGTCTGGGGGTCGAAGTGGTATTCCCAGACCTTCTCGAGCAGCATGGTGCGCGTCACCGACTGGCCGGCGTTGCGCATCAGGAATTCCAGCAGCTGGAACTCCCGCGGCTGCAGGTCGATCTCCTTGCCCTGGCGGCGGACCTCGCGGCCGATCAGATCCATCTCCAGGTCGCCGACCCGCAGCAGGGTCTGCACGGAGCCGGTCTCGCGCCGGCGGGCCAGGGCCTCGACCCGGGCGATCAGCTCTGCGAAGGCGTAGGGCTTGACCAGGTAGTCGTCGCCGCCGGCGTTCAGGCCCGCGACCCGGTCGTTGATCTCGCCCAGGGCCGACAGGAACAGCACCGGAGTCTGGTCGCCTTCCTTGCGCAGGATCTCGACCATGCTGACACCGTCCAGCCGGGGCATCATGCGGTCGACGATCATGACGTCGAACTTGGCGCCCTTGGCCGCCAGCAGGCCGGCCTGGCCGTCCGGCGCCGCGATGCATTCATGCCCGGCGTCGGTGAGGCCCTTGAGCATCACCTCGCCGGCCACGACGTCGTCCTCGACGATCAACAACCGCATGCCGCGTCCCCCTTCGCCGCCCGCGCCCTAGCCGTCGATCTTGACGGGCAGGAACAGGGTGCGGCCGCCGCGGCTGATGCCCAGCGGGATGCTGGTGCGGCCGGACTTGCGCCACTCGGCCACCGCCGAGGCCACGTCGGCGGCGGTCGCCACCACGTGGTCGCCGGCGCGGACGATGACGTCGCCGCGGCGCAGGCCCTTCTCGCCGGCGTCGGACGACCCCTTGACGCCGTCCACCAGCACGCCCTTGACCGCGTCGTCGATGCCGTACTGGCGGCGCGCCACCGGATCGAGCGGGGTCAGGGACATGCCCAGGACCTGGGCCTTGGGCCCGACCTTTGCGCCGCCGGCCGCGCCGCCGTTGTCGTCGCCGTCACCGCCGCCCGCGCCGCCGTTCTGGGCCAGCTGAGCCTCGGAGGGACGGGTGCCGGACTTGATGTCGATCGTGCGCTGCTTGCCGTCGCGATAGACGTCCAGGTGCAGGACGTCGCCGGCGTGGGCCTTGGCCACCTCGCGGGTCATTTCCGAGGAGGTGGAGACGTTGTGGCCGTTCACCGCCACCACCACGTCGCCCTGCTGCAGGCCGCCGCGCGAAGCGGGGCCATTGGGAACGAGGTCCGCGACCACCGCGCCCTTGCGGCCCGAAAGGCCCCAGCTGTCGGCCATTTCGTCCGACAGGTTCTGGATCGTGGCGCCGATATAGCCGCGGGTGATCTTGCCGCCCGCGATCAGCTGCTTGGTGATGTTGTCGGCGACGTCGGCCGGAATGGCGAAGCCGATGCCCACCGAACCGCCGGAGGGCGAGAAGATCGCCGTGTTGACGCCAATCACGCGGCCGTAGGTGTCGAAGGTCGGGCCGCCGGAGTTGCCCCGGTTGATGGGGGCGTCGATCTGGATGTAGTCGACGAAGGTCTCGCCGATGTCGCGGCCATAGGCGGAGACGATGCCGGCGGTGGCCGTCGAGCCCAGGCTGAACGGGTTGCCCACGGCCAGCACCCAGTCGCCGACGCGCGGGCGGGCGTTGTTCTCGAAATCGACGTAGGCGAAGTTGTGCCCTTCGACCTTGATGACGGCGAGGTCGGTGCCTTCGTCGCGGCCGACGATGGTTCCCTTCAGCTCCTTGCCGTCCTTCATGACGACCTTGATGTCCTCGGCGTTCTCGACGACGTGGTTGTTGGTGACGATGTAGCCGTCAGGCGAGATGAAGAACCCGGAGCCGGCCGACAGGGCCCGCTGCCCCTTGGGCGCGGGCGTGGAGTCGCCGTCGTCGCCATCGTCGCCGCCGGGCGGCACGATGTTGAACGGGAAGCCCTTGAGCCCGGGGATGTTGGGCTGCTGGGAAACGGGCACGCGCGAGGTCACGTTGATCGAGACCACGGCGGGGGAAACCTTCTCGAAGATGTCGGCGAAGGACTGCGGCGCGCCGGGCGCCGGCGCGAACACGGGGGAGGTCGACGCCAGCATCAGCTTGCCGTGCGTGTCGGCCGTCGCTGTGGGCAGCCGCATGCCCACGCCAGCCGCCGCGGCGACCGCCATGCCGACCCCTGCCAAGGCGCCCACAAAGAATTGGTACTTCTTAACCGCCATAAGCCTCTTCCTCATTCCCGGTTTTGCTGGGGGTCCGGGCGCCCACTAATCTAGGCTCGGATGCCAAAATGCGCGAGACCTCTCAAGTTACCTTTCCGTCATCCCGGCGGCATTCTCGCAGCGGATTTCTGGCGTGAACTTGTCCAAGCTTGTCAGTGTGTTTCATCTCGGATCAGCATCTCGATCCTGGACTCTTCTTCAGGGCTCAGGACTTCAAGTTGCGGGCCAGAACGCCGCCGGAAGATAAGCAGGGCGCCGCCGATGGCCGCCACCAGAAATGGGGCGCCCCAGAGCGCCGCGTTGCCCCAGGAGAACGGCGGCTTGAGCAGCACGAACTCGCCGTAGCGGGACTTGAGGTACGCCTTGACCTCGGCGTCGGACTTGCCCGCCGACACCTGCTCGCGCACCAGTTTGCGCAGGTCGCCGGCGAGGGTGGCCTCGGAGTCGTCGATGGACTCGTTCTGACAGACCAGGCAGCGCACATCGCGCATGATCGCCCGGGCCCGCGCCTCCTGGGCGGGGTCGGCCAGGCGCTCGGACGGATCGGACGCGGCGGCGAGGCAGAAGAGCGCGCCGGCGACCGCGGCCAGGCGGACCGCGAGGCGGGAGGCGCTCACTCGGCGGGCTCCGGCGCAAGGCCGGACGGTGCGGTCGCGGCCTTGCGCCGCGCCACCCCGAACCGAAGGCGGCGGTCCGAAAGCGAGAGCGCGCCGCCGAGCGCCATCAGGATCGGCCCCAGGAAGAGGAAACGCGCCCAGGGGTTCCAATAGGCCCGGATCAGCCACTGCGGCGTTCCGCCCGGCCCGACCCGGCGATCGCCCAGGACCACATAGATGTCGTCGGCGCCCCTGGCGCAGATGGCGACCTCCGACGTCGTCTGGCCGCCGGAGTCGTAGGTGCGCCGCTCGGGCTCGGCCAGGCAGGCCAGTGCGCCGCCCGGGCCCTCGACCCGGATTCGCGCGTGCTCGGCGTCGTAGTTGGGGCCGGGCGCGGGTCCGACGTCCTGCAAGGTCAGGCGAAAATCGCCCAGGGCCACGACGCCGCCGATGGGACGAACCTCCGCCGCTTCGACCTTCCAGGCGGTCTCGAAGGCCGCGCCCATCACGAAGACCCCCAGGCCGATGTGGGCCAGGGTCATGCCCCAGGCGCCGCGCGGCAGGCCCGAGGCGCGCCGCCCCACCTCGGCCAGGGGCGCGCGGCCGAGGCGCACGCGGTCGGCGACCTCGTCCAGCGCGCCGGCGATCAGCCAGGCGCCGATGCCGACGCCGCAGGAGGCCAGGGCCTTGCGCGGGCTGACCAGGGCCAGGGCGAGGACCCCCGCGGCGATGGCGATCAGAGCCGCCGGGATCAGGCGCTGGATGGCGGCCATGGCGTCTCCCCGCTTCCAGGCCAGCAGGGGGCCGGCGGGCAGGATGACGAAGGCGGCGACCATCAGGGGAACGAAGGTCAGGTTGAAGAAGGGCGGGCCCACCGAAACGGCTTCGCCCGTCACCGCCTCCTTGAGCAGCGGATAGAGGGTTCCCAGCAGCACCGTCACCGTCACCGCCGACAGGATGATGTTGTTCACGAACAGCGCGCTCTCGCGGCTGATCGGGGCGAAGGTGGTCGGGTCCTTCAGGCGCGGCGCGCGCCAGGCGAAGAGGGCGAAGCCGGCGCCCGCGGCCATGGCCAGGATGCCCAGCAGCAGGATGCCCCGCTTGGGATCGACGGCGAAGGCGTGGACGCTGGTCAGGACGCCCGATCGCACCAGGAAGGCCCCGAGCATCGAAAGAGTGAAGCAGCCCATGCCCAGGAACGCCGTCCAGGCCGGGAATCCGCCGCGCTTTTCGGTGACGATGGCCGAGTGCAGCAGGGCCGTCCCCAGCAGCCAGGGCATGAAGCTGGCGTTCTCCACCGGATCCCAGAACCACCAGCCGCCCCAGCCCAGCTCGTAGTAGGCCCAGAACGAGCCCAGGGTGATGCCGACGGTCAGCAGGCTCCACGCCGCCAGCGCCCAGGGCCGCACCCAGCGCGCCCAGGCGGCGTCCACGCGGCCCTCGATCAGGGCCGCCGCGGCCAGGGAGAAGACGACCGAGAAGCCGACATAGCCCGCGTAGAGGAACGGCGGGTGGGCTGCCAGGGCGGGGTCCTGCAACAGGGGATTGAGCGAGCGGCCCTCCACCGGCGGGATGGCGATCCGCGCCAGGGGGTTGGAGGCGAACAGCATGTAGCCCACGAAGAGCGATCCGAGGCAGCCCTGGACCGCCACGGTCAGGGCCTTCAGCCCGAAGGGAAGGCCGCGCGACAGGGCCACGGCCGCGCCATAGCCCGTCAGGGCCACGCACCACAGCAGGATCGAGCCCTCGTGGCTGCCCCAGGCGCCGGCCACTTTGTAGAGCATCGGCTTTTCGGTGTGCGAATTGGCCGCCACGTTCATCACCGAGAAGTCGGAGACGACGAAGGCGTGGATCAGGGCCGCGAAGGCCAGGGCCATGCACGCGAAGGCGCCCAGGGCCGCGCCTTCCCCGGCGCCGGCCAGGATGGTGTCGCGGCGCGCCCGCCCGGCGAACGACAGGGCGACCTGGGCCAGGGACAGGTAGAAGCCCAGCACAAGGGCGAACTGGCCCAGCTCGTCGATCATCGGGTCGGTGATCCCGGCGAAGCCGAAGGCGAAGGCGCGGGCGGCGGGGCGCCATAGGTCGGGGCCGCGGCGCCCGATCCGCGCCACTCGCCTTGTTCCTTCAGGGCCTTGGCCAGTTCGGGGGGCATGTACTTCTCGTCGTGCTTGGCCAGCACCTGCTTGGCCTGGAACACGCCGGCGTCATTGAACGATCCGGTGGCGACGACGCCCTGGCCCTCGCGGAAGAGGTCGGGCAGGTCGCCGCGGTAGACCACCTTGGCGCTGGTGGTGCGGTCGGCGACGGTGAAGTCGACCTCGCCGCCGCCGTGCTTGACCACGCTGCCGGGCGACACCAGGCCGCCGAGCTGGATCGAGCGGCCGGATGGCACGTGCGCCTTGGCCGCCTGGGCGGGTGTGTAGAAGTACGAGATCGAGCCGCGCAGCCCATAGAGGGTCAGGCCGACGGCCAGCGCGAGGACGGGGGCGACGGCGGCGGCGATCATCAGGCGTCGCCGGGCGGTCTTGGAGCGGGGAAGGAGGGCCATGGCGCGGACTACCTCGGCGGCGTGAGGGCGGCGTTGAGCTGGCTCAACACGTCGGGGCGGGCGGCGTAGCGGCGGCGGGCCTCGGCCAGGGCGGCGTCGCGCTTGTCGGTCTCGCCGAGCACCGTATAGGCCCGGACCAGGCGCACCCAGCCGGCGGGGTCATCTGGGTTGGTCTTCAGGCGCGCGGCCAAGCCGTCGACCATCTGGTGGATCATGGCCGAAGGGTCGCCTTGCCCGGCTTGCGCCTCGGCGACGGGGGCCGCCGGCGGAACGGGCTTGCCGGTCTTCTCCACGGCCGCGATGTCGGCCTCCAGCGTCGCGCGGCGTGGATCGCCGACGGGCAGGGCGGCGTCCAGGGCGCGCCAGTCGGCCAGGCCTTGGGCCGTCTCGCCGCGAAGGATGCGCGCGCGGGCGAGGTAGTAGCGGGCGGTGTCGTTGGCCGGATCCAGCGCCACGACCTTGCGCAGGCTGGCCTCGGCCTGGGCGTCGACCTGGCCCTGGGCCTGCAGGATCTGGACCTCCGCCAGGATGGCCCAGACGTCGGCGCGGTTCGGCGCGACCAGGGCGGCGCGGCGCAGGGCGTGGGCCGCGCCGGCGTTGTCGCCGAGCTGAAGGTCGAGGCGGGCGAGCTGGACCAGGGGCTCGGCGTCGTTCGGCTTGCGGCGGGCGAGCTCGTTCAGAAGGGCGCCGAGGCCCTCGGGCGGGGCCTGTTCGGGATGCGCCTGCCACTGGGCCAGCCGCGCCTTGAAGGGCAGGTCTGGCATGGCGGGCTGACCGACGACGAAATAGAGCGCGACCGCGGCGATGGCCGGGACGCCGGCGGCCAGCATCATCGCCCACGGCCGGATCGGGCGGGCCGCGGCGGCGCTCTCGTGCGTGTCGGCCTGAGCGAGCAGGCGCCGTCCAGTCTCGGCCCGGGCGGCCCGGCGTTCGTCCTCGCCCATCAGGCCGCGCGCGGCCAGGTCGTCGATCTCGGCGAGCTGGCGGCGATAGACCGCCATGGCCGGGTCGGGCGCGCCCGCCAGCCGCGCCGAGCGCGCCGCGCGGTACATCACCAGGCCGGCCGAAAGGGCCGCCATGAGCGCCGCGGCGATCCAGAGCGTGATCATGGGGCCGCTGTTAGACCAAACCCCGGCCAGAGGCGAGCGCCGCGGCGCCGCAGATGGCGCTGGAGGCGTATCGGTTCACGGCAGGGCCGCCTCCACGGCCGCCTCCGCCTCCCCGGCCGCGCGGCGCCGGGCGGCGGCGACGGCGTCGCCGAGTTCCGTGCGGAAGCGCACGTGGGGCGGACGCACGCCGTGGCTGAGGAGCGCGCGCCGCACCGATGGGCGGGCCCCGGCGATATAGACCGCCGCGCCGTTGCGATGGGCCTTGCGGGCGAAGCCCTCGATGGTCGCGGCCGCCGTGGAGTCGATCAGCGGCGCGGCCGAGAAGTCGATGACATAGGCCTTGGGATGCTCGCCGATCCGGTCCAGGGCCGCGCCCACCGCAGCCGCCGCCCCGAAGAAGAAGGCGCCGGAGATGCGATAGACGATGACGTCCCTGTCTGTGGCCAGGGCGGCGTCATAGCGCGTGCGCTGGGAGCGGGGCCCGTCCGCCGCGTCGGCCTCGATGATCGGCGTCGCCTGCTCGACCTCCACGGCGCGGGCCATGCGATGCAGGAAGAGCAGGGCGCCGAGGCCGAAGCCGACCAGGATGCCCTCGGTCAGGTCGCGGAACACCACCAGCAGGAAGGTGGCCAGCAGCACCACCGCATCGCCGCGCGAGGCGCGCAGCAGGCTGGCGAACTCGTCCTTCTCGGCCATGTTCCAGGCCACCACCGCCAGCACCGCCGCCAGGGCCGCCAGGGGGATGTAGCTGGCCAGGGGCGCGGCCACGAGCATGAAGCCCAGCAGCAGAACCGAGTGGGTCATGCCGGCGATCGGCCCCCGCGCGCCGGCGCGCACATTGGTGGCCGTGCGGGCGATGGTGCCGGTGACGCAGATGCCGCCGAACAGGGCCGAGGCGATGTTGGCCGCGCCCTGGGCCACCAGCTCGGCGTTGGAACGGTGGCGGCGCCCCGACATGCTGTCGGCCACCACCGCCGACAGGAGGCTCTCGATCGATCCCAGCAGGGCGAAGGAAAAGGCGGCGGGCAGGACGGCGGTGACCTTGGCGATCGACAGGTCCGGCAGGCGCGGCGCGGGCAGGGCGCGCGGGATGCCGCCGAACTGGGAGCCGATGGTGGCGATGGGCAGGTGAAGGGCCACCGCCGCGACCGCCGCCAGCCCGACCGCGATCAGCATCGCCGGCCAGTGCGGCCGCCAGCGTCGCACCGCCAGGATGACCAGGATCGCGCCGCCGGCCACGCCCACGGCGGCCGGGCTGACGGTGGGCAGGGCGTGCCAGATGGCCTGCAGCTTGGGCAGGAAGGGGCCGGGCTCCTTGCCGGCCAGGGTCAGGCCCAGCAGGTCCTTGATCTGGCTGGCGAAGATGATGACGGCGATGCCGGCGGTGAAGCCCACCGTCACCGGATAGGGGATGTACTTGATGAAGGCGCCCAGCCTCAGCGCGCCCACGGCCAGCAGGATCAGGCCGCTGAGCATGGTCGCCAGCAGCAGCCCCTCGACCCCGTGCTGCGCCACGGTGGCGGCCACGAGCACGATGAAGGCGCCGGCCGGTCCGCCGATCTGGAAGCGGCTGCCGCCCAGGGCCGACACCACGAATCCCCCGACGATGGCGGTGTAGAGGCCCCGGTCCGGCGTCACGCCCGAGGCGATGGCGATGGCCATGCTGAGCGGCAGCGCGACGATGGCGACGGTCAGGCCGGCCACGAAGTCGACCTTGAAGTCATTCAGGCCGTACCCCTCCCTCAGCACCGTGAGGAACTTGGGCGTGAAGAGTTCGACCAGGGTGGGTTCTGTTGCGCGGGCGGATTGGGCGCGGGCGGTCATGACGCGAGCCCCGCCGCGGCCGCCCTCGGCGCCTTGAGGCGCACGCCGCGGCCCTGGCCCTGGCTGGGCGCGTTCTCGCCGATCAGCTCGACGCCCGCCCCGTCGAAGGCGTCGATGACCTTCATCAGGGTGTCGACGACGCCGCGCACCGTGCCGTCGCTGGCCTCCATGCGCTGGATCGTGGGCAGGGAAACGCCCGACAGCTCGGCGAGCTGTCGCTGGTCGATCCCCAGCAGGGCCCTCGCGGCCCGCATCTGCGCGGCGGTGATCATGCGGCCTCCATCAGACGACGAAGGAATGTCACATACCAATGCTGATGTCTAGAACATCATTATAGGGGTCGGGCGCGGCATTTCTGACCTTCCGGCCGTCACCGAAGCGGCGGGGTTCAGAACCGCGACGTCTCCGGGGTCACGTCGGCCAGGCGCCAGGCCTGGGCGAAGCTCTTGCGCGCGGCGGCGGCCTCGGCCGTCTTGCCCTCGGCGTCGAGGGCGATAGCCAGGCCGTGCAGGGCCCAGCCGTCGCCGCGGTAGAACTTCAGGCTCTGGCGATAGACGGCCTCGGCCTCGGCCGCGCGTTGGGCCTGCAGCAGGGCCGCGCCCAGCAGGTGGCTGGTCGGCTGATGCCAGTCGGGCGGCTCGTTGTAGGGAAGGGCCTGCTCCAGGGTCCAGGCCAGGCGGAAGCGGCCGATGGCGTCGTTCAGGTTGCCGGACGTGCGGGCGATCTCGCCGTCCAGCAGGGCCAGGGCGATGTCTGCCATCTCGTGGCCCGGAACCTGGGCCTTGGCGTAGTCGGAGAAGTCGCCCTTGGTCACCAAGTCGCCCAGGACCTCGCGATCGGCGCGGGCCGCGGCGATGTCGCCCTTGTTGGCGTGGGCGAAGCCGCGGGCGTAGAGCCAGATGGCGGTCTCGATGCGCCGCTCGGCCGGGGGCTCCGGCTCGGCCAGGAGCTCGTCCCAATGGCCGAACCGCAAAAGGGTGGCGACGGGCGTGAGGCCATAGAACTCGAACTGAGGCGAGCCATTGGCTCCGCCCTGCACCGAGTTCACCGCCTTGACCAGGCGGCGAGCGGCGTCGATGGCGGCCTTGTAGCGGCCCTGCATCTCCGACGAGGTCCACAGGAAGTGGATGTTGTGGCCGTAGTAGCCGGCCGGATAGTAGCCCTGCGCCTTGCAGGCGGCGATGTAGGCCTCGTCCACCGTGGCGGCCAGTTCGTTGGCCTTGGCGGCGTCCTCGTAGCGCCCCACGCGGTAGTAGATGTGCGAGGGCATGTGCACGATATGCCCGGCCTGCGGCATCAGGGTGAACAGCTTGTCGGCCGCCGGTTCGGCCCGTTCGGGCGTGGTCGTGGCCTCCACCGCGTGGATGTAGAGGTGCAGCGCGCCCGGATGGTCGGGCGCCCGCTTGATGACGCTTTCGAGCGTGGCGACGATCTCGGTCGCGTGACCCTTGGGCGTGACGCCGTCCTGCTGCCAATAGTCCCAAGGCTGGGTGTCCATCATCGCCTCGGCGTAGAAGGTCCCGGCGTCGAGGTCCTCCGGATGGGCTTTCCAGAGGGCGCCCATGGCGGCGGCGAAGGCTTCATCGAGGCCATGGCGGTCGGCCGGCGGCGTCTCGACGTAGCGGGCGCGCAGGGTCTCGATCCAGGCGCGCTCCAGGGGGCTGGCCTTGGGCTCCAGCGCCACGGCGCGGCCCAGCGCCTGCCAGGCCGGCGCCACCGCATCGGCGGGCATCGGCATGTTGATGTTGGGGCCCAGGGCGAAGGCCACGCCCCACCAGCACATGGCGCAATCCGGGTCCAGGCGCGCGGCCTCGCGGAACGAGCGGATCGCCTCGGCGTGGTTGAAGCCGAACAGCAGGTTGACGCCCTGATCGAAGAACTTCTGGGTCTCGGGGTTGCGGGTGGAGATCGGATGCCTGTGGGCGCCGAGGCCCGTGAACACCGGCGCGCCCGGCTTGTCGGCCTCGCCGGCGTAGGCGGCCGGCATCGGCGCCATGCGCATCGGCCCCATGCCCGGCATCGTCCCCATGTCCATCGCGGGGTCCATGGGCGGGTCGCCCGCCAGCGCCGTTCCGGCCAGCAAGGCCGAGGCCAGGGTTCCCAGGATCAAGCTCTTCATCTCACGCCCTCCGTGGCCCGGAAGACTGTCACGTATGGCTCGGCGGCTGAAGGTTACATCTTCGTCCCGGCGCGCGCCCGCCTCACGCGGCGGCGGCCCGTCGGCGGACCAGCTGGGCGGCCTTGTCGTCGCGGATGACGCCGGCCAGCACGGCGGCCACCTCCAGGAAGGCGCGCGCGCGTTCCGGCTGGCGCGGCTCCTCGCCGCGAAGGTCGTGCAGGATGTCGTCGACGTATTCGTCCAGCCGCGCCTCGGCGATCTCCACCGCCTTGGACCGGGCCGAGGCGAAGCCGCCCGCCCCGGCGCTGTTGCGGGTCTCCTGCAGGAAGGTAAGCAGGGTCACCGCGCGCTCGGTCATCTTCGGGTCGACGTCGGCCGTGAGCCTGGGAATGCCCTTCAGCGTGCGCGGGCCCAGGCGAACGGTCTGCAGCGGCAGGGCGTGGCTCATGGCGTCGTCGACCGCCCTCAGGTGCGCTTCCACCGCCGCGGCCAAGGTGCGGCGCTGCTTGATCAGCCGCCGGCCCCAGACGCCTTCGGGCGACAGGTTCAGGGATTGCTCGAACTCGACGATCTCGAGCACGGCGATGTGGACCGCTTCCGCGGCCGCCCGCCCCCCGGCCGCGCCGGAGTCGCGGTTGAAGCGGCCGACCACCTCCAGGCGGCGGTCGATGTCGTCCAGGAAGCCTTCGCCGAAGACGCCCAGCTCGGTGGACGCCAGGTAGGTGTCGGAGGGCCTGGCCATGGCCATGGCGATGATGTGCAGGATGCGCCAGGGCTCCGCCAGGTTGGCGGCCAGCATCTCGAAGAACAGGGGCTCGCTGTCGGGCGAGACGGCGCTGACGTCCTTGAAGGCCAGGCGCAGCAGGGCGGCCTTTTCGTCGGTGACGCGCCCGAGCCAGACCGGCAGGCGGGTCACGGAACGGCGCGTGACGGCGGCGATGTCGAGGCAGCGCGCGAGGGTGTCGGCGCCGGCCCCTTCGTCCGCCGCCGCGGCGGCCTGGGCGTAGGCTTCCGTCGCGCCCGCCCTCAGGCCCGCGGCGGCCTGCGCGCAGAGCAGGTCCAGCAAGTCGGGCCGAGACTCCTCGGGGTTCCACGCCTCGGCCAGGGTGACGGCCGCGGCGATCTGGTCGGGCGACTCGGCCTTCAGCGCCTTCCACAGCCGCGCCAGGGTCTTGGGCGGGAAGTTCGAGCCCGCCGAGCGGCCCGGCGCGCACAGCGGGGCGACGGGCGAGAGCACGAAATTGCGGGTGCGGCGGTCGCGCGCCTCGACCTCGACGATCACGCGCACGGCCGCGAGGCCTGGGTCCAGGCCAGAGTCCGCCGACAGGGCGGTCAGCAGGGTCGCCACCGCCTTGTCGGGCGCCTGCTCGACAAGGGACCTGACGATCCTCAGCTTGGCTTCTGGAAGTGGGTTCATGCGTGTCCGCGGAGCCCGAGCGCCCCCGCCTGCCAGCATGCTGAAGCACCCGTTAACGATCTGCGAAACTCGAATGATCCAGGCGCCTTAGGCCTCGGCCCGGGGCAGCAGCATCTCGACCTTCAGGCCGCCCATGCCCGACCGCGAGAGGGTCACCTGGCCGCCGTAGGCCTTGACCAGCTCGTCGACGATGGAGAGGCCGAGGCCCGACCCAGGCGCCGTTTCGTCCAGGCGCATGCCGCGCTTGAAAACCTCGTCCTTGCCGTCCTCCGGCAGGCCTGGGCCGTCGTCCTCGACGGTCAGCCGGAACTGGCCGGCGGACACCGGCTCGGCCTTGGCCCAGACGCGCCGGGTGCGCCACTTGCAGGCGTTCTCCATGACGTTGCCGGCGATCTCGAGCAGATCCTGGCGCTCGCCATGGAAGTAGAGATCGTCGGGCGCCAGCCAGTCGACTTCCCCGCCATCCTCTTGAAATACCTTGTCGAGGGTCAGGGTCAGCTCCTCCAGCACCGGGCCGACGGCGGTGCGTTCACCCGGGCCCTGGGCGCGCGCGGCGGCGCGGGCGCGGCGCAGGTGGTGGTCGACCTGCTGGCGCATCGTTTCGGACTGGCGGGTGACCACATCAGCCAGGTCGCCGGGCTGGGCGGCGGCCTCGGCCAGCATCACCGACAACGGCGTCTTCAGGGCGTGCGCCAGGTTGCCGACGTGGGTGCGCTGGCGCTCGACCACCTCCTGGTTATGGGCGACCAGGGCGTTGAGCTCGTGCGCCAGGGGCTCGAGCTCGGTGGGATAATCGCCGACCACGCGCTCGGCCTTGCCGGTGCGCACCCCCGCGACCTCGCGCCGCAGGGCGAACAGGGGCTGCAGGCCGAAACGGACCTGGATCACCACCGCGGTGACCAGGCCCGCGCCCAGCAGCGCCAGGGCCACCGCCACCGAGGCGGCGAAGGTGCGGATGTCCCTGTCGATGGGCGAGCGGTCCTCGGCGGCGAGAAAGATCAGCGGCGTCTTCATGTCCGGCAGCAGGGCCTGCATGGCCGCCACCCGCACGTGTTCGCCCTTCTGGGGCCCATGGCTGTCGTAGAAGATCGCCTTGCCGGGCTTGGCGGCGATGGCGCCGGCCCCCTCGGGCGGGGGGGCGAGCGCGAAGTCCCACAGCGAGCGCGAACGGACGATGGCGCGAAAGCCCCCCATCTGGGTCGCCTGGGCGATCTCCCAGTACTTGCCGGAATAGGCCCTCAGCGCCCGCTGGTCGGTCAGGGGCGGGGCGGCCACCTGGCCAGCGTCGTCCAGCGAAGTGCCCGCCACCAGGTTGTCGACCAGCTCCGACAGGCTGTCGTCGAAGCGCATGGTGCTGGCCCGCGCGAAGAAGGTGATCAGGGCCAGGCCCGTGATGATCACCACGGCCAGGCTCCAGACCGAGGCCAGCAGCACCAGGCGGCGGACCAGGGATGGGTGGCGCGGCGTCGTCGGCTTGTTCACACGGTCGCGCGCCAGGGGGCGTTCCTCCGGGTCAGGCTTCGGTCGCCTCGCCCTCCAGGGCGATCAGGCGATAGCCCAGGCCGCGCACGGTCTCGATGCGGTCGGGACCGATCTTCTTGCGCAGGCGGCCGACGAACACCTCGATGGTGTTGGAATCGCGGTCGAAGTCCTGGTCATAGAGGTGCTCGACCAGCTCGGTGCGGCTGATCACCCGGCCCTGGTGCATCATCAAGTAGTGCAGCAGGCGGTACTCCAGCGAGGTCAGGCGCAGGGGCTCGCCGTTCACCGAGGCGCGGGCGGCGCGCGGGTCCAGGCGCAGGGCCCCGCAGGCCAGGCTGGGCGCGGCGTGGCCGGCCGAGCGGCGCAGCAGGGCGCGCAGGCGGGCCAGCAGCTCCTCGGTGTGGAAGGGCTTGGTCAGGTAGTCGTCCGCCCCGGCGTCGAAGCCGGCGACCTTCTCGCTCCAGGCGCCGCGGGCGGTGAGGATCAGCACCGGGGTGGTGACGCTGGCGCGCCGCCAGCGCTCCAGCACCGTGGCGCCGTCCATCTTGGGCAGGCCCAGGTCCAGGATCACCGCGTCATAGGGTTCGTTTTCGCCCAGGTAGAGCGCTTCCTCGCCGTCCGGCGCGTGGTCGACGGCGTAGTCGGCGTCGGCCAGGGCCGCCTTCAGCTGGCGGGTCAGGTCCGGATCGTCCTCGACAAGCAGGATACGCATCTTGTCGGCTAGCCTCCGCTCAGGATCGCGCCGGTGGCGGCGTCGATGATGAAGTCGATGCGCCGCCCGTCGGTGGTGATCCAGCGCACGCGATAGACAGGGCGGTCGCCCATGCTCTCGGCGCCGGCGTCCAGCGGGCGGCCGGGGTGGCGGCGGCGGATCTGCTCGATGACCTGGGTCAAGGGCACCAGCCGGCGCTGCTGCACGCCGGCGCGCGCCTCGTCCTGCTGTTCGCGCCAGTCGGCGCCCAGGGAGTCGGGCCCGCGGCCTTGCGCGCTCGCGGCCGTCGGCAGGGCGCCGGCGGCGAGGCAAAGTCCGAAGATGGCTGCGGCGATGCGCTTCATGCCCGGGGTCTTAGACAGCGGCGGCTGAATAGCGCCTGAACGCAGCATAGGGCGTCCGGGGGGCGTGTCACCTGCGCTCGCGTTACAATCCGTGACCGCCCCGCAGCCTGCCGTCACCCTTTGCGGCGGGGGCTGTAGGGCCGTTCCTTGCGCCAGGTCTCGGCGAACGCCTCCAGCGCCGGATCGGGGCCGTCGGGCAGGGTCACCACCAGGCGGGCCAGCAGGTCGCCGCGCCGCCCTTGCGCGTCGGCGAGGCCCCGGCCCTTGAGGCGCAGGGTCTGGCCGGAGTTGGCCCCCTTGGGCACGCTGAGGGTCACCGGGCCGTCCGGCGTGGGCGCCGTCACCTTGCCGCCCAGCACCGCGTCGGGGACCGAGACCGGCAGGTCCATGACCAGGGCCTCGCCCTCGCGGCGGAACACGGGGTGGGGCTTCAGCGCCAGCTCGATCAGGGCGTCGCCCGCCCCGCCGCGCCCCGGCGCGCCCTGGCCCTTCAGCCTCAGGACCTGGCCGTCGGCGGCGCCCTTGGGGATGGTGACGTCCAGCGTGCGCCCGTCGGAGAAGGCGATGCGCTTCTTGCCGCCGCTGATGGCCTCTTCCAGGTCGATCTCCAGGCGCGCGCGCACGTCCTGGCCGCGCGACTGGAAGCCGCCGCCGAAGCCGCCCTGTCCTCGGCCGCCCTGGCCGGGCCCGCCGCGGCCGAACATTTCGCCCAGGATGTCGCCCAGGTCGACGTTCTCGAAGCCCTGCTGGCCCCGGAACCCGCCACCCTGGAAGCCGCCGCCCTGCCCGAACGGGCTGCCCCCCTGGCCCCACGGATTGCCGGAGAAGCCGCGCATGGTCTCGCGCCCGTCGGCGTCGATCTCGCCGGCGTCGAACTTCTTGCGCTTCTCCACGTCGCCGACGATGTCGAAGGCGGCGCTGACGCGCTTGAACTTCTCCTCGGCGGCCTTGTTGTCGGGGTTGGTGTCGGGGTGGTTGGCCTTGGCGAGCTTGCGGAACGCCTTGCGGATCTCGTCCGCACTGGCGGTGCGCGATACCCCAAGTTCCACATACGGATCCTGCGCCAAGCAAACGGCCCCTTCGGCAGCGGTTCTGAAAGTCCTCAGTTAGGCCATATCGCGCGGGGCGCAAGAGGGCTTGTTGCATTTATGCCACAGGTGGGTGGCGGGCCGATAGTTGGAACGCGTGATGATTTTTCCACTGGCGCGGGCCGGGCTGGTCCCCTAGCGTTCGAACATCCGGTACGGCCGAGACAAGGCCGCGCGGCGCCAAGGGGAAGCAAGGCATGACGCAGACCACAGACACGGCCGAACTCGGCTTCGACCCGGCCGCCCTGCGCGCGCGCTATCAGGCCGAGCGCGACAAGCGCCTGCGCGCCGACGGCAACGAGCAGTACCAGGACATCTCCGGCGACTTCGCCCACTACCTGGACGATCCCTATGTGGCGCCGGGCTTCTCGCGCGCGCCCCTGACCGACGAGGTCGAGGTGGCGGTGATCGGCGGCGGGTTCGGCGGCCTCCTGGCCGGCGCGCGCCTGCGCGAGGCCGGGGTCCAGGACATCCGCCTGATCGAGAAGGGCGGCGACTGCGGCGGCACCTGGTACTGGAACCGCTACCCCGGCGCGGCCTGCGACATCGAAAGCTACGTCTACCTGCCGCTGCTGGAAGAGATCGGCTTCATGCCGGCCGAAAAGTATTCCCGCGCGCCGGAGATCCTGGCCCACAGCCGCGCCATCGGCGA
>JAFEEA010000440.1 GCA_018241335.1 Pseudomonadota bacterium
CCGGTGGCCTGGATCATCTCCAGGTCGAAGGTGGTGCGCTGCTCCAGGCGCTGGGCCTCCAGCAGCTTGCCGTTGGCCACCAGCCAGTCGAGCCGCTGCTTGAGCTCGGCCTTGATGGCCAGGACCGCCTGGTTGAGGGTCGGGCGCGGGGTGACGTAGTGGCTGTTGGCGTAGACGCGCACGCTCTCCAGGTCGGCGGTCTTCTTGCCGGTCAGGGGGTCGAACTCGCTGATCGCCTCGATCTCGTCGCCGAACAGGGAGACGCGCCAGGCGCGGTCCTCGTAGTGGGCGGGGAAGATCTCGATGGTGTCGCCGCGGCGGCGGAAGGCGCCGCGCTCGAAGGCCTGGTCGTTGCGCTTGTACTGCTGGGCCACGAGGTCGGCCATCAGCTGCTTCTCGTCGACCCGGTCGCCGACCTTCAGGTTGAAGGTCATGGCGGTGTAGGTCTCCACCGAGCCGATGCCGTAGATGCAGGAGACGGAGGCCACGACGATGACGTCGTCGCGCTCCAGGATCGCCCGGGTCGCCGAGTGGCGCATGCGGTCGATCTGCTCGTTTATCGACGAGTCCTTCTCGATGTAGGTGTCCGTGCGCGGGACGTAGGCCTCCGGCTGGTAGTAGTCGTAGTAGGAGACGAAGTACTCCACCGCGTTGTCCGGGAAGAAGGACTTGAACTCGCTGTAGAGCTGGGCGGCGAGGGTCTTGTTGTGGGCCAGGATCAGGGCCGGACGCTGGGTCTGCTCGATGATCTTGGCCATGGTGAAGGTCTTGCCCGAGCCGGTGACGCCGAGCAGCACCTGGTCGCGCTCGCGGGCCTGGACGCCCTCGACCAGCTCGGCGATGGCGGTGGGCTGGTCGCCGGCCGGCTCATAGGCGCTGGTGAGCTTGAACGGCCGCCCGCCCTCCGACTTGTCCGGCCGCGCCGGGCGGTGCGGCGTCCACAGGGCCGGCATGGCGTCGCTGTCGTAGAGAAAGGCGCCGGAGACGTCCGAAACGCCCGGGTTGGACGGGGGGCTGGGCATGGCCCGAAGGTAGGCGCGGGGGGCGCGCTTGGCCAGGGGCGGCGCCGACAGGGGATGTCAGGAGTGGCTGGGGTGAGGGGCTGCGTCGTCGCCGGTTGATGACGGCTTAACCGACGCAGGGCATGATCCGCTTCGGCGGGGGCCGGAACGGGAGAGCGCGGTTGGACCGGCGGACGCTTCTGCTTGCCTTGTCGATGGTGGCCGCGGGCCCGGCGACGCGCGCCCTGGCCGCCGCCGCCCCGCCCGCGCCGCCGCC
>JAFEEA010000441.1 GCA_018241335.1 Pseudomonadota bacterium
GTGTGCGGATCTCACTCGGAACAAACTTGGACCCTATCGCCGCCCCCGCCCCCGCGCCTTCCGGAACGCCTCCGCCTTCTCCGCCCGCACCTCCGCCCGCACCCGCTTCACCGTCCCCCGGTCCGGCGCCGCCCCGTCCGCCGTCAGCGCGTCGTTGGCGAATTCCAGGTCCATCAGCTTCAGGCGCTTGATCTCGTCGCGCAGGCGGGCGGCGGTCTCGAACTCGAGGTCGGAGGCGGCCTGTTTCATGCGGGTCTCGAGGTCGCGCAGGGTGGCTTTGAAGTTGTCGCCCAGGAAGGGGGTCTTGCCGCCTTCGGCGACGCCCGCGTCGACGGTGACGCGGTCGCCGCGCTCGTAGGGGCTGTCGAGGATGTCCTTGATGTCGCGGCGCACGCTCTCGGGCGTGATGCCGTGCTCGAGGTTGTAGGCCTCCTGCTTCTCGCGGCGGCGGTTGGTCTCGGCGATGGCCCGCTCCATGGAGCCGGTCATCTGGTCGGCGTAGAGGATGACGCGCCCGTCGACGTTGCGGGCGGCGCGGCCGATGGTCTGGATCAGGGAGGTCTCGGAGCGCAGGAAGCCCTCCTTGTCGGCGTCGAGGATGGCGACCAGGCCGCACTCGGGGATGTCGAGGCCTTCGCGCAGGAGGTTGATGCCGACCAGCACGTCGAAGGCGCCCAGGCGCAGGTCGCGGATGATCTCGATGCGCTCCAGGGTGTCGATGTCGGAGTGCATGTAGCGCACGCGCAGGCCCTGCTCGTGCATGTACTCGGTGAGGTCCTCGGCCATCTTCTTGGTCAGGACGGTGACCAGGGTGCGGTAGCCCTTGAGGGCGGTGTCGCGGCACTCGGCGATGACGTCGTCGACCTGGCTGAAGGAGGAGCCGTCCTGGGCTTTCGAGACCGGGCGGATGATCACCGGCGGGTCGATCAGGCCGGTGGGGCGGATGACCTGCTCGGTGAAGACGCCGCCGGCCTTCTCCAGCTCCCACTGGGCGGGGGTGGCCGAGACGAAGACGCTGTCCGGGCGCATGGCCTCCCACTCCTCGAACTTGAGCGGGCGGTTGTCCATGCACGAGGGCAGGCGGAAGCCGTATTCGGCCAGGGTGAACTTGCGGCGGTAGTCGCCGCGGTACATGGCCCCGATCTGGGGCACGGTCTGGTGGCTCTCGTCGACGAACAGCAGGGCGTTGTCGGGGATGTATTCGAAGAAGGTCGGCGGCGGCTCGCCCGGGCGGCGGCCGGTGAGGTAGCGGCTGTAGTTCTCGATGCCGGCGCACGA
>JAFEEA010000442.1 GCA_018241335.1 Pseudomonadota bacterium
TGGTCCGGCAATACGGTGGCGTCCCCGGCGAATGGGACGCCCGCATCCGCCTAGCCAGCGAACCGGACGCGGCGCAGAACGCCGAAGCGCTGCACGCGCGCCTCAAGGCCATGCCGATGCCCGAGCGCGATGCCGCCTGGTCGATCCATCTTGCGAGATCCACTCGCGCGGCTGGCCCGCTGAGCGATTGGGCTCTCAGACCCCGCAGTGGCCATCTGGCCGAACCCCGCGCGCTGCTGGCGGCCATCACCCTCACCTGGTTCCTGTCGACGAGCGACCGGGGCTTGCGGGATCGATCGACCAAGAGCCTGGTCTCGATTCTCGCCGACCAGCCCGGGCTCGTCGCCCCGCTCCTCGAGCGATTCATCGACGTCGACGACGCCTACGTTCTCGAACGCCTGCTCTGTGCGATCTACGGGGCGGCGTTGCAGGGCCGGTGGCCCAAGGACGCCGGCGCCCTCGCGGTCCAGGCGGTCGATCAGGAGGTATTCGTCAAACGCGCTCCTCCCGTGAACTGCCTAGCAAGAGAGCACGGCCGTCTGCTGATCCGATGGGCGATCGTTCAGGGCGTTCTTCCGGCGGACTATGACACCGCGCCGTCCACCGGCCCGTTCACCTCCGCCTGGCCGATCGAGCACGTCCCGGACGCGGTCATCGAAAGCTTCACGCGGGACTATCGCGACGGTTATGTCGGCCGCGACGCCATCGTCGGCTCCTGCGTCGACGACGGCGACTTTGCGCGATATGTGCTCGATCGGGTCGTCGGCAGCTGGAGCCCGGCGGTGCGCGGCACGACGCCCCTGCCCACGCGACAGGCGCTCCACGACGCCTGGCAGCGGGATTTCGACGCCATGGCCACGTCAGAGATGCAGGCGATCTACGCCGAGCTGACCGTGGCGCTCAAGGAAGACTTTGAAGAGTCGCCTTGGCGTGAAGGCGCGAAGGCGAAGGCGGCGAAGGCGGCGTTTGAGACCGCGGTCGGCTCGGACTTGTTCGAGCGGTGGCGCGAAGAGGCCGCGAACTGGCGTCGAAGCGGCATGTATCAGCAGCCGCAGCCTCGCGACTACGCCGAGTTCAATCTCGCTTGGGCGCGGCGCTGGGTGTGCTTGCGGGCGCATCAGCTTGGCTGGACCCAAGCGCTCCACGGCGACTTCGACGACACCATCCACAATGACCGGATGTCTCATCATGCCGAGCGTATCGGCAAGAAATACCAGTGGCTGGCCCTCTACGAGTTGTGCGCCCGCATGGCGGACAATCTGGAGCCGG
>JAFEEA010000443.1 GCA_018241335.1 Pseudomonadota bacterium
TCCTCGTCGGTTCCGTCGGCGCGCACGCGCAGGGCCGAGCGCGGGGCCAGGTGCAGCAGGGCGCGGATGGCGCCGGAGGTGCGGTCGCGGGCCCTCAGCTCCAGGAGTTGGCCCATCAGCACCAGCACCACGATCACCGCGGCGGCCTCGAAATAGAGCGGCGGGGCGCCGCCCATCCCACGGAAGGCGGCCGGGATCAGGCCCGGCGCCAGCACCGACACCGTGCTGAACAGCCACGCCGTGCCGACGCCCAGGGCGATCAGGGTGAACATGTTGAGGTTGCCGGTGCGCACCGAGGCCGCGCCACGCTCGAAGAACGGCAGGCCGGCCCACCAGACCACCGGCGTCGCCAGGGCGAACTGCCCCCAGGCGTTCACCGGCGGCGGGATCGGCAGGCGCAGGCCGAACACGTGCCCGCCCATCTCCACCACCAGCAGCGGCAGGCTGAGCGCCAGCCCGACCCAGAAGCGGCGGGTGAAGTCGGCGATCTCCGGATTGGCGCCCTGGTCGGCGCTCACCGTCTCCGGCTCCAGGGCCATGCCGCAGATGGGGCAGGCGCCGGGGCCTTCCTGGCGGATCTGCGGGTGCATGGGGCAGGTGTAGATGGTCCCCGGCGGCGCCGGCGGTTCCGGCGCGCGGGGGTTCAGGTACTTGTCCGGATCGGCCTCGAACTTGGTCCGGCAGCCGTTCGAGCAGAAGTGAAACGTCGTGCCGTGGTGCTCGAAGCTGGGTTTGCCGGCGTTCAGCTTGACCGTCATGCCGCAGACCGGATCGAGAACCGACTCGCCGGCCTCGTGCGCGGGGTGGGCGCCATCGTGGCTGTGGTCGTGGTGATCGTGGCTCATGCCCCGACAGGTATACCCCCTGGGGGCATATTGCAATTACCCGGCCGGGGTATATCTTCCGGCCATGCATCGCGACAACAAGCCCCAGCTCGTCAACCGCCTGAACCGCATCGAGGGACAGGTGCGCGGGATCACCCGGATGGTCGAGGAAGACCGCTACTGCATCGATGTCCTGACCCAGATCCGCGCCGTCCGGGCCGCCCTGGCCAAGGTCGAGGGCGAGCTGCTCAAGACCCACCTCGACCATTGCATCGAAGGCGCCATCGTCAGCGGCGACGCCGCCGAACAGCGCAAGAAGGCGGCCGAACTCATCGAGCTCCTGGGCCACGTGTCGCGCTAGAAGCGGCTTAGCCCCTCACCCTCCCACCGCTTCGCGGCGGGCCCCTCCCTCTCCCTCCGGGAGAGG
>JAFEEA010000444.1 GCA_018241335.1 Pseudomonadota bacterium
GGGATGGAGCCGGGCCTGCGCCCGGACGCCGTCGAGGCGATGTTGGGTCAAGTCAGGGAGGTCGCTCGGCGGTACTTCGCCCCGGCGAAAGCATCATGAGATCAATGGGACACGGTTGGAGAGGATCTGACAGGACCTCGGCGCCTCAGGTGGTAAACCGCGCGCAGTGGCCGGTCGCCCGCCTCGCCGTCAAGGTCATCGAGGCGGACCGCGTCGCGGAAGGCCCGGCGCCGGAAGAGGCGGCGAAGGCGCCCCGACGGGCCGCGGGCTGACCCTCAGTAGTCTCCCTTAGGTAGGCGACACGAATTTCGCGCGTCGTGCGACAGTCCTACACACGGTCGTCGCGGTCACAATCGCCGCTGACGCACGCAGCTCTCGGGAACACGCCATGACCTACGCCTCGATCCTGGTTCACGTCACAGCCGCCAAGACCGGCGCTCCGCAACTGGCCCTGGCGCGGGCCATGGCCGAGCGCTTCGACGCCACCCTGATCGGGGTGGGCGCCGAAATGGTGCCGCCCCTGGTGCCCGACAGCGGCTACTACAGCTTCCAGGGCGACTGGTTCACGATCATGCGGGGCGACATCGAGAACAACCTCAAGGCCGCAAAGGCGGCGTTCGACGCCGCCAGCGCGGGCCTGGCGAAGCCGGCGCTGTGGGAGGCCGGCATCCAGTATCCGACCGGCGCCGTCGCCCGAGCCTCGCGGGCCGCCGACCTGATCATCGCCGACGCCCGTGGCGCGACGAGCGACGTCTACCGGCAGGCCGATCCGGCGGAACTGGCCATCACCTCCGGGCGACCGGTGCTGGTGGCGCCGCGCCGGGGCGAGCCGCTGGAGGGCCGACGCGTGGTCCTGGCCTGGAAGGACACGCGCGAGGCGCGTCGCGCGCTCTCGGACGCCCTGCCGTTCTTCAAGAAGGCCGAACAGGTCCTGGTGGTGGAAGTGTGCGAAGAGGGCGAGGCCGAGGACTCCGGGATCCGCACCCGTGACGTGGCCGAGGCCCTGGCTCGCCATGGCGTCAAGGCCGAGGCCAAGGTCGCGGTTCACAAGCACCCCAGCGGACATGAGATCCTGCGCCAGGCCAGCGTCTTCGGCGCGGACCTGATCGTCGCCGGCGCCTATGGCCACAGCCGGGTCGGCGAATGGGTCTTCGGCGGGGTGACGCGCGACCTGCTGGTGCAGGACGACATTCACATCCTGCTCAGCCACTAGGCCGGCGCCAACAAGCGG
>JAFEEA010000445.1 GCA_018241335.1 Pseudomonadota bacterium
AGGCGCGGCTGGAAGTCATGCTGGCCGGCCGCCGGCCCAAGCCAGGCCTGGAGGCGCGCGCCCGCTCCATGCTGGGCGACGCCCTGAGCGCCGAGGGCCGGCCGGCGGAAGCCTTCGCCGCCTACGAGGCCGCCAACGCCATCCTGAAGCGCGAGCACGCCGGCGCCTACGCCGCCCCGGGGATGCCGTCGGTGCTCGACATGGCCAACTGGCTGCTCGGACACTTCCAGGGCGCCGACCCCGCCGACTGGGCCAGCGCCCCGCCCGCCCCGGCCCCCGGCCCCGGCGAGCCGGCCCGTCACATCTTCTTCGTCGGCTTCCCGCGCTCGGGCACCACCCTGCTGGAACAGGTCCTGGCCAGTCACCCCGACGTGGTCGCCCTGGAGGAACGCGAGGTCCTGCCGGCTGTGACCAAGGACCTGTTCGCCACCGACGAGGGCCTGGCCAGGCTGGCCAGGATCGGGGCGGACGAAGCCGCCGCCTTCCGCCAGGCCTATTGGCGCGGCGTGGCCGACTGGTGCCCCGACCTCGCCGGCAAGACCTTCGTGGACAAGCTGCCGCTGACCTCGGTCTGGCTGCCGGTGGTGTCCAAGCTGTTCCCCAACGCCAAGGTGCTGTTCGCCCGCCGCGACCCGCGCGACGTGGTGCTGAGCTGCTTCCGCCGCCGGTTCGGCATGAACCCGGCCATGTACCAGTTCCTGACCCTGGACGGCACGGCGGCCTACTACGACGCCGTGATGCGCCTCAGCGAGACCTACGCCCGCCTGCTGCCGACGCCGGTGATGGCCTATCGCTATGAGGATCTGGTCGAGGATTTCGAGCGCGAGGTGCGCCGCATCTGCGAATTCATGGGCCTGGCCTGGAACGACTCCATGCTGGACTTCGCCGCCACCGCGGAGCGCCGGCCGATCCGCACCCCCAGCGCCCGCCAGGTGCGCCGCGGCCTCTACAGCGAGGGCGTCGGCCAGTGGCGGCCCTTCGCCGCCGAGCTGGCCCCCGTGGCGCCCCTGCTGGACCCGTGGGTCCGCGCCTTCGGCTACCCGGAGACCTGAGGCATGAGCAGCGCCGGAACCGCTGATGTCGCCGCCCTGCGCGCCGCCGCCGCGCGGGCCATGGGCGGCGGCTCCATCGCCAGCGCCCGCGACCTGCTGGAACAGGCGGTCCGCCTGGGCGGCGCCGACGTCGGCCTCTGGATGGACCTGGCCGCGTGCCGGCG
>JAFEEA010000446.1 GCA_018241335.1 Pseudomonadota bacterium
ACTGGCAGCCGCTTTGCGGGAACCCCAGAACATCTCCACGTCAGCCAAACGACCGCCGGGATCAGCCGGGACGAGGGAGCGCGCCTAGGCCGCCAGGTCGCCCGTCGAGCGGCGCATGCGCCAGAAGCGCAGGGTGCGCTGGGCCGATTCCTTGGGCAGTTCGCTATAGAGCTCGCCGTATTCGCGCGCCCGGCCCATGGCGTTGGCGTCCTTGTCCAGCACCAGGACGGCGAAGGTCAGGAACAGGGAGCGGTCGAAGTCGGCCGCCTTGCAGACGATGGCCAGGGCGTCCAGTTCGCGCCGGTCGAGGATGCGCCGGGCGGTGTGGAAGTCGATGCCGGCCTGTTCGGCCAGGGCGATCATGAACTTGGTGGTCTCTCGGTTGCGCAGCATGCCGGCCAGCACCGGCGGGGTGATGGCCCGCTTGGCCAGCATCTGGCGCACGGCGCGCTCGGCGTCCTGGTAGTCGGCCGGCAGGGCGCCGTCGCGGGCGGCCACCGACTTGCGGCCGGCGGCCAGGGCCGCCTCCAGCTGGGCCGGGTCGACGGCGGCGTTGCGCTCCAGGATCTTGTTGCGAAGCCGCGCCTCGACCACGAAGTACATCTCGTTCAGCAGGTCGATGGGCAGGGCCGAACGGTCCAGCACCGCCTCGTGCAGGTCGGCGTTGGCCACGGCCCGGTCGATCGCCGTCTCGTGCGCCTGGCGCGACAGGGTCGCCCCGTCGTTGCGCAGCAGCACGCCCAGGGTGGCGTCGTCGCCCCGCGCCACGATCACGTCGCTCACCGCCTCGGGCACCGCCGCGCGCTGCGAGATGGCCTTCAGGTGGTCCTGGCCGTGGATGCGGGCCACATGGATCAGGTCGTCGTCGGTCAGGGCCGTGGACGTGCGCAGGATCGGCGCGGCCACGCCGATGGAGTCGCCGGCCAGGGTGCGCAGCAGCCGCTTGGGCGCCGCCGGCTGGGGCGCCACCTGCTCGGCCAGTTCGGCCCGGACCTGCTCCTCCATCTCGCCCGCCAGCTGGGTCAGGATGTCGTCGAACAGCAGGGCCTCGGTCTCGTGGTGGTCGTCGACCCCGGCGAAGAACAGGTTCGTCACCTCGCGCAGCAGCTCCCGCCGCCGTTCGCTGGACGGCTCCTTGGCCAGGTCGATGAGGTCGCGGAGTTTGGACATGGGCTAGAAGACGGCGCTGGCCTGGGGCTTGTG
>JAFEEA010000447.1 GCA_018241335.1 Pseudomonadota bacterium
GGCCTGGATCGCCGGGTCGAGTTCGGCGACGAAGCGGGTCAGCAGGGCCTTCAGGTCCTGGTCCAGGCCGGGCGACGCCGCGCCCGGGGTCGTCAGGGCGGCGGCGAGCGCCGCCTCCAGGAAGAGCCCGGACGACTGCACGGCCGCCTTCAGGCCCTCGGCCGATACGTCGTCGCCGAGAGGAGGGTGGGCGGCGAGGATTCGCGCCGCCAGGTCGCGGGCCGCCGGCGACAGCAGGTCCGGCGCGGCGGTCGGCTCCAGGGCCGCGCCAAGGTCGGCCAGAAGCGGGGCCAAGCCATCCTGGGTGGCCAGGGCGTCCGAGCCCAGCAGGGCCAAGGCCGCCTCGGCCGGAGCCATCCCGGTGGCGGTGTTCGCGGCCGGCGAAGTTGTCGCGGCGGAGGCGTAGGGCTGTTCGCCCGCGCCGGGAGCCGGCGCGCTGACCGCCCCCGGCCCGACCGGCTGGACGCCCGTGCCGCCCGACGGCGGCGTGATGGGGCCAACGCCCATGGACTCGCCCTGGCGAATGGAGACGACAGGAGGCTAGACCTTTTTCAGTGGAAGGAAATGGCGTCCGCGAATGCAGCTTTGACGACGCAGCGCGATCGGATACCACTCGGGTGAACGGTGTTCGTCTCACCGGGCGGGGGGCTGGCGCGATGGTGGAACTGCCGATCGGGGAATGCGCGTTCAGCGGCCCCCGCTTCATCCTGCGCAAGCCCGGCGTCGTCGCCGTCTGGATCGCGGCCCAGGTCCTGATCAACGTCGCCGGCAGCGTGGCGATGATCGCCGTCATGGGCGGACCGTTGCAGCAGATGATGCGGGCCAGCGCGGACCGGGCCAATCCACAGGCGGCTCTCGCCGCCATGGCCGCGCTCGCGCCGGCCTACATGGTCTCCCTCGCCATCTCCCTGGTCATCTATTCCGTCATCTACGCGGCCATGAACCGCGCCATTCTGCGGCCCGGCGAGGGGCGCTTCGCCTATCTGCGGCTCGGCGGCGACGAGTTCCGGCAGGGGGTGCTGATGATCACCTTCGGCTTCCTGGGGCTGCTGGTCTACATCGCCGCGGTGATCGTCGGCGCCATCGTGGTGGCGATCATCGGCGTTATCGCCGGCGTCATGAACGCTCCCTTCGTGAGCGTCATCATGATGGTGGTGCTGTTCGCGGGCATCTTCGCCCTCTACGCCTTCCTGGGCGT
>JAFEEA010000448.1 GCA_018241335.1 Pseudomonadota bacterium
GACGCCGATGACGATCGGCCGTCCGCCGTGACGCGGCGGCGTCTCGACCCACACGTCCCAGTAGGCGCGCAACGCCGACGGATAGCGCCGCAGCTCGGTGAGCAGGCTGTAGGCGCGCGCCACGTCCCGCGCCTCGAAGCCCCAGGCTTCCTGTCCCGACTCGCGCGCGAGGAACAGCGCACGGGCGAGATGGAAGCGCTGCGAGACGACGATGAGCCGCGTCTGGCCGAAGACCTGCCGCGCGCGCAGCATCGAGTCGCGGGTCCGCACGCCCGCGAAGTCGCGATAGATCGCGGCCGCCGGCACGCCGCGCTTCACCAGCCCGTCGCGCATCGCGGTGGGCTCGTCGTAGTCGGGACGCCGGTTGTCGCCGCTCACCAGCAGGTACTTCACCTTGCCGCGCTTCCACAGCTCGGCAGCCGCATCGAGCCGGTACTCGAAGTAGCGGTTGGGTCCGCCCTCGGGTCCGATCGGCGCCGCGCCCAGCACCAGCGCCACGTCCATGGCCGGCAGGCGCGCGGGGTCGTCGGTCATGTAAGGGGCGGCCAGCCGGTCGAGGCGGCGTTCGGCCGCCCACGCCAGCAGCGCGAGCAGCAGCGCCGCGCCGCCCAGGCCCAGCAGGATGAACAGGATCAGCCGCACGTCATCGCCTTGATCGCCTATGGCCCTCCCTATAGAGAGCCAGCATGACACGCCTGAGCACCGCCGAAGCCACCGTCGAAACCCTCCTGCGTCACGGGCTGGACACGGTCTTTGCCCTGCCCGGCCTGCACAACGATCCTCTCTTCGACGCCTTCTACCATGCCGCCGACCGGCTGCGCGTGATCCATCCGCGGCACGAGCAGACCGCCGCCTACATGGCGCTGGGCGCGGCCCTCGCCACCGGCAAGCCGCAGGCCTTCGCCGTCGTTCCCGGCCCCGGGGTGCTGAACGCCGGGGCCGCCCTGCTCACCGCCTACGGCATGAATGCGCCGATCATCGGGCTGATCGGCCAGATCCCGCAGGCCGACATCGACCGCGGCCACGGCCACCTGCACGAGATCCACGACCAGCTCGGTCTGATGCGCCACATCACCAAGTGGGCCGAGCGTATCCGCAGCCCGCAGGAGGCGCCGGCGCTGGTGTCGCAGGCGATCTGGCACGCCACCTCCGGGCGCCAGCGTCCCGTCGCGCTGGAATGCGCGCTCG
>JAFEEA010000449.1 GCA_018241335.1 Pseudomonadota bacterium
CCAGAAGGCGCGCGACGATAAGGTTCGTTCCTCCGGGCTTGAGCCGCGTATCAAAGACGCGGTGCATCTCGTCGCCGATAAGGGCCGCATGTTCGGAGAATATTCGCCAGCAGGTGTCGATCGGCGCGAGGATCCTGTCGTCTTCGGTTTCGCTGAGGCCATGGCTGCGCAAAAGCGCCTCGACGCGATCGCGCGGCTGACCATCCGCGGCCAGGTAGGCTCTAAGGTCCTTCAGGCACATGCCGGGTTTCGAACTCGATTCGCGCTGGTCCACCCTGTCCTCCTCCGATCAGCGGCCCGCACGCCCGTAGCCGGGCTGTTTGTCGATGTGTACTATGTACACTACACCGTAGACAAGCTAGTGAGACTTAACGGCGACTTTGGGGAGAAAGGTCTATGTCGAATGAGGCGGTGGGTCGCTTTGCGCAGCGTGTGGCCCTGATCACGGGCGCGGCGAGCGGCATCGGCCGGGCCGCGGCCCTGCGGCTGGCAGGCGAGGGTGCGGACGTGGTCGCGGTGGACCTGTCGCGAGACGGCCTTTCTGACCTGCAGGCGGAGGTCGGCCGACTGGGCCGCAGATGCGAAACCGTCGCCGGGAGCGTGGCGGACCTGACGGTTCTCGACGAGGCTTTCACACGGGCGCAGGAAACCTTCGGCGGCCTCGACATGCTCGTGAACAACGCCGGCATCGCCGGGCCGATGCAGCGGTTCGACACGGTCAGCCCCGAGGCTTTCGATGAGGTGGTGTCCGTCAACCTGCGGGCCACCTGGTACGGGGTCAAGGCGGCCTTCGCGCCCCTGAAGGCCCGGGGCGGCGGCGCGATCGTCAACATCGCCTCCATGGCCGGCCTGCGCCCCAACCCTAGGCACGCCCCCTATGGCGCCACCAAGGCGGCCGTCGTCAGCCTGACCCAACATGCGGCGATGGACTTCGCGCGGCACAACATCCGCGTGAACTGCGTCTGCCCCGGCCCGGTCGAGACACCGATCTTCAGGCAGATGGAACAGGGTGTGGGCGCGGAGGCCTATGAGGCGGCCCGGCGCAGGATCGTCCAGCGCACCCTGATGAACCGCTTCGGCACGCCTGAGGAGCAGGCCTCGGCGATCGCCTTCCTGCTCAGCGACGAGGCCAGCTTCATCACCGGGATCGCCATGCCCGTCGACGGTGG
>JAFEEA010000044.1 GCA_018241335.1 Pseudomonadota bacterium
GACCCCTCATCCGACCTCCTGCGGAGGCCACCTTCTCCCGCAAGGGGAGAAGGATCGAGGGAGCTACCCTGCCGCCGCGACCCGGCTTCCCACTCCTGCCGGACCGGTTGAGCCGCCACAATTGGCGCGACCATTGCTGGCGAACGATTCCTAAACCCCGCCGGCGCTAGGGATCGGCGGCGCACAGAAGGGCGCGATCGGAGCCATGTTGAGAGCGCAAACGCTTCACCCGAAAGAACTTTCGGCGACCGACACGGCACATTGGCGGGCCGTGGCGGCGGCGCATCCGGCCTTCGCCAGCCCCCTGCTCGGTCCCGAATTCGCACAGTCGGTCGGCCAGGAACGGGACGACGCCCGCGTGACCCTGTTCGAGCGCGACGGCGAGCGGCTGGGCTATCTGGCCTATCACAAGCGCCCCGGCGGCCTCGCCCGGCCGATCGGCGCGCCCCTGGCCGACTATCACGGCCTGGTTTCCACGGCCGACGCGGGCCTGCGCGGGCCCTGGCTGCTGGGCGCGGCGGGCCTGGCGGCCTATCGCTTCACGGGCCTGGTCGATCCCTTCGGCGTCTTCGCCAGCGACGTGGCGGCGCGGCACGAGTCGCATGTGGTGATCGTCACGGACGGCGACGCCGACGACTATCTGGAGACCGTCCGTTCGGCCTCGGCCAAGAAGTTCAAGAACTGGCGGCGGCTGGACAGCAAGCTCGGCCGCGACGTCGGCGAACTGACCATGGTCGGGCCGGACCATTCCCGCGCCGCCTTCGACCAGCTCTTGGCCTGGAAGCGCGAGCAGCTGCGCCGCACCGGGGTGCACGACTTCCTGAGCCCGGCGTGGGTGAGCGGCCTCTTCGACCGCTTCTTCGAGATGCGGGACGGCGACTTCCGGGGGCTGATGGTCAACCTCTACGCCGGCGACCGCCTGGTGGCGGGCCAGTTCGGCGTGCGCCAGGGCGACGTCTTCCACCCGTGGCTGGCCTCGGCCGACCCGGAGCTAGGCGCCTATTCCCCCGGCCAGGTGTTCCTCTGGCGGGCCATCGCCATGATGCCGGAGCTGGGCCTGACCCAGTTCGACCTCGGCCCCGGCCACGACCACTACAAGCGCCCCTACGCCCTGACCCAGGTGACCCTGGGCGAAGGACTGGCCGCCGCCGCCTCGTCGGCCGGCCGCGCCGCCCGAGGGCGCGAACAGGCCTGGGCCGCCGCCGGCGCCCACGGCGCGGGCCTGGCCGGCAAGCTGCGCCGGCGCCTCGACATCATCGCCACGGTGGAACTGAGCCTGGCCGGCCGCGCCATGGGCTTCGCCCAGGCCATCACCGACCAGACCCGCCGCCGGACCCTCGTGACGGAGTAGACCATGATCAGCCTGATCGTCCCCACCCAGCGCCGCCCCCTGGGCCTGACCACCGCCGTCCGCTCGCTGTTTCAGCAGCGAGACGTGGACTTCAAGAGGCTCGAGCTGGTCATCGTCGACAACGACCAGGTTCCCTCCGCCCAGGGGCTGGTGACCCTGCTGGCCGACAAGGCGCCGTTCCCGGTGATCTATGTGCACGAGCCGGAGCCGGGCGTCGCCAATGCGCGCAACGCCGCCCTGGCGCACGCCTGCGGCGACCTGATCGCCTTCCTGGACGACGATGAGGAGGCGCCGGAAGGCTGGCTCGCCGCCCTGCTGGACGCCCAGGCGCGCTTCGACGCCGACGTGGTGTTCGGCCCGGTGCGCGCCCGCGCGCCCGACGAGGTGGTCGAGCACCGGCCCTATCTGGAAAAGTTCTTCTCGCGCGAAGGGCCCGCCGAGGCGGGGCTGATCGAGCACTGCTACGGCTGCGGCGACAGCCTGATCCGCCGTTCGGCCATGCCCGACCCGGTCAGCCCGTTTGCGGTGGAGCGTAACCGCACCGGCGGCGAGGACGACGCCCTCTTCGGCCAGATGAAGGCCTCCGGCGCGCGCTTCGCCTGGGCGCCCGACGCCTGGGTGTGGGAGGACCCCGTTCCCGAGCGGCTGACCCTGTCCTACGCCATCCCCCGCGCCTTCGCCTATGGCCAGGGACCGACCAGCGCCTGCGCCATGGCCTCGCCGCCCGACCGGGTGGGCATCGCCCGCTGGATGGCCATCGGCGTCGTCCAGGCGGCGGTGTTCGGCGCCGTGGCGATGTTCAAGTGGCTGATCGGCGCCGACGACCGCGCCGCCGCCCTGGACCGCGCCGCCCGGGGCCTGGGCAAGACCCTGTGGTGGGGGCCGTTCAAGATCCACTTCTATGGCCGCCCGGCCGCCGGCGGCGCGGCGGGCCTGCCGGCGTGAGCGTGCCGGCATGAGCCTGATAGCCGACTGGACGGCGGACAAGGCTCGCGCCTTCACGCGCGAGACCCTGTCGTTCCGGCATGGCCTGCACGAACGGCCGATGTTCACCGACGAGGGCCTGGCCGAGGCGTTGGACCGCTACCCGCGCGAGGCGCTGGGCGTCTTCACCATGGGCGAGGACCCGGTGGCCTGGGACACCTGGCGGCGCGGCGTGGCCGGGGACCTCAGCGGCGCGCAGCTGCTGGAGGCGGCCAAGGCCGGGCGCATCTGGCTGAACCTGCGCGAGGCCAACCGCCACATCCCGGCCTATGCCGCGCTCAGCGACGAGATCTTCGCCGACAAGGCCGATCATGTTCGCGGCCTGAAGACCTTCAAGCGCGACGTCGGCCTGCTGATCTCTTCGGCCGACGCCCAGGTGTTCTACCACCTGGACGTGGCGATGGTGTCGCTGTGGCAGATCCGGGGCGAGAAGCGGGTGTGGGTCTATCCCGTGGCCGAACCCTTCGTCACCGCCGAGACGCTGGAAGCCATCGTGCTGCGCGAAAGCGCCGAGCAGTTCGGCTATCGCCCCGAGTGGGACGCGGCGGCCGAGGTGGTGGACCTGACGCCCGGGCGGATGGTGAGCTGGGCCCAGAACGCGCCGCACCGGATCGAAAATGGTTCAATGCTGAACGTTTCCCTGTCGGTGGAGTTCATGACCCCCGCCGCCCTGCTGCGCGCCAACGAGATCTACGCCAACGGCGTGCTGCGCCGGCGGCTGGGGGCGCGGCCGGGCCTGCGGACCGGCGGTACGGTCCCGGCCCTGGCCAAGTTCGCCCTGGCCCGGGCCGCCAAGGCCCTGAAGCTGCAGAAGCCCAACCCGCGCGTCCTGCCCCCCACCTTCCGCCTCGACGGCGCCCGGCCGGGACGCCTGCTGCCGGCGTAGGGACCGGACCCGCTTTCCCTCCCCTTCCACCGTCATCCTCGGGCGTCAGTCCCGAGGATCCATGATCGCGTGAAGCCAAGTCGCGTAGCGGCAGCGGAGCGTCGCAAGAGTCTTCAACCACGAACCACACGAACCACACGAACAAGCGCGGCAAGGTCTCGCTCAGCATGGCGCGGGCCCGTTCGTGTCGTTCGTGTGGTTCGTGGTTCTCGACAGGGGGCGGCGGCCGCTTCGTCGTGGCGCGCCCTCCGAAGCGCGCCATGGCCTCTCACGCGTTCATGGGCCCCCGGGACTGACGCCCGGGGGTGACGGTTGGGGGGAGAGGAACAGGCGGCCGTTTCACGGGAAGGGTTCGCGCGCCCCCTTCTTCCCCCGCTTGGCTGACGCCGCGTCGCCCCCGGTAAGGGGGCGCATCATCGCGAAACGCGCCTGACTTCGGAGGACTACTTCATGGGCGAAGCCTATATCGTCGCCGCCACCCGCACCGCCGGCGGCCGCAAGGGCGGCAAGCTGGCCGGCTGGCACCCCGCCGACCTGGCCGGCCAGGTTCTGGACAACCTGCTGGACCGCACCGGCGCCGACCCGGCCCTGGTGGAAGACGTGATCATGGGCTGCGTCATGCAGGTGGGCGAACAGGCGACCAACGTCGCCCGCGGCGCGATCCTGTCGTCGCGCCTGCCGGAAAGCGTGCCGGGCACCAGCGTCGACCGCCAGTGCGGCTCCAGCCAGCAGGCGCTGCAGTTCGCCGCCCAGGCCGTGATGAGCGGCACCATGGACATCATCATCGCCGCCGGCGTGGAAAGCATGAGCCGCGTGCCCATGGGCCTGTCGGTGGCCCTGCCGGCCCAGAACGGCTTCGGCAACCCGATGAGCCCGGCCCAGCAGGCCCGCTACCCCAACATCCAGTTCTCCCAGTTCATGGGCGCCGAGATGATGGCCGAGAAGTACGGCCTGACGAAGGACCAGCTGGACGCGTTCGGCTACCAGAGCCACCAGCGCGCCATCGCCGCCACCCAGTCGGGCGCGTTCAAGGACGAGATCGTTCCGATCAAGATCAAGGACGCCGAGGGCAACGAGAGCCTGCACACCGCCGACGAAGGCATCCGCTATGACGCCAGCCTGGAAGGCATCAAGGGCGTGAAGCTGCTGCGCGAGGGCGGCAAGATCACCGCCGCTACCTCCAGCCAGATCTGCGACGGCGCCTCGGGCGTGATGGTCGTGTCGGCCAAGGGCCTGAAGGACCTGGGCGTCGAGCCGATCGCGCGCATCCACAACCTGACCCTGGTCGGCGGCGACCCGGTGATCATGCTGGAAGCCCCGATCCCCGGCACCAAGCGCGCCCTGGAGCGCGCCGGCATGAAGATCGACGACATCGACCTCTATGAGGTCAACGAAGCCTTCGCCTCCGTCCCGGTGGCGTGGCTGCAGGAGATCGGCGCCGATCCGGAAAAGCTGAACGTCAACGGCGGCGCCATCGCGCTGGGCCACCCGCTGGGCGCCTCGGGCACCAAGCTGATGACCACCCTGCTGGGCGCCCTGAAGGCCAAGAACAAGCGCTATGGCCTGCAGACCATGTGCGAAGGCGGCGGCCTGGCCAACGTGACCATCGTCGAGCGCCTCTAGTCGCTTCGACACAACGACCTTGAGAAGGAGCGTCCGGGCGACCGGGCGCTCCTTTTTCTTTGCGCCAGGCGCGTGCGTTTCGCATACTGGCGATATCCCAACCCCGGAGGGCGAAATGAAAACCTTCATGTCCGAGCCGCCCGTCGTTTCCACCCAGGACATGAAGCTGAATGTCTACGCCCTATCCGGAGGCGCCCGCCGACCGCGCGCCTGAACCGTCTCTCAAATCCCTTTCCCTCAAAGCCCGGGCTGAACCCCGCGAGCCCGCGCCCCGCCTGACCGGCGCGCACCTGGCCCGGTTCCTGTCGTACTACCGGCCGCACCTGCCGTTGCTGGCGGCCGACCTCGCCTGCGCCATCCTGGTCTCGGCCACGGCCCTGGCCCTGCCGCTATGCGCCAACTGGGTCGTGCGCCGGCTGGCCTCGGGTCATGCCGGGCCGTCCCTGATGGCCGACATCTATGGCGCCGGGGGCCTGATGCTGGCGCTGCTGGCGGCGCAGGCCATCGCCAACATCTTCGTGGACTACCAGGGCCACGTGATGGGCGCGAAGATGGAGGCCGCCCTTCGCCAGGACCTGTTCGAGCACTACCAGAAGCTCAGTTTCAGCTTCTATGACCGCCAGCGCGTGGGCCAGTTGATGGGCCGCATCACCGGCGACCTCTTCAACATCTCCGAGCTCTATCACCATGGCCCGGAAGACCTGGCCATCGCCGTGCTGAAGTTCACCGGCGCGGTGGCGCTGATGCTGAGCCTGGACGCGCCCCTGACGCTGCTGATCCTGGCGGCGGTCCCGTTCGCCGCCGCCTACGCCCTGGTCTTCTCCGGCCGCATGCACCGGGCCCTGCGCCAGGCCCGGGTGCGGATCGGGGCGATCAACGAGCGGGTGGAGGACGCCCTCTTGGGCATCCGCGTGGTCAAGGCCTTCACCAACGAGGCGCTGGAGACCCGCCGCTTCGCCGAGGAGAACCACCGGTTCCTGGACACCCGGCGGCGCGGCTATCGCAGCGAGGCGTTCTTTTCCGTGGGCCTGGCGACCTTCGCGCAGCTGGTGACGGTGGCGGTGGTGGTGGTGGGCGCGGCGCACATCACCCGCGCGGCCCTGAGCGCGGCCGACCTGGTGACCTACCTGCTGTGCGCGGCCATCCTGACCGACCCGATCGGCCGGGTGGTGAACATCGCGCGCCTGTCGCAGGAGGGGCTGACCGGCTTTCACCGCTTCATGGAGATCATGGAGGTGACGCCGGACATCGGCGATGCGCCGGGGGCGAAGGCGCTGGCGGGGGTGCGTGGCGCGATCAGCTTCCGGGACGTCTCGTTCGCCTATCAGCCGGGCGGGCGGCGGGTGCTGAACCGCTTCAGCCTGGAGGTGGCGCCCGGCGAGTTCGTGGCCCTGATCGGCTATTCCGGGGTGGGCAAGACGACGCTGTGTTCGCTGGTCCCGCGGTTCTACGAGGCCGACGAGGGCCAGGTGCTGATCGACGGCCAGGATGTGCGTGGGCTCACCCTGGCCTCGCTGCGCCAGGCGATCGGGCTGGTGCAGCAGGATGTCTACCTGTTCGCCGGCACGGTGGCGGAGAACCTGCGGTACGGGCGGCCGGACGCGCCGTTCGACGACGTCGTGCGGGCCGCCAAGCACGCCCATGCGCACGACTTCATCATGAGCCTGCCGGACGGCTACGACACCGACATCGGCCAGCGCGGGGTGATGCTGTCGGGGGGCCAGAAGCAGCGGCTGACCATCGCCCGGGTGTTCCTCAAGGATCCGCCGATCCTGATCTTCGACGAGGCCACCAGCGCCCTCGACAACGACAGCGAGCGGGCGGTGCAGGCGGCGCTTCACACCCTGGCGAAGGGGCGGACGACCCTGGTGATCGCCCACCGCCTGTCGACCGTGCGCCACGCCGACCGCATCGTGGTGCTGACCGACCAGGGGGTCGCCGAGCAGGGGACGCACGAGGCGCTGATGGCGGCGGGCGGCGCCTATGCGACGCTCTACGCCAGCCGGGCCAGCCTGTGAGTGGCGAGCCGCGCCATCTGGAAGCCCTCTCCCCCCGCGCCGCGGGGGGAGAGGGTGGGGTGAGGGGTCAGACTTTCGCCAGGGCGGCGACGGTTCGGTCGAGCCAAGCCTTGAGGTCGTCCACCACCTCGGCGCGGTTGGTCTCGTTGAGCATCTCGTGGCGGCCGCCGGGATAGACCTTCAGGTCCACCTTGAGGCCGGCGGCGCGGTAGGCGTCGATCAGGGGATTGAGGCCGGCGAGCTTCTGGTTGATCGGGTCCTCGTCGCCGACGAAGACGTAGATCGGCAGGCCGGCCTTCACCTTGGCCAGGGCGGCCGGGCCCGCGTCCCGTTCGCGCAGGGCCATGAAACTGGCCATGGACTCCGGCTTGAAGCGGATGCCGCAGAAGGGGTCGGCGATGTACTTGTCGACCTCGGCCTCGTCGCGGCTCAGCCAGTCATACTCGGTGCGCGGGTTGGCGTAGCCGCTGTTCGGCCCGCCGGCCGGGCGCGGGCCGGGGCCGGTGGTGCCCGAAAGCACCAGGGCGTCGATCAGGGCCGAGTGGTCGAGGATGTAGGCCTGGCTGAACATGGCGCCCATGGAGTGGCCCATGAGGATCAGCGGCAGATCGGGGTTCTCCGCCCTCGCCCGGCGGGTCAGCACCGCCATGTCGTCCACCGCCGCCGGTGCGCCGCCGGGGCCGAAGTCGCCCAGGCTAGTCATGCCGGAGGTCAGGCCGTGGCCGCGGTGGTCGGCGGTGTAGATCACGTAGCCGGCGTCGACGATGGGGGCCATCGGGCCCAGGTAGCGGCCGGCGTGCTCGCCCGCCCCGTGGGCCAGCTGCAGCACAGCCTTGGGCTTGGCCGACCCGCGCCAGACGAACCCCGCCAGCCCCGCCCCGTCGGCGCCCTCGTAGCGGAAGCGGGTCTCGGTGATGGCCATGGGTGTTCCTCCTGTCGCTGAAAGTGTCGTATGCGGAGCCCCGCGCGTCCGTCCAGCCCGAAACCCATGCCCTTCACCGCCACCGTCCTGACCATGTTCCCCGAGGCCTTCCCCGGGTCGCTGGGGGTTTCCCTGATCGGGACCGCCTGGCGCGAGAAGGACCTGTGGCGATTGGAAACGCTGGACATTCGGGCCTTTTCCAAGGATAAGCGCGGCTTCCTCGACGACACCCCCGCTGGGGGCGGGCCGGGGCAGGTAATGCGGGCGGACGTGATCGCCTCCGCGCTGGACAGCGTGGATGTGGCGGGGCGGCCGCTTTTGTACATGAGCGCCCGGGGTCGTCCCCTCACCCAGGCGCGGGTTCGCGAGTGGTCCAAGGCCCCCGGTCTTGTGGTGCTCTGCGGCCGGTTCGAGGGGGTGGACCAGCGGGTGCTCGACGCCCGCGGGTTCGAGGAAATCTCCGTCGGGGACGCTGTCCTCGCCGGGGGCGAGGCGGCCGCCATGGTCGCGATCGAGGCGTGCGTACGGCTGGTGCCCGGTGTGTTGGGCGAGGCCGAGAGCTTGAGTGAAGAGAGTTTCGAGGACGGTCTCCTCGAGCACCCGCAGTTCACGAGACCGCGGACGTTCGAGGGCCGGGATATCCCCGAGGTGCTGCTGTCGGGCCACCACGCAGAGGTGGCCAAATGGCGCAAGGCGCAGCGGGAGCAAGCCACGCGGGAGCGGCGTCCGGACTTGTGGGCGGCGCATCTCGCCAATCAACAGCCAAAGGGCGAGTAAAGCCCAGTATCGACAAAGGAATTTGAGACATGGCCGCCAACATCATCGCCGAGCTCGAGAAGGAAGAATCCGCTCGCCTGCTCGCCGGCAAGAAGATCCCCTCGTTCCAGCCGGGCGACACCGTCCGCGTGAACGTGCGCATCAAGGAAGGCGATCGCGAGCGCGTGCAGGCCTATGAAGGCGTCTGTATCGGCCGCTCCGGCGCGGGCCTGATGGAGAATTTCACCGTCCGCAAGATCAGCTTCGGCGAAGGCGTCGAGCGGGTCTTCCCGGTGATGAGCCCGATGATCGAGAGCATCGAAGTGCGCCGTCGCGGCGCCGTGCGCCGGGCCAAGCTGTACTACCTGCGCGACCGTCGCGGTAAGTCGGCCCGTATCGCCGAACGCGCCATGGGCGCCGGCGACCGCGTGGACGCCGACACCGAAGAATAGCGACTGACCGGGCGCTCTCCCCACGACGCATCGCCCCTGGGGCGGCGCCGATTGGGGAGAGACCCGTGACGACTTTCCAGATTCTCGACATCTCCGGCCGCCGCGTCCTGCTGGCGGCCGACGACGGTCCCGTGGTGGCCGCCGAGCGCGACGCCATGGACCTGGTGGGCGAGGCCCTGGGGGCAGGCGCGCAGCTGATCGCCGTGCCGGTGGGCCGGCTGTCGCGGGACTTCTTCGACCTGAAGACGGGCCTCGCCGGCGCCGTGCTGCAGAAGACCACCAACTATCGCCTGGGCTTCGCGGCGCTGGGGGAGATCCCGGCCGAGGCGCTGGAGAGCGAGGCCCTGCGCGCCTTCATCGTGGAATCGAACCGACGCGGCGAGGTGCTGTTCCTGCCCGACCTGGCGGCGCTGGAGGCGCGGCTGGCGGGGGGCTAGTCCCCAACTCCCCCGCTCATCCCCAATACCCCCGCTCATCCCGGCGAAGGCCGGGACCCAGGAAAGCCTCGCCACCACCAGATCCGCCTCGGCTTCTTGATGTTTTCAGGGCCTTGGCCGGTGGACACCTGAGAGGCCGCCCTGGGTCCCGGCCTTCGCCGGGATGAGCGGGTGTGTGCGGGCTTAAGAATTAAGGATGCACTCAATCCGTCGCATCCGTTAACCTCTTGTTAACCATAACGGTTAGGAATTGCGTTCCCGGCTCGTTCCAGATGAGGCCTTGTGTGACTTGGCGTTGCGCGGCCTGTGGCGGATTGGCGCAGCGCACAACGTTCACCTTTCTTACTGAATCCCTAACCGATTCGAGGCGCCTCAGGCCGGCGGCTGGCTTGTGGCGGCGTAGGCGGTGAGACCCTCGACCAGGTGGTCGAACATCGCCCGCATGCGGCGGCTGGACTTCAGGTCCTCGTGCATCACCACCCACAGCTCCATGTCGAAGCCCAGGGCCGGCAGGACGTGGACCAGGTTCGGGTCGCGCCGGGCGATGCCGTACATGCAGCCGCCGATGCCGAACCCGGCCCTGAGGGCGGCGAGCTGCGCCAGGTCGCTGTCGGAGCGGAAGGAGAAGAAGTCCCGTCCCAGCGGCAGGCCCAGCGCCCGCACCGCCCGCGCCACGGAGGGATCGCGGTCGAACCCCACGGCGACCTGGCCCGGATCGTCGAGGGTGCGCGGCTCGCCGTGCCTTTGCAGATAGCGGCGGTGGGCGAAGAGGCCGACAGAGACCGTGCCGATCCGCTTGGCCAGCAGGGCGTCCTGGGTCGGCCGCACCATGCGCACGGCGATGTCCGCCTCGCGGCGCAGGAGGTCTTCCGGGCGGTTCGACAGGACCAGCTCGACCGCGACCTCGGGATGGTTCTCGTGGAAGTCGGTGAGGATGGCGGGCAGGACCTCGCCACCCATGATCTCGCTGGCGGTCACCCGCACCGTGCCGCGCACGGCCGCGCTGGCGCCGGAGGCGGTGCGCACGAGGGCCTCCGCGGCCGAGGCCATGGCCTGGGCGTGCGGCCTGAGCGCCAGGGCCGCTTCGGTGGGCAGCAGGCCGCCGGGGGAGCGGGTGAACAGGGGATCGCCGCCCAGGGCCCGCTCCAGCGCCTCGATATGGCGGCCCACCGTGGGCTGGGCGATGGCCAGGGCGCGGGCGGCGCCCGACAGGCTGCCGGCCTCCATCACCGCCAGGAAGGTGCGGTAGAGGTCCCAGTCCGGCGCGCTGTCAGCCATGCATTCTTGTATAGCAATGGCAGAACTTTAGACAATTCCGGATAGCCGGCCCGGGGCTCAGGATCGCTTCATCACCTGGAGCCCGTCCAATGCCCATCACGAACAAAGCCGCCCTCGTCATCGGCGCCACCGGCAACTTCGGCGGCCACGCCGTCACCGCCATGCTCAAGCGCGGCTGGACCATCCGCGCCCTGGCCCGCGATCCCGTCGCCGCCGCCCGCAAGGCCGGCCCGCGCATGCCGATCAACTGGATCAAGGGCGACGCCATGAACGCCGCCGACGTCCTGGCCGCAGCCCAAGGGGCCTCGGTGATCGTCCACGCCGCCAACCCGCCCGGCTACAAGAACTGGCGGGGCCTGGCGCTGCCCATGCTGAAGAACACCATCGCCGCCGCCGTGGCGACGGGCGCGCGGATCGTCTTCCCCGGCAACGTCTATAACTACGCCCCGGACGCGGGGGCCGAGATCGCCGAGGGCGCCCCCCAGGCCCCGGTCACCCGCAAGGGCAAGATCCGGGTCGAGATGGAGAACCTGCTGCGGGCGGCGACGCGCCAGGGCGCCCGCGTCCTGGTGGTCCGGGCCGGGGACTTCTATGGCCCCGCCTCGCCGGCCAGCGCCCTGTCCTGGCTGGTCAACCATCGCAAGGGCCGCGTCACCAGCGTCTACGCCCCCGGCCCGGCCGAGGTCGGCCACGCCTTCGCCTACCTGCCCGACCTCGGCGAAACCACCGCCCGGCTGCTGGAGCGCGAGGCGGACCTGGCCGACTTCGACGCCTTCCACTTCAAGGGCCACTTCATCGGCGGCGCCCAGGCCATCGGCGAGGCGGCGCGCCGCGTCACCGGCCAGCCGCGCCTGCCGATCCAGCCCTTCCCCTATCCGATGATCTACGCCCTCTCGCCGTTCGTGGAGATGTTCCGCGAGCTCCTGGAGATGCGCTACCTCTGGCGCCGGCCCATCGGCCTCTCCAACGCCAAGCTGGTCGCCTTCCTGGGCGAGGAGCCGCACACGCCCCTGGACGCGGCGGTGCGGGCGACGCTGAGCGATATGGGCTGCCTGGAAGAGGCGGCGGCGCTTGCTGGAGTTCGCGCCGTGGCGGCGTGAGGCTCGTTCTTCGCTGGAGCCCCCTCCACCGCTTCGCGGTCCCCCTCCCCCAGAGGGGGAGGAGAAGGGCGCCCCAGTCCCGTTCTCTTCCCCCCCTTGGGGGAAGTGGCCCCGAAGGGGTTGATGGGGGCTCCAGCGGAGAACCTGCCATCACAGCCGTCGATTTGTGCGCCGCGAAACTGGACGGCGCCGGGGTCCACGCCTTACATCGCCCGCCATGTCCGGCAAAACCCTCTACGACAAGATCTGGGACGCCCACGTGGTCGACGTCGACCCCAATGGCGAGACCATCCTCTACATCGACCTGCACCTGATCCATGAGGTGACGACGCCCCAGGCGTTCGCGGGGCTTCGCGCCGCCCACCGGGGCGTGCGCCGGCCGGACCGCACCCTGGCGGTGGCCGACCACAACGTACCGACCGAGGGCCAGGCCAAGGGCGTCGGCGCGGTGGCCGACGAGGAGGCGCGGCTGCAGCTGCAGACCCTCGAGCGCAACGTGAAGGACCACAAGATCGAGTTCTTCCCCATGGGCGATCCGCGCAACGGCATCGTCCACGTGGTCGGACCCGAGCAGGGCCGCACCCAGCCCGGCATGACCGTGGTCTGCGGCGACAGCCACACCTCCACCCACGGGGCCTTCGGCGCCCTGGCCCAGGGCATCGGCACCTCGGAGGTCGAGCACGTGCTGGCCACCCAGACCCTGCGCCAGCTGAAGTCCAAGAACATGCGGGTGACCTTCGTGGGCCAGCCCGCGCCGGGCGTCGGGCCCAAGGACTACGCCCTGGCCATGATCGGTCGCATCGGCACCTCGGGCGGCACCGGCTACGTCATCGAATACGCCGGCGAAGCGATCACCGCGCTCTCGATGGAAGAGCGGATGACGCTCTGCAACATGACCATCGAGGGCGGCGCGCGCGCCGGCCTGGTGGCGCCGGACGAAACCACCTTCGCCTATGTCATGGGCCGGCCCGCCGCGCCCAAGGGGGCGGCCTGGGAGATGGCCCTGGCGTCGTGGAAGACCTTCTTCTCCGATCCCGACGCCCGCTTCGACCGCGAGGAGACCATCGACGTCGCCACCCTTGCCCCCACGGTGACCTGGGGCACCAGCCCCGAGGACGTGGTCGAGGTGACCGGCAACGTGCCCGACCCGGCCGGCCTGCCCGAGCACCGCGCCGCCCAGGTGCAGCGCATGCTGGACTACATGGGCCTGACGCCCGGCCAGGCGATCGCCGAGGCGCGCATCGACCGGGTGTTCATCGGCTCGTGCACCAACAGCCGCATCGAGGACCTGCGCACCGCCGCCGCCATCGCCCAGAAAGCCCTGGACCGGGGCCAGAAGGTCGCCGGCCACGTCAGCGCCATGGTCGTGCCGGGCTCGGGCCTGGTGAAGGAACAGGCCGAGGCCGAGGGGCTGGACGAGGTGTTCCGCGCCGCCGGCTTCGACTGGCGCGAGCCGGGCTGCTCGATGTGCCTGGGCATGAACCCCGACCGCCTGGCGCCAGGGGAACGCTGCGCTTCGACCTCGAACCGCAACTTCGAGGGCCGCCAGGGCCGCGGCGGACGCACCCACCTGATGAGCCCCGCCATGGCCGCCGCCGCCGCCATCGCCGGCCACATCGTGGATGTGCGGACTTTCCTTTAGGGCCTGAACCCCTCATCCTCCCACGCCTACGGCGCAGGCCCCTCCTTCTCCCTCTGGGAGAAGGGATAGAAGCCTCGCCGGGCGAAGCTGGGAACACCTCTCCCAGAGGGAGAGGGAGGGGCCCATGGCGCAGCCATGGGAGGGTGAGGGGATCAGCTCTCGCCGGCTGACCCCAGCGCCCACTTAGAACGCGAACTGCGAGCGTACCGCGATGGTGTCGTAGGTCTGGCCGATCTGGGCGCCCGTGGGGGTCTGGAAGAGGGCGGCGCTGGGCGACAGGCGGTCGATCTTGACGTGCTCGTAGTCGAACATGAAGCGCACCAAGGGGTTGGGCCACCAGTTGAGGCCCAGGGCCAGGTTCTGCTCGTCGCCGCCGCGGATGGAATCGGCGCCGGGGGCCGTTCCGGTGGCGCCGGCCCGGTAGTTCAGATTGACCTCGGACCAGCGCAGCCCGATCTCCCAGGCGCCCCAGGTCCCGTCCTTCCAACTGAAGGGATGGGCCACCGGCGGAGCGTCGAAGGCGGCGGTCTGGGCATTGTACTTGCGCTGCTCGCCGGTGAGCATCCACAGGCCCTCGACGTACCAGCCGCTGAAGTGCGGGCTGGCGGCGCCGTCGGTGCGCGAGACGGCCAGGCGCTCGTATTCGCTCTGGACCAGGAAGTTCGCCTTCTGGGCGGCGAACTCCAGGCCCACGGTGCTGGCGTGGTCGGCGGTGATGTTGCCGGTATTGATCAGCTTGGTCCCGTCGATGCGCAGCTCCTGGGTGTTGGAGAAGCCGACGGCGTAGGCGGTGATCGGCGTGACGCCGTTGGTTCCGGGGCCGGTCGTGTCGGCGAGGCGGTCGACATAGCTGCCGTGCGCACCGACGTGCACCAGCCAGTCGGACCCGTGCAGGGGGGTGGCGGCCACCCGGCCCACGAAGCCGAGCTGGTCGCCGTAGGTCTGGGCCGTGGCCGCGGCCGTGCCGGTGTTGATCACCCCGATGGTGCGCCCGGTGATGGCGCCGGAGACCAGCCAGTGCGGCCCATTGGCGAACACCTCGGCGTTGACGCGGGTGTCGCCGGCGGCGAGGCCCCGGGCCATGTCCTCGACGGCCGAGCGCTCCAGGAACGGCATGCTGTTGGTGGAGGCCTGGTCCTCCAGGCCGATGGAGGGCGAGAAGGCGCCGACACGGATACGCACCGGCTTGAGGCCCGAATACTGCACCCAGCCCTCGTAGAGCTGGCCGGTGTTCTCGACGCCCGTCCCGCCGAAATCGAGGATCAGCTTGTAGTCCCAGTCGCCGAACGCCGTGCCGTCGACGCCCAGGCGGGCGCGGCGGAAGTCCACGCCATCCTTCAGGTCGCGGGCGTGGGTCAGGTCGACGTTGCCGGAGGTGGCGCCCAGGGCTGGGCCGGAGCGGCGCAGGTCGGTGGCGATGGGGCCGGCGGCGGCCTGGCTGTAGCGGCCGGCGTCGAGCTGCAGGATGGCGTGGACGCTGGCGGTGAAGCGTCCGTCGGCGGTGCTCCAGATCGGGCGTCCGGCGGCCATGGTGGTGACCACCGAGCCGGGGGCGGGCTTCTTGGCCGCGGCCTCGGCCTGGGCGGCCTGGGCCGTCTGCACGGTCTGCACCGCCTGGGCCTGGGCTTGCTGGCCGGTCTTGAGGGCGGCGACCTCGGCGGCGAGCTGCTGGGCCTGGGCCATCAGCTGCTGGTCTTCGGCCGCCAGGCGCTGGTGATCCTCCATCAGCTGGCGCACCTGCGCCTCGAGCTGCTCGATGCGCGCGTCGCGGGGGTCGGCCTTGGGCGCGGCCAGGGCCGGGGCCGCGACCCCGGCCAAGAGCAGGGCGAGCGTGGCGGCGCGCATCGCGCCAGCCTTGCGGGTTTTCAAAGACATTCCAGGGTCCCTCCCATCACCGTCACGTTATATACAGTTGGATATAACGATTTGGGCGATCGCGTCGACAGCGGCGCTTGCTGGGCGGGAGCTAAAGGGGACGGCTTGCGCCGACCTTAACCCGGCGCAATTCGACATGAGGCGTGGTGACGCACCTTCCGGTCGCGCTCCGCGAAGGCCGGCGCCGAACGGTGGTGCGCAAGACCCCTTTCGTTTCTCAAAAAAACCCTATCTTATCACCGTCAACATCACGGAGGGTTGGGCATGAGTGGGCAAGGGACGGTGCTGGTCACCGGCGGATCGGGGTACATCGGCGGCTGGTGCGTCGTCGGGCTGCTGGACCAGGGCTATCGGGTGAAGACCACGGTCCGCAGCCTGGGCCGCGAGGCCGGTGTGAGAGCGGCCCTGGCCACGGCGAACGCCGCCGCCGCCGACCCTGGCCGCCTGAGCTTCCACGCCGCCGAACTGACCGCCGACGCCGGCTGGGACGAGGCGGCGGCCGGGTGCGACTACGTCCTGCACGTGGCCTCGCCGCTGGGCATCGCCGAGCCCAAGGATCCCAATGAGCTGATCGTTCCCGCCCGGGAGGGCGCGCTGCGGGCGCTGAACGCGGCCATCCGCGCCGGCGCCAGGCGGGTGGTGATGACCTCGTCGGTCGCCGCCTCCAGCCACGGGTCGTCGGGGCCGGACAGCGTGGCGGACGAAGAGGTCTGGACCAACCCGGCCGAGGCGGGGGTCAGCGCCTACGCCCAGTCCAAGACCCTGGCCGAGCGCGCCGCCTGGGACCTGATCGGCAAGGCGGGCGGCGCCACCACCCTGGCGACAGTCAATCCCGCCCTGGTGCTGGGCCCGGTGCTGAGCCAGGATTTCTCAGGATCGGTACAGGTGGTCGAGCGGCTGCTGTCGGGCCGGGTGCCGGGCCTGCCGCGCCTGGGGTTCAACGTGGTCGACGTGCGCGACGTGGCCGACCTGCACATCCGCGCCATGACGGCGCCCGAGGCGGCCGGCCAGCGCCTGATCGCCGCCGGCCAGTGGGCCTGGATGGCCGACATCGCCGCCATCCTGCGCGCCCGCCTGGGCTCCGAGGCCGGCAAGGTTCCGACCCGCAAGGTGCCGGACGTCGTGCTGCGGCTGGTGAGCCTGGTCGACAAGGAGCTGGGCTCGGTGACGCCGAACCTGGGCCGCAAGCGCGACTTCACCTCCGCCAAGGCCCAGACCCTGCTCGGCTGGAAGCCCCGGCCGCTGGAGGAGACGGTGGTCGACTGCGCCCGGAGCCTGATCGCGGTGGGGGCGGTCTAGGAGCCGCCCGCTTCGGACTTGACCTGCCTCATGGCGGCGGGGCTTCGTTCGCCGATCCTGGCGCCGGGTCGGCGCGCCTGGCCGGCCCGGCGGAGTCTCGGACGTTGAACACCCTGCTGCAGCGTCCCGAATGGCCGTTCCTGGTCGCCCTGGCGGTCGGGCTGCTGATCGGGGCCGAGCGTGAGCGGCGCAAGGGCGACGGCGCGGGCCGCAAGCCCGCCGGCGTGCGCACCTTCACCCTGGTGGCGCTGCTGGGCGGCGCCTGCGCGGCCCTGGGCCTGGGGCCGCTGCTGCTGGGGGCGGTGCTGGTCGGCGCCCTGGCCCTGGCCGGCTATGCGCTGGGCGACCGCAGCGATCCCGGATTCACCGCCGAGGTGGCGCTGATCGTCACCTATGTGCTGGGCGCCCTGGCCCATGACCGCGCCTTCCTGTCTCTGGAGCTGGGCGTAGTGGTCGCCGCCCTGCTGGCCTATCGCACCCAGATCCATCACCTGGTGCGCGACACCTTGAGCGAACAGGAGCTGCTGGACGGCATCGCCTTCGCCATCGCCGCGGTGGTGATCCTGCCCATGCTGCCCAACCGGGCCCTGGACCCGTTCGGCCTCTTCAACCCCTTCACCCTGTGGCGCCTGATCGTGGTGGTGATGGCGCTGAGCTCGTTCGGCTATGTCGCCCAGCGCCTGGTCGGGGTGCGCTTCGGCCTGATGGTCGCCGGCCTGGCGGGCGGGCTGGTCTCGGCGACGGCGGCCGTGGCGGCCATGGCGCAACGCTCGAAGGCCGAGCCGGCCCTGGCCGGCCGGGCGGCCGCGGGCGCTGTGGCGTCGCTGATCAGCGCCGTGATCTACATGTTCGTGGTGGTCTTCGCGGTGGACGCGGACCTGCTGCCGCGCCTGGCGCCGGCGCTGGGCGCCGCGGCGGCGGTTCTGCTGGTCTATGCGGCCATCCTTGGGCGCCTGACGGCGGCGGGCCATGACGGTGGCCCTTCCGGCCGGGCCTTCGACTTCCCGGCCGCCCTGCTGTTCGTCCTGATCGTGGCCGGATGCACCGTGCTGTCGCGCCTGCTGAGCGGCGCCTTCGGCGAGATCGGGGCCCTGGTCGGCGCCGGGGCGACCGGTCTGGCGGACGCCCACGCCGCGGCGGCGTCCATGGCCGCCCTGGCCGGATCGGCCAAGCTTGACGATGCGACCGCGACGCTCGGCATCCTGATCGGCCTGACCACCAACATGCTGATCAAGGCCCCGGTGGCCTTCGCCCTGGGCTCGCGGCCCTTCGCGTGGCGGGTCAGCCTGGGATTGGCGCTGATGCTGGCGGCGCTGTGGATCGGCCATGGCGTGGGCGTCGCCCTGGGCTGGTGACGGCGGCGCATGGCGCGCGGGCCGGAGCTGAGCTAGCGTCCCGTCGAGCCGCAAGGGTTGGCGCGAAAGAGGGGGCTGGCATGATCTTCGAACAGGTGGCCACAGGGGGGTGCCAGTCCTATCTGGTCGGCTGCGAGACAAGCCGGGTGGCGGCGCTGATCGATCCGGAGCTGACCCAGATCGACCGCTACCTGGGGCTGGCGGCGCGCGACGGCCTGCGCATCCGCTACGCCATCGACACCCACACCCACGCCGACCACTTCTCCGCCTCGCGCGAGCTGGCCCAGCGGCTGGAGATCCCGGTGGTCGCCCACCAGCTCAGCCCCGCGCCCTATGTCGACCTGCGGCTGGAGGACGGCGAGCTGCTGCAGGTGGGCTCCCTGAAGATCCAGGCCCTGCACACCCCCGGCCACACCCGCGATTCCATGTGCCTGGTGTGCGAGGACCGGGTGTTCACGGGCGACACCCTGCTGATCGGGGGCACCGGGCGCAGCGACCTGCCCACCGGCGACCCGGACGCCCTGTTCGACAGCCTGTTCGGCAAGGTGCTCAAGCTGCCGCCGGAGATGCTGGTGTTCCCGGCCCACGACTACAAGGGCCGTTCCTCCTCGACCATCGGCGCGGAGATCGAGGCCAATCCGCGGCTCCAGAAGCGCGAACGGAGCGCCTTCGTGGACATGATGGAGCATCTGAACCTCAGCGCCCCGACGCACCTGACCGAAGCCCTGCGCACCAACATGAACGGCGGCAAGACGGTGACCCAGCTGCTGGCCGAGGCGACGGCGGTGGTGCCCTTCGTGTCGATGACCGAGCTGGCGCGGCGGGTGGAGGGGGGCGACAACGGCTTCATCGTGCTGGACGTGCGCGAGCGGGACGCCTTCGCGGCCGGCCATATCCCCGGGGCCAAGCACCTTCCGCGCGGCCAGCTGGAGCTGCGGGTCGACCAGGAGCTGCCCAACCCCACCGCCCGCATCCTGACCTGCTGCGAGTTCGGCCGCATTTCGGTCCTGGCGGCGGCGACGCTGCGGACCATGGGCTTTCGCCACGCCTCGGCCCTGGACGGCGGCATGAAGGCCTGGCGCGAGGCCGGGCTGCCCCTGACGACGGAGGCCTAGGCGGCGGCTCGAGACTGAGACTTGACGGCGGTCGCGCGGGGCTGTCTCAAGCGGGGCCTGGATCGCTTGGGTGACCGTTCATGATCATCGGCCTCGACCACATCGCCATCGCGGTGAAGGACCTCGACCTCGCCGCCCCCGCCTATGAGGCCCTGCTGGGCCGGGCGCCGGACTGGCGCGAGGAGGCGGCCGGGGCCCGCCACGCCTGGTTCCAGCTCTCCAACATGGCCCTGGACCTGATCCAGCCGGACGGCCCGGGGGAAAGCGGCGACCGGGTGCGCGCGCGCCTGGCGGCCGGCGGTGAAGGCCTGTGGGGCCTGGCGTTCACGGTCGACGACCTGGACGAGACGCGCCGGGTGCTGGGGCGCCGGGGGGCGCCGACACGGCCGCCGGCGGACCTGCTGTCCACCGACGCCTGGCGGCTGGCGTTCCTGGAGCCCGAAGCCTCGCACGGGGTGCCGATCGCACTGGCCGAACGGGCCGGGACGCCGCGCATCCCGGCGGCCTTCGACGAGGACTGCGTCCATGCCCTGGACCACGTGGTTATCAATACGCCGAACCCGGACAGGGCCCTGGCCCTCTATGGCGCGCGGCTGGGCCTCGACTTCCGGCTGGACCGATCGAACGCGGACTGGGGGTCGCGCCTGCTGTTCTTCCGGGCCGGCGCGGCGGTGGTGGAGATCGGGGCCAGCCTGAAGGCGCCGGTGTCGGACGATCCGGACCGCCTGTCGGGCCTGGCCTGGCGGGTGGCCAACCCGCTGGCGGCGCACGGTCGCCTGGCCGCGGCCGGCTTCGACGTCTCGGAGGTGCGCAAGGGCCGCAAGCCCGGCACCTCGGTGTTCACCGTGCGCTCGGGCGTGGCGGGGGCGCCCAGCCTGATCCTCAGCGCCGCGCCGGGGACGCCGGAAACCTGAAGGGCGTGACCTGACAGCGGCGCATTTCCGGTTGCGCGGAACGCGCCGCCGGGTCTAGCGGTGCGGCGCGCCCGCCGGCGCCGGAAGAGATTTGAACGCCATGCAACCCTTCACCCGCCTCGACGCCAAGGCCGCGCCTTTGGACATCGACAACCTGGACACCGACCAGATCATCCCGAAGCAGTTCCTCAAGACGGTGGAGCGCGAGGGGCTGGGCAAGGGGCTGTTCTACGACCTGCGCTTCGACGAGGCCGGCGCGCCCAAGCCGGACTTCGTGCTCAACGATGCGAAGTACGCCGGCGCCGGGGTGCTGATCGCCGGCGACAACTTCGGCTGCGGCTCGTCGCGCGAGCATGCGCCCTGGGCCCTGCTGGACTACGGCCTGCGCTGCGTGGTGGCGCCGAGCTTCGCGGACATCTTCTACAACAACTGCTTCCAGAACGGCCTGTTGCCGGTGGCCCTGCCCGAGGAACAGGTGCGGGCCCTGATGGCCGAGGCCAAGGGCGGCAACCACGTCTTCTCCATCGACCTGGAAAGCCAGACGGTGACCGCCCCCTCGGGCGCCGCCTTCCGCTTCGAGATCGATCCGGGCCGCAAGGAAAAGCTGCTGAAGGGCCTCGACGCGATCGGCGAGACCCTGCAGGCCGCGCCGTCCATCGACACCTTCGAACAGCGCCAGGCGCTGCAGAAGCCGTGGCTGGAACCGGCATGAGCCTGATCATCGCCGGCACGGTCCGCTGCCCGCCCGAAAACGTCGCGGCGTTCCGCCCGCACATGGTCGCCATGCTAACCGCCACCCGGGCCGAGGACGGCTGCGTCGACTACAGCTACGCCGAGGACGTGGCCGAGCCCGGCCTGATCCGGGTGTTCGAGATCTGGCGCGACCAGGGCGCCCTCGACGCCCACTTCAAGACCGAGCACATGGCCGCCTGGCGCGCCGCCTGGCCCGGCTTCGGGGTTTCCGACCGCCGGCTCTTCGCCTACGAGATCGCCTCCGAACGTCCGCTCTAGCCAGGATCGCCCATGCCCAATCTTCTGCTCCTGCCCGGCGACGGGATCGGTCCCGAGGTCTGCGCCGAGGTGCGGCGGGTCGCCGAACGCCTGACCAACGACATCGCCATCGACGAGCGCCTGTTCGGGGGGATCAGCCTGGACACCCACGGCGCGCCCCTGACCGACGAGACCCTGGCTGCGGCCAAGGCCGCCGACGCGGTGCTGATGGGCGCCGTCGGCGGGCCCAAGTGGGACGGCGTGCCGCGCGCCCTGCGAGCCGAAACGGGCCTTCTGAAGCTGCGCTCGGGCATGCAGGTGTTCGCCAACCTTCGCCCGGCCATCTGTTTCCCGGCCCTGGCCGACGCCTCCAGCCTGAAACGCGAGCTGGTCGAGGGCCTGGACATCATGATCGTCCGTGAGCTGACCGGCGGCGTCTACTTCGGCCAACCGCGCGGCATCGAGACCCTGCCGGACGGCCAGCGCCGCGGCTTCGACACCCAGGTCTACACGACCTCGGAGATCGAGCGCATCGCCCGGGTCGCCTTCGAGCTGGCCCGCAAGCGCCGCAACCTGGTCCATTCGGCCGAGAAGTCCAACGTGATGGAATCGGGCCTGCTGTGGCGCGAGGTGGTCACCGACCTGCACAAGCGCGAGTACGCCGACGTCGAGCTGCGCCATATCCTGGCCGACGCCGCCGCCATGCACATCGTGCGCGACCCGCGCCAGTTCGACGTCCTGGTCACCGACAACCTGTTCGGCGACATCCTGTCCGACGAGGCGGCCCAGCTGACCGGATCCCTGGGCATGCTGCCCTCGGCGGCCATCGGCGCGCCCGGCATGCCCGGCCTCTATGAGCCGATCCACGGCTCGGCTCCGGACATCGCCGGCCAGGGCATCGCCAATCCGCTGGCGGCGATCCTGTCGTACGAGATGGCCCTGCGCTGGTCCTTCGGCCGCCATGAGACCGCTGACCGGCTGAGCGCGGCCGTCACCCGCGCCCTCGACAAGGGGGCGCGCACCCGCGACATCGGCGGGTCCCTGACCACCCGCCAGATGGGCGACGCCGTATTGGCCGAGCTCTAGGACCTTGGCCCAAGGCGGACCGGACGATCACCTGGTCCACGAGGCGGTAGGGCCCGCCCTCACCGGCGTGCAGGCCGGCGTCACCATCGCCCTGGGCGTCAACGGCCTGCTGGTGCTGGGTGTGGTGCCCGTGCTGCTGGGCGACCTCGCCCGCGACCATCGCCTGACCGCGGCCGGCATCGGCCAGACGGCGATGATCGAGCTCCTGACCATGGGGATCACCATCGCGCTCGCCGCCATGGCCCTGAAGCCCGCGCGCCTGAAGGCGGTGGGCACGGTCCTGTGCCTGGTGCTGGCCGCCATCGACCTGGCCGGCGTGGGCGCGTCCGGAGCCGCCATCATGATCCAGCGCGGCGCCGCCGGGGCCGTGGAAGGTCTCCTCTTGTGGATCACCGTGGGCATGATCGCCCGCACGGTGACGCCCGAGCGCTGGGCCGGCGTCTTCTTCACGGCGCAGGTGCTGGCCCAGCTGGTGCTGGCGCTGGCCTTCGCCCTCTGGATCCTGCCCCGCTACGGGCCCAACGGCGGCTTCGTCAGCCTGGCCCTGGTCAGCCTCGCGACGGCGCCCGGCGCGCTCCTCGGGCCGACCCGCCTCGCCCATCTGCCGACCCCGGAAGGGGAGGGCGGCATCCCGCCGCCGCGCGGCTGGATCGCCCTGGCGGCGACGCTGATCTATGTCTCGGCCGGCGGGGCGGTTGGGGTCTATCTGGAGCCCCTGGCCGACCAGGCGGGCCTGTCGCCCGGCGTGCCCCACACCGCCATCTGGGTGTCGCTGGTGGGCCAGGTCCTGGGCGGGGCGGCGGCCACATTGGTGTCGGGCCGCATCCGCTATTTCAGCGTCTTCCTGGTGGTGACGGCGGTGACCCTGGCGGGCTGGTGGGTGTTCGGCCAGAGGTCCACCGCCGCGATCTTCATCGGCGCGAACTTCATGCTCGGCCTGTCGTCGATCTTCCTGGCCCCGTTCCTGGTGCCGATGAGCATCGACGCCGACCCCTCCCGGCGGGCGGCGGTGCAGAGCGCGGGGGCGCAGCTGCTGGGCGGGGCGCTGGGTCCCTGGCTGGCCTCGTTCGTGGTGGGCGAGCGCGATGCCCACGGAGCGCTCTGGCTGGGCGCGGGCCTGCTGCTGGCGGGCCTGGCCATGGTGGCCTGGCTGCACCTGACCCATCGCGCCGCTCCGTTAGTCGAGGTGACGGACCCGTAAGATAATCTTGCATTTTTTCAAAGGCTTGAACGAGGCTCGCGGTTCTGTCTTCATGGCGCCGGGGGAGAGCCGCCATGAAGTCCCACATCGCCACAGTCGCCGCCATCGCCGCCGCCGTTGTCCTGTCGCCTGCCGTCGGCCTGGCCCAGCCGGCGGGCTGCGATAGCCCGGAGAGCCATCAGTTCGACTTCTGGGTCGGACGGTGGTCCGTCTCGCCCTTCGGGCAACCCGACCGACACGTCGCCGACAGCTTGATCGAAAAGCTCTATGCCGGCTGCGCCGTGCGGGAGAACTGGTCGCCCCTGAAGGGCGGCGAGGGCGGCAGCCTCAGCAGCTACGTGGCCGCGGACAAGGCGTGGCGCCAGACGTGGGTGGACTCGGCCGGGACTCGGGCCGACTTCAAGGGCGGCTGGAACGGGACCGCCCTGGTGCTGACCGGCGTCTGGCCCCAGCCGGGCCATCCGGACCAGCTCACCCGCATGACTTACACGCCACAGCCGGGCGGGGCCGTTCGCCAGAGCGGCGAGACCTCGGACGACGGCGGCAAGACATGGTCGCCCAGCTTCGACTTCCTCTATCGCAAGGCGCCCTGACGGGATTGGCGCCGGCATCAATGTGCGGGTGATCTTCCTTCTCCCCTTGCGGGAGAAGGTGTCAGCGAAGCTGACGGATGAGGGGTCGAC
>JAFEEA010000450.1 GCA_018241335.1 Pseudomonadota bacterium
GGCAAGCGCGGGATTGTGCTGGACATCACCAAGCCCGGCGGACGCGAGGCGCTGGTGCGGCTGCTCAAGGCTGCGGACGTCTTCATCACCAACCTGCGCCCCCGGGCGCTGAAGCGCGCGCGCCTTGACTATGAGTCCGTGCACGCCGAGGCCCCGCGGCTGATCTACTGCAACGTCACGGGCTATGGCCTCGAGGGCGAGGCCGCGGACCTGCCGGCGTTCGACATCGCCGCCTTCTGGACCCGCGCCGGCGCCGCCGCCTCGGCCATTCCGCGGGGCGTCGAACCCTTCCCGGCGCCGGCGGGCATGGGGGACGAGGTCTGCGCCCTGGCCACGTCGTCCGCCGTCCTCGCGGCCGTGGTCGAGCGTTCGCGTACTGGTGTCGGGCGGCAGATCGAGACCTCACTGATCCGCGCCGGCGTCTTCGCCAACGGCTGGAACACCTCGATCCAGCTCAAGTACGGCAAGCTGGCGGCAAGCCGGCCCCGCCGAGAGCTCTTCAATCCTCTCTCCAACTACTGGCCGACGTCGGGCGGCCACTGGGTGGTCACCGTCACCCGCCACGGCGCCAACGACTGGGCCGGAATCACCGCCGCCGCGGGCCGGCCGGAGCTGATGGAAGACCCCCGCTTCGCCACCGCCCGGGATCGCACCAAGAACGCCGGCGCCCTGGTCGAGGCGCTGGACGAGGGCTTCAGTTCATTGTCCCTGGACGAGGTCGGCGCTCGCCTGACCGCCGGCGACGTCATCTGGGCGCCGATGCAGACGCCGGCCGAGGTGGCCCAGGACCCGGTCGCCCACGCCGCCGGCTGCTTCATCGAAGTCGAGGACGTTTCCGGCGCTCGCTTCCTGGCTCCCGCTTCGCCGGCCCGCCTGCCGGGCGAGCCGCATCGCCCGACCCGTCCTGCTCCCGCCCTGGGGCAGCACACCCGCGAAGTTCTGCTTGAAGTCGGCTATTCGGAGGCGGAGATCGACGCCCTGACGGCGGAGGGCGCCGCGACCTAGGGCCGTTCCCTAGCCGCCCTTGTCGCCGTGACGGGCTTCCGAAAGGACCCGCAGCATCTCGGACGAGAACATCGCGCCGGCGGCGCGGGTGGTGGCGCTGGCGCCAACGTCGTCCACCGACTGAGGTCCGCGCAGGATCAGGTCGACCACTTCGCG
>JAFEEA010000451.1 GCA_018241335.1 Pseudomonadota bacterium
CCCTTCGTGTGCTTCGTGTGCTTTGTGGTCCAACCCTCACGATCCTGGCGACCGAACCCTTTGCCTGGGTCCCAACTTGCGTCGCGATGAGCGGCTGTGGAGGGGCGCGCGCGCGGTTCCTGGACAAGGACCGTCGCGCCGCGGCCCGTCCGAATGATCCTAAGGCGTCGCCGTCGCTGGCGGAGCGCTCTGGGAGACGCCCTTGCCGGTGTCGTTCCAGTCCATGATCGGGGCGTCCTCGTCCTTCAGCCCCGCCAGGTCCAGGGCGGTGTGCAGGTCGCGCGTCTCGGCCTCGGTGGTGGTGAAGCGCATCACATAGGGCTTGGCCGAGCGCCCGGCGTCGCTGGCGAAGCGCGGCGCGGCGTTGATCTCCAGGGCGTAGGCCTGCTTCGGGTCCACCGTGCACAGCAGGGCGAAGCTCTTCTTGTCCTTCAGCAGCCTCGGCCGCGCCAGGCAGTGGGGGAAGGCCGCGCCGGCCGACTGGCCGTAGTCCCAGCTTCCCGGCGCCATCGGCTGGTCGAAGGTGACCTTCAGCACGATCACCCCCGGCGGGGCCGCGGCGTCGGCGGCGGGATAGGTGGCCGTCACATTGGGGCTGGGGCCGCCCGGCACCACTAGGCCCTCCACCTCGTTGCCCTTGGCCGGCGCGGCGGGCGCCTGGCTCCACGCGGAGGAAGAGGCGGCGGTCAGGGCCAGGGCCAGGACGGCGATGGAAGGGCGGGGGGTGCTCATGGCCGCCATAGTCCCCGATCCTGTGGCGCCCGCAAGGCGCCCTTTCAGTCCGGCCGCAGGGAACGCCAGCCGACCGGGTGGACCCGGCCCCGGCCCAGGGCGGCGGTCAGGGGCGGGCGGGCCAGCAGCGGGCCGAAGGCGGGGTCCAGGATGTTGAGGCCGCCCGCATAGGCCCCGAACGCCGGCAGCACCAGCCGCTCGCCGTCGGTGACGAAGCAGCGCCGTCGCACGCTGGCGCTCCTGCCGGCCACCCTGGCGCAGGGATGCAGGTGCCCGGCGACCTCCGCCCGCGCCGGGCCGGCAGTGGGTTCGTGGATCAGGTCGAGGCCGGCCAGGGTCAGGTCCGCCAGCACCTGGCCGGGCAGGGCGGCGGGGCCGTCCTCGTCGTGGTTGCCCACCACCCATAGCAGATC
>JAFEEA010000452.1 GCA_018241335.1 Pseudomonadota bacterium
AACCCCGGAAATCCAGGGGGGCTGGGGGGGCTGTTCAGGATCCGGGACCACCGGGCGTTCCGTCCAACCGACGATGTTGTTTTCGCCGCCCAACCGGGCGCGGAGTCGTCGGAATCAAGGTGATTCCGGGGCGGACCGTGAAGCTTTCTTCATGTTCGGGCCAATCGCGGCGCCTTGGAGGCTTCCCCAAGCGACTGAATCCGCATTAGGCTCGCCTCGAATGGCCTTCGATCCCTATTCGTCAGCCAGCCCGCCCGCCGCCCCGACCACCGGGACGGTGTTCTTCGATCGCAAGGAGCTTTCCGCGATCCTGTCGGTCTACGGGCGCATGGTCGCCGGCGGCCACTGGAAGGACTATGGCATCGACGCCTCGCGCGAGGCGGCCTCGTTCTGCGTCTTCCGGCGAGCCTCCGAGGCGCCGCTCTACCGCATCGAAAAGCGGCCGGCCCTGGCCCGCAAGCAGGGCGCCTGGGCGGTGATCGCCCACGGAGGCCTGGTGCTCAAGCGCGGCCACGAGCTGGCCCAGGTGCTTAAGGTGTTCGACCGCGCCCGCTTCGAGGTGGTGAAGTAGGCCGCTACTTGCCGGCCCAACTCAGCAGGGCCAGGCCCCCGGCGCCGACCACGATCCGCCAGATCGCAAAGAAGCCGAAGCCGCGCTTGGACACATAGTCCAGCAGGGTTCGCACCACCACGGCGCCGACCAGGAACGAGACCACGAAGCCGATCACGATCAGCTCCGCCTGGGCCGAGGTGAGGTCGTCGCGATGCTTCCAGGCGTCCAGGGCGAAGGCGCCGACCATGATCGGCATGGCCAGGAAGAAGCTGAACTCCGCCGACGAGCGCCGGTCGCAGCCCAGAAGGGTCGCGCCGACAATGGTCGATCCCGACCGCGAGACCCCCGGCACCAGCGACAGGCACTGGAAAAGGCCGATGCCCAGCGAGGTCATCAGCGGATAGCGCATGGCGTCGGTGTGGCGCGGCTCCGGATGCCAGCGATCCACCACGGCCAGGATCACGCCGCCGACAATCAGGGTGATGCAGATCAGGCGGGGATTGCCGAAGAAGCCCTCGATCACGTGGTGCAGGGCGAAGCCCAGGATGCCGGC
>JAFEEA010000453.1 GCA_018241335.1 Pseudomonadota bacterium
TGGCGATATAGGCGCCCTGGCCGTCGCGCAGGGGAGCGTGGGCCTCGTTGGCCTCGAAGCGCGAGTCGCCGTCGTGCAGGTGTAGGTCGCGCAGCAGGAAACGGCTGGCAAAGCTTTCCAAGAAGGGGCCGTCCACCGTCATGCCGGTGACTACGATCGGCGCCCGGGCCTGGCTGGGCATGGCCGCGCCGAAGTCGGGCCGCACCAGGGTGGCGGTCAGGATGTAGGTCTTGTCGGCCACTTTGGCGAAGGTGGTGGCCTGGATCGGCGTGGTCACCATCGCGCCCTTTACGTGCGGCGCCTTCAGGGGTCCGCGCCGGGCTTCCTCGGCCCGTACCTGGCGCGCCAGATTGTCGGCGGCCGGGGCAAAGGGGGCATAGGCGGGCAGGGCGGTTGGCTTGCCCTCGAGGGCGGCGAACAGGGGGTGGTCGTCGCGACCCAGGACGAAGGTGGCCTCGAAGCCGTCCACCGTGGCCAGGTAAGCGCCGATGTTCTGGGCGGCCCAGGCGGGATTGTAGCGGTTGTCGAGGTGGCTGACGGCGTCGTCCCAGACTACCTGGGGCAGGGCCATCTTGGCCACTTCCTGAGCCCGCTGTGTGAGGCCGTTGGCGACCACCGCCTGTTCGCGTTGGCGGGCGGTCTCGTCGAAACGCCGCACGACGGCCAGGTCTACGATCAGCAGCAGGCACACGGTCGCCAGGCCGACGATGATGGACGGCCAGAAGAAGTTCGCCTGGAGTATTTTGCGATGCATGTCGCCCAACGCGGCTGTTCAGGCGCGTGGTGTCGGCGATCGTGCCTAACAACTGACGAAGTTAACCTTGTCGTTGGCGAAAGATGTTACCCGTTTTGCGTTGTCTCGCGGGTCTTGCTGGAATGTGTATGTATTCATGAAGTCTATATGAAATGTTCCGGGGATTTTCTTGGCATTTTCATCAATTATTGCTTCCGGTCTTGCCGCGACTCCCTGATTTGACTGTCAGGTTGCAGCAAGGCGTGGCGCCGCTTGCCGGGGCCGACGGTGGGGCTGGTTGGCCGGCGGCGAAACGACTCGGCGGCGCTTGACTCTCTCGGACTCCGGAATAGAACAAAAATGGAACAAAAG
>JAFEEA010000454.1 GCA_018241335.1 Pseudomonadota bacterium
CCGTCGCGGGGCAGCTTGAAGACGATGATGTCGCCGCGCTTGGGCGGGGTGAAGAACAGGCGGCCCTTGAAGATCGGCGGCGAGAATATCAGCGAGTGGCGGCTGTAGCCGTAGGACCACTTGGTGACGATGATGTAGTCGCCCCGATAGAGGTTGGGCTCCTCGGACGCCGATGGGATCGTATAGGGCTGGAACAGAAGGGTCCGGATGACCAGGGCGATGGCCAGGGCGTAGACCACGGTCTTGACGATCTCGACGATCTCTTCGACCAGACCGGGCTTGTGGTCGTCGGCCGTGGCGGCGTTCGGCATGTTTCAGGGGCTCTCGTGACTTCCGGGGCGCGTCCGGCCTCTAGACGCTCGCCACGCCACGAGCAAGAACGGCGCCGGTCAAAGTCGCCGCTGCGACAGACCGGCGCAAGCCCTGGCGGCCTGGCCCGCCCAATGGGGCCGACCTATTGCTGGGTGTAGTTGAGGCCGTGGAAGAAGCGGTTCCAGCGCGCCTCGGTGACCCAGGTCCAGGGCTTGAACAGGGTCGCCTTGGAGTGGTCGCTGTCGTCGATGCCGGTGTCCCACGAGGCCAGGACGAACCAGGCCTTGCCCACCAGGTTCTCCTCCGGGACGAAGCCGACGCCGTTGTCGGCCAGGATGGCGTCGTTGCGCGCGTCCCAGCCGCAGCCGCCCAGCTTCGGATCATCGGGGGCCAGGCCGGAGTCGAAGCGGCTGTCGGAGGAATTGTCGCGGTTGTCGCCCAGCATGAAGTAGCAATGCTGGGGCACGACATAGACGCCGGTGTCGTCCTGGGGACTGCGGCCGTGGTCCTGGATCGTGTAGGAGCGGCCCTCGGGATTGGTCTCGCGGATCCAGGTGACCGGCGTCGGGATGCCGTTCATGTCGGTGGCGACGTGGGTTCCCAGGGACTGTTCGCCCACCGGCTTGCCGTTGATCCAAAGGACGCCGCCCTTCATCTGGATGCGGTCGCCGGGCAGGCCGACCAGGCGCTTGATGTAGTCGGTGTTGCCGTCGCGGGGCAGCTTGAAGACGATGATGTCGCCGCGCTTGGGCGGGGTGAAG
>JAFEEA010000455.1 GCA_018241335.1 Pseudomonadota bacterium
GCACGGGCCGGGGCGCCGCGGCCCTGGCCCGGCGCTGGCGCGGCACGCCGCTCTGGGCGAAAGCTCTCGCGGGGCTGGGGCTGCTGGTCGCGGCCGTGGTCTGCTTCTTCCTGTTCGTCTTTCAGTGGAACTGGCTGCGCGGGCCGCTGGCGCACCAGATCTCCGGGCGGCTGCACCGGCCGGTGGCGATCACCGGGGACCTGAACGCGCACATCTGGTCCTGGTCGCCGCAGGCGACGGTGAACGGGTTGGTGATCGGCAACCCGGACTGGGCGGGGCGCGAGCCCATGGCGCGGCTGCCGCGCCTGACGGTGAGCGTGCGCGTGCCCGAGCTGCTGCGCGGGCGGATCGTCCTGCCCCTGGTCGAGGCCGACGCGCCGGACGTGCGCCTGCGGCGCACCGCCGACGGGCGGGCCAACTGGGCTTTCGGCGATCCCAAGGCGCCGCACGCCCTGAAGCTGCCGGCCATCCGCCACTTCATCATCGACGCCGGCCAGGTGCGGCTGGACGACCGCCAGCGCAAGCTGACCTTCGTGGGGACGGTCAGCTCCAACGAGCGGACGACGGGGGCCGGGCGCGGGATCTTCGTGCTGGACGGCAAGGGTGTGCTGAACGCCGCCCCCTTCGACGCCCATGTGACCGGCGGGCCGTTGCTGAACGTCGACCCCGACCGGCCCTATCCGTTCAACGCCCAGGTCACGGCGGGGGCGACGCGGGTGTCGGCGGTGGGGACCATCCCGCATCCCTTCGACCTGTCCCGGTTTTCGTCGCAGCTGAAGCTGTCCGGCCAGGACCTGTCGGACCTCTATCGGCTGACCGGCCTGGCGCTGCCGGTGACGCCGCCCTATTCGCTGAGCGGCGGATTCGCGCGGGTGAACAGCGACTACGCCTTTCAGCATTTCCGCGGCCGGGTGGGCGACAGCGACCTGAACGGCGACGCGGCGATCAGCGACCGGGCGGGCCGGCCGATGCTGACGGCGGACCTGCGCTCGCGGCGGCTGAACCTGGCGGACCTGGGGGCGGTGATCGGGGCCGCGCCGCGCGACATCGCCCGCCACACCCTCTCGCC
>JAFEEA010000456.1 GCA_018241335.1 Pseudomonadota bacterium
GCTGACCTTCAACAACGCCGGGACCTGGAACTTCGCCGGGACGGAGACCCTGACCGCCGGCGCGGACGCGATCAGCAACAGCGGGACGATCAACACGGTCGGGACCAGCAAGATCGACTTCGGGGCGGGGGCCAACACGTTCTCGAACGCCGGGACGATCAAGGTCGGCGGCGCGGGGGCGGCGACGGCGGCGGCGTCCCTGACGCTGAGCAACCTGGCGGTTCTCAACAACTCCGGCGTCATCGACGTGCATGACGGCGCCACCAACCGCAGCTTCACCACCACGGCGACGCTGAACGGCACGGGCGCGAGCCAGCTCTATGTCGACGCCGCCCTGGGCGGCCCGGGATCGACGGCCAGCGCCGTGACCATCGGCGGCTCGTCCGGGCTGACGGCCATTCGCGTCAACAACACAAACGCCGGCGGCGTCGGGGCCTACATTCCCGATCCCGCCAACGGCATCGTGCTGGTGACCGGCGCGACCTCGCTCAGCAATTTCCGCATCAGCGAACTGTCGGACGGCTACAACGGTCCGGGGCTGCCGACCGGGGCCAACGGTACGATCGCCGCGCCAGGCATGTTCTTCTATGACCTGGCGGCCAACGGGAACAAGATCGTGCTGGTCTCGGCGCCCAAGGTCGCGGCCTTCCAGTTCGCCCAGATCGGCGCCATCGCCGGCGACGCCTGGACGACCACGACCCAGTCCTGGTTCGACCGCCAGGCCGACCTGCGCGACACCCTGGGCGGCCGCGCCCTGGGCTCGGCCCCGGCGGTGTGGATGAAGGTGGTCGGCGATTGGAGCCGCCGCGACTCCGGTTCGAGCCTGACGGTGGCCGGCAAGACCTACGGCTATGACACCAGCTACAAGGCCGACACGGCCTCCGTGATCGCCGGGGTCGACCTGCTGCACGGGTCCGACAAGGCCAGCGCCTGGGTGATCGGGGTCCAGGGTGGCTACGTCGACGCCAACGCGCGGTTCCGCAACTCGTCGACCCGGCTGAACCTGACCGGCGGGGTGGTGGGCGTCTACGCCTCCTATCTGCA
>JAFEEA010000457.1 GCA_018241335.1 Pseudomonadota bacterium
GTGCTGTGCACGCCGCTCACCGCCGACACGCGCCACCTGGTCAACGCCGACTTCCTGGCCGCCATGAAGCCGGCCTCGGTGATCGTCAATGTCGGGCGCGGCGGGCTGGTGGACGAGCCGGCCCTGCTGGCGGCTCTGGACGCGGGCAAGCCGGAGCACGCGGTGCTGGACGTGTTCGAGACAGAGCCCTTGCCCGAGGACAGCCCGTTCTGGAGTCATCCCAGGGTCAGCCTGACGCCCCACGCCTCGGGCATCACCAGCGGGCAATGGTCACGCAACGACGCGCTGTTCCTGGAAAACCTGAAGCTCTACCTGACCGGCCAGCCGCTCCTGAACCTGGCCGATCCCAAGGACGTGCTGGCCGCCTGATCCTACTTGAACAGCAGCAGGGCGACTTCGTAGGCGCACCAGCCCCACGCGACGACGCCCGCCGCCATCAGGGCCAACTCCAGCGGCGACATCGGCCGCCGCCCGGCGGTCTTGGAGGCGACCTTCTGGGCCGAAAACTCAGACTTCATCCAATCGTGGGTCGACATGGCGTCCATCTCGATCAGCGGCGGGTGTCCCGATCCGGGACGATCGCCAGGGCTTTCGAGGGGGTCACGGCAAGGCGGGCGCCAATTCCCCGCGACGCGAAAAAGGCCCCCTCGCCGGAGCAAGGGGGCCAGGGTCGGCGTCTCGCACGCGCCGTCCGCTTCCCCGCGATCCCCGTCGCGGAGAAGCAACGCTTGTGTTTCCAGCGGAACCTAGGCCGCTCCGGCGCGCCGGGCTTGTACCGATCGCCTGTTCCGCGGCCCCGGTGCTTGATCTTGCGCAAGGCGGGCGTTGCGAGCGTATTGCATCTGGCGGAACGAGGCTTGCGACCGGCGCGGGCCAGGCGCTTCGGCGAGAGGAGCCATGGCGGGCCGCCCCCACAGCCACGCGGTTGGAGACGCCGCCTTCCGGGTGCGGGGCCTGACCAAGGTCTATGACACCGAGGCCGGCGCCGTGCGGGCCCTCGACGGCGTCGACCTGGACATCGCGCG
>JAFEEA010000458.1 GCA_018241335.1 Pseudomonadota bacterium
CCTCGACCCCGAGGAGCAGGCCGAGATGGAGGAAGGCGCCATGCTGGTCACCGAGGCTTCCAAGCCCTTCGACCCCCAGGCCTTCCTGGAGGGCCACATGACTCCGGTGTTCTTCGGCTCGGCCCTGCGCCACTTCGGCGTCGACCAGCTGCTCGAGGGCCTGGGCGCCTACGCCCCGCCGCCCAAGCCGGTGGCCGCCACCCGCGGCGGCGAGCCCACCCACGTCGCCCCCGGCGATCCTGAGGTCTCGGGCTTCGTGTTCAAGATCCAGGCGAACATGGACCCCAACCACCGCGACCGCATCGCCTTCGTGCGCCTGACCTCCGGCAGGTTCCAGCGCGGCATGAAGCTCAAGGTCCAGAACACCGGCCGCCAGATGAGCGTCAACGCCCCGATCATGTTCTTCGCCTCCGACCGCGAACTGGCGGAAGAGGCCTTCGCCGGCGACGTCATCGGCATCCCCAACCACGGCGTCCTGCGCGTCGGCGACAGCCTGTCGGAGAGCGGCCAGCTGCGCTTCGCCGGCCTGCCCAACTTCGCCCCGGAAATCCTCCGCCGCGTGCGCGTCAAGGACCCGCTCAAGGCCAAGCACCTCAAGAAGGCGCTGGAGGGCCTGGCCGAGGAAGGCGTCACCCAGCTCTTCCGCCCGATGATCGGGGCCGACTTCGTGGTCGGCGCCGTGGGCCAGCTGCAGTTCGAGGTGATGGCCGACCGCCTGGGCGGCGAATACGCCCTCGACGTGATCTTCGAGCCCGCCCCCTACGCCGAGGCCCGCTGGCTCTCCGGCGACAAGGCCGACATCGAGGACTTCGCCTCAAAGCACCGCACCTCCATGGCCCAGGACATCGACGAACAGCCCGTCTACCTGGCCAAGTCCGCCTGGGACATCAACTACGTCGCCGAACGCTTCCCGAAGGTGAGGTTCGAACGGACGAAGGAACGGGCGTAGGGCGACGCCCCTCTCCTCCCCCGCAAGGCGGGGGAGGGGGACCATGGCGCCACCGGCGTCATGGTGGAGG
>JAFEEA010000045.1 GCA_018241335.1 Pseudomonadota bacterium
CGAGGCGCGCCAGGCGGCCAGGGCCTCGGCCTTCGCGCCCCGCGCCGCCGCCACCTCCGCGTCCACCCGCGCGAAGTCGAACAGCCGCCAGCGAAGGCCGGCCCCGATCTGGTGCTGCACGGCGTTGGCGGCGAGCAGCCGGCTGGAGTCCAGGCTCTCGAGGCCGAGCAGGCCCGAGATCGAGACCTTGGGGTAGTACTCCGCCAGCGCCTCGCCGATGCGGGCGTTGGCGCCAATCAGCCGCGCCTCGGCGGCGATCACATCCGGCCGGCGGCGCATCAGGTCGGCCGGCGTCTCGGCGACGCTGAGGGCAGGAGCGGTCGGGATCGGCGCCTCGGCCTGAAGATCCGCCCGCCAGGTCCCGGGCTGTGCGCCCATCAGCACGTCCAGGCGATTGGCCTGCGCCTCCAGCCCCGCGAGCAGGGGCGGAATGGAGGCCTGGACCCCTTCCTGCGCCGCCTGGGCCTGGTGAAGGTCGCGTTCGGCGGCGACGCCCTGCCGCGTGCGCTGGGTCAACAGGTCGACCAGGTCCTCCTGCGCGCGGACCTGGCGCCGCGCCACCGCCAGGCGGGCCTGGTAGGCGCGCACCTGCAGATAGGCGTCCGCCGCCTCGGCCGCGATGCTGACCTGGGTCGCCCGCGCCTGGGCGATCAGCGCCTGCGCGTCCGCCCGCGCCGCCTCCCGGCCGCGCCGCAGGCCGCCAAAAAGGTCGATCTCCCAGCTCGCCGAGGCGCCGACGTCATAGAGATCGTAGGTCCGCTCGAAGCCGGGGACGCGGCTGCCTATGGCGCCGATGGGGCTAAGCAGCGACTGTTCCGTCTCGCCCGCCGCGGATGAGACCTGGCCGGAAGGCGCCAGGCGCGCCGTCGCCGCCTTCACCCGCGCGCGGCCCTGCAGGATTCGCGCCCGGGCCTGGGCGATATCCAGGTTCTGGTCCAGCGCCCGCCGCACCGCGCGCGACAGGCCGGGATCGCCGAAGCTGTCCCACCACACCGCCAGGTCGGCGCTGTCCGCCGGGGCGGCGGGAACGTTGCGGTAGCCGGCGGTCAGGGGCGTTTCGGGGCGCTGATAGTTCGGGCCGACCGCCTGGGCGGGCAGGGGGCCGGCCAGGGCGGCGGCGGTCGCCGCGGCGAGGGTCAGGGGGCGGAGCATGGGAAGTCTGTCCTTGCGGGTCATGGGGCGGCGTCAATGGGCGTCGGGGGGCGGCGCGGCGTTGAGGGGCGGCGGCCGGCAGAACGGCGCCATGATGAGGGCGGCCAGGAACATCCAGCTCATCACCCGGAAGGTGTCGTTGAAGGCCTGGGTCAGGGCCAGCCGGCCGACCAGGCGCGCCAGCTCACCCTCAGCCAGGCGAAGGGCCTGGGCGCCGTCGCCCCCTTGCTGCGCGATGCCATGGGCCAGCCCCGCCACGAAGTCGGGCGCCCGGCTGCCCGCCTGGCCCAGGCCCTCGCCCAGGCGCGCGGCGATGATGCGGGCGTTGTCCTGCAGCCAGGTGTTGACCACCGCGATGCCCACCGCCCCACCCAGGTTCCGCATCAGGTTGAAGAGCCCGGAGGCATAGCGCAGCTCGGCCGCCTCGAAGCCGCCCAGAGCCATGCTGACGCTGGGCACGATGCACAGCATGATCGCGAAGCCGCGCAGCAGCTGCGGCCCCAGGAAGGCGGCGAACCCCCACTCCGGCGTCAGGTGCGACGTCCACCACAGGCTGGCGGCGAACAGCGTCAGGCCGATGGTGATGACGATGCGTTGGTCCACCCGCTGCGAGGCGCGCGCGGCGATCACGGTGCTGGCGATCTGGGCCAGGCCCGTGACGAACACGGTCGTGCCGATCTGCAGGCTGTCGTAGCCGCGCACCCGGCCCAGGAAGACCGGGATCAGATAGGTCGCCGAATAGAGGCCGAAGCCGATCACCAGGTTGAACACGCAGGCGAAGGCGAAGGTCGGCTTGCGAAAGGGGCTCAGGCGGACGATCGGCCCGCCCGAACGGAACGACCGCTCCAGGAAGAGGACGAAGGCCACGGCCGACAGCCAGGCGCCGACGCAGATTCCCGGGTCCCCGAACCAGTCGTGGCGCGGCCCTTCTTCCAGCACGTATTCCAGCCCGCCCAGGAACACCGCCATCGCCGCCAGGTGCGCGTAGTCGATCTTGCGCAGCATGGCGAGGTTGGGCCGGTCGACCCGGATCAGGGCCAGCGAGGCCAGGGTCACGGCGATGCCCGGGACGATGTTGATGTAGAAGATCCACCGCCATCCCGCGGCGCTTGTCAGCCAGCCGCCGACGGTGGGACCCAGGGTCGGCGCCAGGACCGAGACCATGCCCAGGATGGCCGGGATCATCGCCCGCTGGGCGCCGGAGAACATGGAGAAGCCGGTGGCGAAGACGGTCGGCACCATGGCCCCGCCGACAAATCCCTGCAGCACCCTGAACAGGATCATCGACTGGATGTCCCAGGCCAGGCCGCAGAGCGCGCTGCAGATCGTGAACAGGCCCGCCGAAAGGGCGAACAGCCAGCGCGTCGACAGGGCCTGGGCCAGGAAGGCCGAGAAGGGGATCATCACCAGCTCGGCCATCAGATAGCCGGTCTGCACCCAGCTGATCTCGTCGGGGCCAGCCGAAAGGCCGGCCTGGACGTCGTTCAGCGAGGCGGCGACGATCTGGATGTCGATCAGGGCCATGAACTGGCCGAAGGCCATGACACCGAAGATCAGGAATTTGCGGGCCGTCGGCAGCGCGCCCGGGTCGATGGCGGGGGTTGGCGCCGGCGCCTCGGCGGTCGGTCCGGCTGAAATCGTTGCGGCGGTCAAGCCCCGGCCCCTTGATTGAATGGCGGTCGTAATATTATATGTGTCATATCAAAGGAGGCGCAAGGCCATGCGCTACGACGCGGAACACAAGCAGAAGACGAGGGAGCGGGTGCTCAAGGAGGCCGCCAAGGCCATCCGCGCCCAAGGCCCCTACAAGGTCGGCGTGGCCGAGGTGATGGCCAAGGCCGGGCTGACCCACGGCGGTTTCTACGCCCACTTCGCCTCCAAGGAGGATCTGGTGAACGCCGCCGTCGGCCAGATGTTCGCCGAGGGCCAGGCGCGTCTGGGCCAGTCCCTGAAGGCCGATACGCCCCGCCAGGCGCTATCCGACTACCTGGACTTCTACCTGTCCAAGGCCCATCGCGACACGCGCACGGCCGGCTGCCCGCTGCCCTTTCTGGCCGCCGACGCGCCCCGCATGGACGACGCCTTCCGCGCCCAGTACGCCGGCGGGGTCGCGCGCCTGACCGCGCGCCTTGCCGAACCCCTGGCGGCCCTCGGCGATCCGGACGCCGTCGAGACCGCCGGCTCGATCCTGGCCGAGATGGTCGGCGCCCTGGCCCTGGCGCGCGCCGAGCCGGACGCGGCGCGATCGGACGCCATCCTGGAGCGGTCGCTGCGCGCGGTGCGCCGCCGCGCCGGCCTCGATAGGCCCGCCTGAAGCCCGGCCCCAAGTACCGCCCGTCCGCCCGTCCTCCCCCAAGAGCCTTCGCCATGACCGACGCCGTTCTCGATAGCGCCCCGCCTCGTCCCGCTCCGCCTATCGCCCCGCCTGCCGCGGCGGGGTCGGCGAAGGCGCCAAGGCTTCCCTTTTCCCGCCGGACTCTGGTCGCGGTGACGGCGGCCGTGGCCGTCGCCGCCGGCGGCGCTGTCTGGATCATCTCGCCCAAGGCGTCGGAGACTACCGACGCGGCCTATGTCCAGGCCGACAGCTCCGTGGTGGCGCCCAAGGTCAGGGGCCTGGTGGCCGAGGTGCTGGTCGGCCACAACCAGGCGGTCCGCAAGGGCGATCCCCTGGTGCGCATCGATCCGGAAGAGTTCGACGCCCGCGTCGCGGCCGCCCGCGCCGACCTGCTGAACGCCGAGGCCGCCGTCGCGGCCGCCCACGCCGCCATAGCCTCCCTGGCGGCCGAGGAGCGCCTGGCCGCCGCCGGCGTGCGGGCGGCCCAGACCACCATCCGCTCGGCCGACGCCCAGAGCGCGCGGGCCGAGGCCGACCGCGCCCGCTATGACGCCCTGGTCGCCACCGGCGCCGTCGCGCGCCGGGACGCCGACACCTATCGCGCCGCCGCCATCACCGCGCAGTCAGACGCCGATCGCAGCCGCGCCCAGCTCGACGTCAGCCGCGATCAGGCCGCGGTCACCGGGGCCAAGGCCGCCAGCCTGGCCGCCAATCTCGCCCAAGCGCAGGCCGGTGTCGCCCGCGCCCAGGCCGCCCTGAACCTGGCCCTGCAGGACCAGTCCCACACCCTGATCCGCGCGCCCATCGACGGGGTGGTCGGCGACCGCCAGGTCCAGGCGGGCGACTATGTCCAGGCCGGCACGCGCATCCTGACCATCGTGCCGCTGAACGCGGTCTATGTGACGGCCAACTTCAAGGAGACCCAGACAGGCCGAATGACCGTCGGGCAGCCGGCGCGCATCCAGGTCGACGCCCTGCCGGGCGTCACCTTCAAGGGCCATGTGGAGAGCCTCGCGCCCGGTTCAGGATCGCAGTTCTCGCTGCTGCCCTTCGAGCCCGGGACCGGCAACTTCACCAAGATCGTCCAGCGCGTGCCGGTGCGCATTCGCTTCGACCCCGGCCAGCCCGACCTTGCGCGCCTGCGCCCGGGCCTGTCGACCACGGTCAGGGTAAGCCTCTCGAACCGCCCGTCTATTTGAAGCTGCGGGCCTCCGGGTCGGCGAAGGCGGGCGGAGCCTCGCGCGCGCAGCCGACGGCGTAGGCGATCGTCGCCGCGCCTTCCGCGGTGAGGCCGAGTTCGCCCCGCATCATGGCCTCGAAGCCGCGCCGGGCGTCCTGGGCGGCCATCATCCGCGCGCAGGCCTCGGCGGCGCCCGACCGGCGCGGTCGCGGGGCCAGGTAGGTCACCGACACCCCGCTGTCCTTGAGCTCGTCCCGCAGGGCGATGGAGAACCCGGCCAGGAAGGCGTTCGCGCCGCAGGACGCCGCGGCCTCGGCCGGAGGCTCTGCGGCGGGTGAGCCGGCGATCAGGATGCGGCCCTCGCGCCGGCCCCGCATGTCGCGGCCGATGCGGTGCGCCAGCCGCAGGGGCGCGCCGACACCCAGGTCCAGGGTGTCGGCCACCGCCTCGACATCCTGGTCCAGGAACCGCGGCCCGGGTGCGAATCCGGCGCCCGTCACCAGGGCGTCGATCGGCCGGCCCAGCACGTCGGCGATGTCGCACAGCTCCTCGACGCCGTCGGCGCTGTCGAGTTCGGCCCTCACGGCTTCGACCGTGACGCCGTGCGCGCGCAGCCGCTCGGCCGCCTCGATCACCTCGGGCGCCGCGTCGGCGACGATCATGTCGAACCCGTGCCCCGCGCAGCGCTCGGCCAGGGCGAATCCGATGCGGCCCGACACGCCCGTCACGACGGCGAAGGGCGAGTTGGATTGGGGCATCTGGACCTCCGGTATGCGGGCGGAATGCGGGTGCGCGAGCCGGGCGAGCCGGTGACTTGCCGGCCCAACCGCCTCGTTCCTGCTGTTGTTCCCCAAGGCGTTGAAAAACCGGCGGAACGATGTTCGGCAGAGGGCGCCGTGCGACGGTCGCGACACGAAATTCACGGCCAAGCAAACGGTGGCCGGAACGATTTGGCGGTCCGGAAGCTTGTCAGGTCGCGCAACGAGATGGGCCGCCCGCACGTGACGACGACAATGCCTCGCCAAGCTGCCGACGGCGACCTTTCCGGCCCGCCGGCCTCGTCCGCCCTCCTGGCGCGCGCGCGGATGTCGGCCGCGGCGGCAAGGGAGGCGCCCGCGTGATCGACCTGCACTGCCACATGCTGCCGGGCATCGACGATGGCGCGCCGGACCTGGAGACGTCCCTCGCCATGGCGCGGATGGCCGCGGCCGACGGCATCCGTGTCACCGCCTGCACGCCGCACATCATGCCGGGGGTCTATGAGAACACCGGTCCCGGCATCCGTGACGGAATCGCCAGGCTGCAGGCGGCGCTCGACGAGGCTGGCATCCCGCTGAGGCTGGTGCAGGGCGCCGACGTTCACATCGCGCCCGGCCTTGGCGCGGGCCTGCGCGAGGGTCGCATCGCCGCCCTCAACGGCACACGCTACTTCCTGTTCGAGCCGCCGCACCACGTGCCGCCGCCTCGCCTGGAGGACGCGGTCTTCGAGGTGATGAGCGCCGGCTACCAGCCGCTGATCACCCACCCCGAGCGCCTGACCTGGATCGAGACGCACTACGAGATCATGCGCAACCTGGCTCACGCCGGGGCGTGGATGCAGATCACCTGCGGCTCGGTCACCGGCCGCTTCGGCCGCCGGCCCAGGTACTGGGCCGAACGGATGCTGGACGAGGGCCTGGTCCATGTCCTGGCCACCGACGCCCACAACCTTCGCAACCGTTGCCCGGTGATGTCCGAGGCCCGCGACGCGGTCGCCGCGCGCCTGGGCGAAGCCGCCGCCCACGACATGGTGGTGACCCGCCCGCAAGGCGTCCTGGACAACGTCCCGCCGGCCAGCCTGCCGCCGCTCGTCGGCGCCCCGTCCCGCGCCGAACGGCGGGGATTCTTCAACCGCATCTTTTCCAACGCGTGAGCGCGCCGCAGCCGAAGGAGGCCGCCTTGCACCGTCGAATCCCCGGTATCGCCGCCGCCCTCGGGCTCGCCATGGCCCTCGCCGTCGCGCCGCCGGCCCTGGCCGGATCCAAGACCCCGGTCTCGGTGGAACTGCCGCCGCCGGATCCCGCGTACGCGTCGCTGGACGTGTCCAAGAACTACCGTATCGGCCCGCTCGACAAGCTGGACATCAACGTCTTCCAGGTCGACGAGCTGAAGACCGAGGTCCAGGTCGACGCCAGCGGCAACATCTCCCTGCCCCTGCTGGGCGACCTCGTCGCGGCCGGCAAGACGACCACGGAACTGGCCGCCGAGATCGCCAGCCGCCTGGACGCCAAGTACCTGAAGTCGCCCCAGGTCACCGTCATGGTCAAGGAGGCCGAGAGCCAGAAGGTCACCGTCGGCGGCGCCGTGATCCAGCCGGGCGTCTACGAGATCAAGGGCCGAACGACGCTGCTCCAGGCCGTCGCCCTGGCCCGCGGCGCCGACCGGGTCGCAGACCTCAAGCACGTTACCGTCTTCCGGATGGTCAACGGTCAGCGCTACGTGGCCACGGTCGACATGCGCCAAATCCAGAACGGCAAGGTCGCCGATCCCGAGATCTACGGCGACGACCTGGTGATGGTCGGCACCTCCGGCTTCAAGAGCACCCTGCGCGAGGTCACCGGCGTCGCCCCGCTGCTGTCCTTCGTGCCGCTCATCCGCTGATCCCGATCGGCCCCTTCCGCCAGCCCCAAGCCCACAGCCCAGGACACCCCCATGAGCGTCAGTGAATTCGACCCTTCAACGGGCCTGACACCCGCCGCGGGCCGACCGCCGATGCGCTTCATGGGCGACGCCGGCGCGCCGCACCTGCGCATCCTGCGCCCCACCGAGGAAACCGGCGTCAACCTGCTCGAGTACTGGCAGGCCCTGGTCAAGCACCGGGTGGCGATCGGGGTGGTGTTCGTCATCGCCCTGGTGATCGGCGCGCTGGTCACCCTGCTGATGCCGCCCATCTACACGGCCACCACCACCATCCAGATCGACCGCGAGGCGCCCAAGGTCGTCAATGTGCAGCAGGTGGACTCCCCCGACCTCTTCTCCAGCGAAGAGTTCTACCAGACCGAATACGGCCTGCTGCGCAGCCGCACCCTGGCCGAGCGGATGGTCAAGACCCTCGGCCTCGACAGCAACCCGGCCTTCCTCGGCGCGAGCCGTGGCGGGCTCATCGCGCTCTTCACGGGCATCGCCCCAAGCGCCTCCGACGCCAATCACCAGGCGGCGGCGCACAAGCGGGCGATCAAGATCTTCCGCCACAACCTCGCCATCGACCCGGTCCGAGGCTCGCATCTGGTCAAGATCAGCTATTCCAGCCCCAACCCGCTCCTGGCCGCCCAGGTCGCCAACTCCACGGCCGAGAACTACATCACCTCGAACCTGGAGCGCCGCTACGAGGCGTCATCCTACGCCCGCGACTTCCTTCAGAACCGGCTCGGCCAGGTGAAGCAGAAGCTCGAGGACTCCGAGAAGCAGCTGGCCGCCTACGCCACCCAGCAGCGCATCATCAACCTGCCGGGGCCGACCACGGGCGGCAACGAGGTCACCCAGTCCCCCACCGCCAACAGCCTGGTCTCCCTCAATACGGCGCTGTCGGACGCCACCGCCCAGCGGATCAAGGCCGAACAGGAATGGCGCCAGGCCCAGACCACGCCGGGCGTCGACCTTCCGCAGGCCCTGGCCAGCCCGACCATCCAGGCCTTGATCCAGTCCCGCGCCGCCCTGCAGGCGACCTATCAGGACAAGCTCAATCTCTATCGGCCCGACTTCCCCAGCATGGTCCAGATGAAGGCCCAGATCACCGAGCTGGACCGCCAGATCAACGCCCAGGTCGGGAGCATCAAGGCCGCCCTCAAGGCTCAGTACCAGACCGCCCTGAACCAGGAACGCTCGCTCAGCGGCCAGGTGAACGGGCTCAAGGCCGACATGCTCAACCTCAACGACCGATCGATCCAGTACAACATCCTTCAGCGCGAGGTGGACACCAACCGGACGCTCTATGACGGCCTCCTGCAGCGCTACAAGGAGATCGGCGTCACCGGCGGCATCGGGGTCAACAACATCTCCATCGTCGACCGCGCCGACCCGCCCGACACCCCCTCGCAGCCCAAGCCCCTGACCAACCTGGCGCTCGCCGCCGTCTCCGGCCTGGTGCTGGGCGCCATCGTCGCCTTCGTCATGGAAGCCCTCGACCAGTCGATCCGCACGCCCCAGGACGTCGAGGAGAAGCTCGGCCTGCCCCTGCTCGGCGCGGTGCCGCTGCTCGGCAAGGAGGAGGCGCCGAAGACCGCGCTGGCGGACCTCAAGTCCGCCTTCTCGGAGGCCTACTACTCCATTCGAACATCCCTGCAGTTCACCACCAACGAAGGGGTGCCGGGCGCCCTCTTCGTGACCAGTTGCCAACCCTCGGAAGGCAAGTCGACCACCGCCCAGGCCCTGGCCCAGAACTTCGCGCGCATCGGGGCCAGGGTGCTGCTGGTCGACGCCGATCTGCGCAACCCGTCCATCCACCGCGCCTTCCCAGTGGACAACGGCGTCGGTCTCTCCAGCTTCCTGGCCGGCGCCTGCTCGATCAAGGAAGCCGCCCAGCCCAGCGGCTTCCCCAACCTGTCGATCACGCCCTGCGGCCCGCTTCCGCCGAGCCCGGCCGAGCTTCTGGCCGGCGACAAGCTGCGCAAGTTCCTGGCCGCCGCCCGCGCCGAATTCGACGTCGTCATCGTCGATGGGCCGCCGATCATGGGCCTGGCCGATGCGCCGATCCTGGCCTCGGCCACCGAGGGCACGGTGCTGATCATTGAGGCCGGCCGCACCCGGCGCGGCGCGGCGCGGGCGGCCGTCAGGCGCCTGGAGGCGGCCAACGGGCGCGTGCTCGGCATCGTCCTGACCAAGTTCAACGCCAAGCGCGCCACCTACGGCTACGGCTACGACTACGCCTATGGCCACGACTACGGCGGCCGCAGCGTGGCCAAGGCCTGAGCGGAGCCGTCGCGACCCGATGAGCTATGTGGCGCGCCTATCGGAACGGGGCCGCCGCCTGGCGGCCGAGAGGGCCTCGGGCGGGCGAGGCGGCCTCGTGGTCAACGCCGCCATCGCCGTGGGGGGGCTGGTCGTCGCCGGCCTCGTCCTGGCCGGCCCGATCGCGGCGCGCTGGCGCGACGATGGTTCGGCGCGCCCGGGGGTCCTCGCCGCCAGCGGCGCGCTCGCCGCCGCCGCCCAGGATCGCCTCGACGGCCGCGCCGAACCCGCCGGTCTCGACGCCGCCGAGCGTCTGGCCTTGGCCTCGCTCAGGCGCTCGCCACTCAACGCGCCGGCCCTGCGCGTGCTGGGCGAGGTGGCCAAGGCGCGGGGCGATCCGGGCCGGGCGCAGGCTCTGTTCCAGGCCGCGGCGCGATGGTCGCGGCGGGACACGGTCACCAACGCCTCCCTGCTCGATGAGGCGCTGCGCCGCGGCGACGTCGTCGAGGTCATGCGCCGCGCCGACATCATCCTGCGCTATGCCCCGGAGGTCTCCTCCGCCGTCTTCCCGCCCCTCGCCCAGATGGCCGCCGATCCGCGCTTTCAGCCGGCCCTGGCGCGGCAGCTCGCCACCCGCCCGGCCTGGCGGCCGGCCTTCCTCACCTATCTCGGCCAGAAGGCCGCGCCGGGCGTCGCGGTCGAAGTCATGGCCCGCATGGCGGACGACAAAGCCCCGCCCACCGACGCCGAAGTCACGCCTCTGCTGAGCCGTATGGTGGATCAGCAACGCTACCTAGACGCCTTCGTCGCCTGGCAGCAGTTCCTGCCCGCCACGGCCGGCCGCATGCGCGGCAATGTGCGCGACGGGGATTTCGACGGCGTCGCCGGCGCGCCGCCGTTCGGCTGGGACCTGCGGGACAGCTCGGGGGCGACCGCCCAGATCCAGCAAGGCCCCAGCGCCGGCTCCGCCGGCAGCGCCCTGAAGGTGTCCTACGACGGCGTCTCCACGGCCGCCCCGGCGCGTCAGTTGCTGGTGCTGGGTCAAGGCGCCTACCGCCTGACGGTCAGGACCTATGTCTCGGCCCCGCGGACGTCGACCCATCTGGCCTGGACGGTGACCTGCGCCGAGGATGCGCGACCCCTGGGGGCGACGCCAGATATCCCGCTTGAGCCGGGCTGGAACGTCGTCACCGCCGATTTCCAGGTCCCGGCCGGCGACTGCGATGGCCAGTGGCTGACTTTGCAGGCCGTGCCCGGCGAGCGCACGGACGACGTCGAGCTTTGGTTCGACGGCGTCGACATCCGCCGTCTCGCGCCTCCGCTCGGCTGATGGCGCGGACGCGCGAGGACGCCGGTTGGCCTGCCCGAAAAAAAATCGTGTCGAGCGGCCGAACGAATTTCCCCGGTCGCCAGTTGAGCGAGTTGGGTAAGCCGATCAAGGAGTGCTGTTCCATGTCGCGCAAGTTCGCGGTTGTCGCTGTCGCCGCCGCAAGTCTGATGGGAGGGCAGGCGCTGGCGCAGAGCGCGGCCCTGCCGACGCTTTCCGGCCTCCAGGGGGCGGTCTATGTCGACCAGGGCGACGGCTTCGTCCGCGCCGACGGCCGCACCGTGCTCCATCGCGGCGACCGCGTGATGTCGGCGCGAGGCGGATTGGCCAAGATCAGCTACGCCGACGGCTGCAACGTCCAGGTCGGCGGCCGGTCGCTCGCCACGATCAATTCCCAGTCGCCCTGCGCGGGCGGCGGCTCGCCGCGCGTGCTCAAGGCCGACTACCAGTCGGACGCCGGGGGCGCCGGTGGCGGCGGCGGCGGCTTCGCCGGCGTCAGCACCACGGGCCTGATCATCGGCGGCGTGGCCGCGGCCGGGATCATCGCGGTCATCGTCGGCGCGGCGACCGACCACGGCTCCAGCCACACCAGCGGCGGAACCTCCGGCGGCGGCGGCGGCCCGGTCAGCCCGTAGTCCGGCCGGGCCCGCGCGGACCATGGGCGCGAGCGCCATAGGCGAGGTGCTTTTGGGGCAGGCGCGGGTTCGCCCGGCCACCGGGATCGAACCAGCGCCGTGGCCCCCCGCCGCGGCGCTGCTTGGCGTCTGCCTTGTCTTCGGCGGCGCGAGCCAGGCGAACGCCCTGCCGTTGGCCGTCACCGAACTGGCCGCCGTCGCCTTGCTGGTTTTCCAGGCCCTTCGGTGGAGACGCGCCGCGCCGCCCGTCCAGGCGCGCGGCGGACTGGCTTTCCTGAGCCTGGTTGCGGGCGTTTGCGCCCTTCAGCTTGTTCCGCTTCCCCCCGTGCTGTGGGCCAGCCTCCCCGGGCGCGCGCCGCTGGCCGTCGATATGCGGCTGGCGGGCGCCGGCGAGGTCTGGCGGCCCTTCAGCCTGGCGCCCGAGGCGACGTGGCGGTGCCTCTTGGCCCTGCTGCCGCCGGCGGCGATGTTCGCGGCGACCGTCGAGCTCGACAACCGCGGGCGCCGCCGGCTCGCCGGCGTGATCCTCGCCGCCGCCCTGGCCAGCGTGATCCTGGCGGCGCTGCAGCTGGCGGGCGGGCCACTGTCGCCCTTGCGCTTCTACACGATCACCAACGCCGACTCCGGGGTGGGCTTCTTCGCCAACCGCAACCATCTGGCCGACCTGCTGGTGGTCAGCATGCCGCTGGCCGCTGCCTTGGCCGTGGACTGGGGCCTGGAAGGGCGCCGCGGGGCGATGCTGCGGGTCGCCGCCAGCCTTGGAGTCTACCTGCTGCTGATGGTGGGGGTAGGGGTGTCCCTGTCGCGCGCCGGCATGCTGCTGCTGGCGCCCGCCGTTCTCGCCAGCCTCGCCATCGCCCTGGCGGCGCGGGGTCCCTACCGCCAGCGACCGGCGGCCCTGATGCTGGTGGGCGCCAGCGTCGTCGGCCTGTTCGTCGTGGGCGCGTTCAGCCTGGCGGCGGTCGCCCAGAGGTTCCACGAGACGGGCGCCGCGGATATTCGCTTCCAGGCCGCCCCTGTGATCGCGCATGTCGCCGCCACCTACGCCCCGCTCGGCGCGGGGATCGGCGCCTTCGAGCCGGCCTATCGCGCCGCCGAGCCCATGGCCCTGCTGATGCCGAACTACCTCAACCACGCTCATGACGACTATCTGGAGCTGTGGCTGGAAGCCGGCGTTCTCGGCGTCGCGGCGGTCGCGATCTTCGTCTTCTGGTGGGGCCGGGCCGCCCTCCGGACCTGGACAGCGACGTGGCGGCGCACCGCGCCGACCCTCCTGCCGGCCGCCGCCAGCGCGAGCATCGGCCTCATGATGGCGCACTCCGCGGTCGACTATCCCCTGCGCACCGTCGCGCTCAGCACAGTGCTGGCCTTCTGTTGCGGGGTGATTTGCAGGCCCTCCGCGGAGACCTGCGAATAATTTGAAAGGGGCCGGAACGTTCCAGTTGAGCCCCAGGTTTCTCAGTCAAACCGCCTCTGAGCGACGCGGCTGCGCCGGTTGGCGCATTCCAAGTCGGGGCCTCGCTAGAAGTGTGCCTGCATGTCCATGCGCCTTGCGAAGAATGCTGCCCGAGGGTGCTTCGCGCTCCTGGCCTTTGCGCTGGCGTACGCGCTGACCGCGGTCGGCGAGATTGAGACTCATCTCGCTCTATTGGCGCCCATGCTGCCAGTGGCAGGACTCTATACTTTGATCGCTGTGGGCATGGATGTCGCCTTCCGCACCGATCGGTCGGCTTGGCGGTTCACCAGCCTGGCCGACGTCATCGCCATACTGCGCAATTCCACCCTGGCCGCCCTGACCTTGCTGCTGCTGGTGTTCATCTTCGAGCGCGCCATCCGCCTGCCGCGCTCGACCCTGGTGATGACCTGGCTGCTGGACATCGGCTTCGTCACCGGCGCGCGCCTGATCCGCCGCGCCCTTCACGAGCGCAGCCTGGGCGGCCTGCTGCCGCCCATCGGCCACGCCGCCGAGCTCCCGCACGACCGCCAGGGCCTGCTGATCATCGGCGGCGTCGACGAGGCCGAGGCCTTCCTGCGCGCCCAGGCCAAGGATCGAGAAAGCCGCTTCAGCCCCATCGGCATCGTCGCCCTGGCCGCCGGCGACGCGGGCCGGGAAGTGCGCGGCGCGCCCGTTCTGGGCGATCTGACGGGCCTGTCGGATATCCTCGACCGGGTGCTGGCCGGCTCACCCCGGCTGGACGCGGCCCTGTTCCTCTGCGATCCGGCCAGCACGCCGGGCGTCACCGCCGAGCATCTCGGCCGGCTGAAAGCCGCGCGCGCCCACCTGCTGCGCCCCAGCCGCATCACCGAACTGGGGGAGGCCGACGGCGAGGCCCGTTCGGCCCTTGTCAGCATCAGCGTCGAGGAGTTGCTGGCGCGACCCACCGTTCGCCTCGACGCTACCGAGATCCGCAAGCTGGTCTCCGGCCAGCGGGTGCTGGTCACCGGGGCTGGCGGTTCGATCGGCTCGGAGATCTGCCGCCAGGTGGCCGCCCTGGGCTGCGCCCACCTGTCGATGCTGGACGCGTCCGAGTTCGCCCTCTTCAACATCCACCGCGAGCTTGGCGACGCCCATCCGCGCCTTGAGCGCCGCGATATCCTCTGCGACATCCGCAACGCCGAGCGCCTGCGCGCCTGGGCGGTGGCCGAAAAGCCGGACATCGTCTTCCACGCCGCCGCGCTCAAGCACGTCACCCTGGTGGAGAACCACCCCTGCGAGGGCGTGCTGACCAACATCGTCGGCACCTGGAACGTGGCCGAGGCCGCCCGCGCCGCCGGCGCCCGGCGCATGGTTTTCATCTCCACCGACAAGGCCGTCGAGCCCAGCTGCGTCATGGGCGCCACCAAGCGCCTGGCCGAGACGGTGGTGCAGACCCACCGTGAACGGGCCAGTCGGACCCGCTTCTCGGTGGTCCGCTTCGGCAATGTCCTGGGCAGCGCCGGCTCCGTGGTGCCGATCTTCAAGTCGCAGATCGAGCGCGGCGGGCCCGTGACCGTCACCCACCCCGACGTCGAGCGCTTCTTCATGACCATTCCGGAGGCGGTGCAGCTGGTGCTCCACGCCGTCGCCAAGTGCGAGCAGGCGCCCGACGGGCGCGCCGGCGAGGACCGGTCCGGCGTCTATGTCCTGGACATGGGCAAGCCGGTGAAGATCCTCGATCTCGCCCGCCGCATGATCGAGCTGCACGGCCACGTGCCCGGCCGCGACGTGCCGATCGTGTTCACCGGCCTCAAGCCCGGCGAGAAGCTGACCGAGAGCCTGGTCGACGAATCCGAGATGGCTCGTCCCTGCGGCCCGGGCGTCATCGAGGTGACCCAGCGCCGGCCCACCCCGGGGCTTACCTGGACGCAGCTCCTGTCGCTGGAGGCGATCGCCCGCCGCGGCGACCCCGACGACGTGCGCGCCTCGATCTTCGAACTGCTCGACCGCGCCCGCGACCCGCTTGGCGCCCCCGGCCGGCGCACCTGGGACGACGACCGCCCCGCCGCCGCCTTCGCCGCCCAATGACCCGGGAGCCCATGAGCCCGCAGAGCCCAACCCCCGCCGCCTCGCCGGCGCCGGCCGTCGCCCTGATCGGCTGCGGCCGCTGGGGCCGCAACATCGCCCGCGCGCTCGCCGGCCTCGGCGCGCTCAAGGTGGTGGCCGATCCGGCGCAGGACCTCGCCGGCCCAATCGCCCGCGACCTCGGCGTCGACGCCGTCGCCGACACGGCCGCCGTGCTGGCCCGGTCGGACATCGACGCCGTCGCCATCGCCGCTCCGGCCGCCCGCCACGCCGCCCTGGTCCGCGCCGCCCTGGCCGCCGGCAAGCATGTCTTCGTCGAGAAGCCCCTGGCCCTGACCCTCGCCGACGCCGAAGCCTGCGCCGAAGCGGCGCGGGCGTCCGGCCTGACCCTGATGGTCGGCCACCTGCTGCAATATCACCCCGCCTTCCGGCGTCTGGTCGAGGTGGTGGAGGAGGGGGCCATCGGCGCCGTCCGGCACGTTTCCTCCCACCGCCTCAACCCCGGCGCCATCCGCACCGAGGAGACGGCGCTCTTCAGCCTGGCGCCGCACGACGTCTCGATGGTCCTTCGCCTCTGCGGCCGCCAGCCCGACCGGATTTCGGCCATGAGTGCGACGATCAGTGGCGCGGGGTTGGCGGACGCCTACTGGGCCAACCTCGCCTTTGGCGACGCCGTCACCGCCCACATCCAGGTCTCGTGGCTGTCGCCCTTCAAGGAGCACAAGCTGACCGTCCTTGGCGACGCCGGCGCCCTCGTCTTCGAGGACACCGCGCCGGCCGAGCGCAAGCTGGTCCTCTATCGCGACCCCATCGACCGATCCGGCGCCGCGCCCGCCTACCGCAAGTCCGATGGCGAGCGACTGGCCTTCGACGCCGCCGAGCCGCTGAAGGCCGAGATGAGCGCCTTCCTGGACGCCGTCCGCGGCGGGCGCGCGCCAGCCACCGGACCCGACGAGGCGATCCCGGTCCTGGCCGTCCTGCGCGGGATCGAGGATGCCGCCGCCGCCCGGCCATCCGCCGCGCCCGCCCGGGAGGCCGCATGAGCGACGCTTCCCTCGCCGAGGCGGCCGGCGCCGAGACCCTGGGCGCCTATGACGGGGTCGGCGGGCTGAAGGTCCTGCGCGACGCCGCCTTCGCCGTCACCGGCAAGCTGTCGACGCCCCTGCCGGGGGTCCTCGCCCCCCTGCGGTCCGAGCGCTACCTCGACGAAGCCAACGCCTGCGCCAACCTGGCGGCGGTCATCACCACCCCGGCCCTGGCCGAGCGCATCGACGGGCGCCTGGGCGTGGCCGTGGCCAGCGAACCCGATGCCGCCCACGCCGAGGTCCATGCCCGTCTCGCGGTTCGCCGCGCCGCGGCGCTGAAGGCCCGGCCGACCCGCATCCACCCGACCGCCGAGGTCGACAGCTCGGCCAGTGTCGCGCCCTACGGCGTCGAGATCGGCCCCAACGTCTATGTCGGCCCCCGCTCGGTGGTCCTGCCGGGCTCGACCCTCGAGGCCGGCGTCGTGCTCCACGTGGGCGCCGTGATCGGCGTCGCCGGCTTCCAGGCCGCCCGCGTTGCGGGCCGCCAGGCGATCGCCGCCCAGCTCGGCGGCGTGCGCCTGGGCCAAGGCGTCGAGCTGCTGGCCGACGTCGCCGTCGCCCGCGCCCTCTTCGGCGGTGAGACCTGTGTCGGGCGCGAAACCCTGGCTGACTGCCACGTCTATATCGCCCACGACTGTCGCATCGGCGCCCGCGTCCAGATCTGCGCCCTGGCCAACATCCTGGGCCGGGTCGAGATCGGCGACGACGCCTACGTCGGGCCCTCGGCCGTCGTGGTCAACGGCGCGCGCATCGGCGCCGGCGCCAAGCTGACGATGGGCGCGGTGGTCACCCGCGACGTGGACGCCGGCGCCACCGTCACCGGCAACTTCGCCATCGAGCACCACCGCTTTCTCGACCACCTGCGCGCCATCCGGGGAGCCTGAAGACGCATGGAATTCATCGACCTGAAGCGTCAGCGCGACCGGATCGAGCCGGACCTTCGCCGCCGGATCGACGCCGTCCTCGCGCACCAGGGTTTCATCCAGGGCCCCGAGGTCGCCGAGCTGGAGGCCGCCCTGGCGAGCTTCTGCGGCGCTGGTCACGCCGTCACCTGCGCCAACGGCACCGACGCCCTGCAGGTGGCGCTGATGGCCAAGGGGATTGGCCCCGGCGACGCGGTCTTCGTGCCCAGCTTCACCTACACCGCCACCGCCGAGGCGATCCTGCTGCTGGGCGCCGCGCCCGTCTTCGTCGAGGTGCGGGAAGAGAGCTTCAACCTCGACATGGCCTCGGTGGCGAGCGCCATCGACACGGTGCGGGCCGAGGGCGCCTTGCGTCCCGCCGCCCTGATCACCGTCGACCTGTTCGGCCGCCCGGCCGACGCCGCGGCGGCCCGCGCCCTCTGCGACCGCCACGGCCTGGCTCTCATTTCCGACGCCGCCCAAAGCTTCGGGGCTCAAGTCGATGGCCGACGGGTCGGATCCCTGGCGGACATCACCACCACCAGCTTCTTCCCGGCCAAGCCGCTGGGTTGCTACGGCGACGGCGGCGCGCTCTTCACCGACGACGCCGAGCTGGCGGCGCGGATGCGGTCCATCTGCCAGCACGGCAAGGGCGCGGCCAAGTACGACGTGGTCCGCGTGGGGCTGAACAGCCGCCTCGATACGCTGCAGGCGGCCGTCCTGCTGGCCAAGCTCGAGATCTTCGCTGACGAGATTGAACGCCGCCACGCCGTGGCCCGGGCCTACCATGATCGCCTGGCTGGTCATGTGGCGACGCCGGGCCTTCCGGCGAAGGGTGACGATCGTTTCGCGTGGGCACAGTACACGCTGCGCATCGCGCCGGGCCAGCTTGGCAGCCGCGACGCCGTGCAGGCGCGCCTCAAGGCGGCCGGAATCCCCAGCGCCGTCTACTACCCGCGTCCGATGCACCGCCAGCCGGCCTACGAGAGCCTGGCCCGCGGCCCACTGCCGATCAGCGACCGGCTCTGCGAGCAGGTGATCAGCCTGCCCATGCACCCCTACCTGACCGAGGCGGAGATCGACCAGGTCTGCGCCGCCGTTCTGGGCGACGCGGCCCAGCCGGCCCGGCCCTCCGCCACCTCCCTCGAACCCGCAGCCTGAGAGGCCCGCACCCCATGGACCGCATCGACTCCGCCACCGACACGGCCGACCTGCGCGCCCGCGCGCCCGATGGGCCCGTGACGCCCGCCGAGCCCCGCTCCTTCGGCGCCGACATCTTCGCGCGGCTGGAACGCCGCGAGGCGCGGGTGGCCGTGGTCGGCCTCGGCTATGTCGGCCTGCCCCTGGCGGCGGCGGCCTGCCGCGCCGGCTTTCCCGTCCTGGGCTTCGACGTCGACGCCAGCAAGATCTCCAAGCTGAGGCTGGGCCAGAGCCCGGTCGGCACCGTGCCCAACGAGACGGTGGTCGCCATCAGCGCCGGCGGCCGCTTCACCCCCATAGCCGACCCCGAGGCGCTCAAGGCCGCCGACGTCGTGATCATCTGCGTGCCGACCCCGCTCGACCGTCACCGCAATCCGGACCTGTCCTACATCGAGGGCACCGGCCAGATGCTGGTCAAGGTGCTGCGCCCGGGCCAGCTGGTCGTGCTGGAATCCACCACCTATCCCGGCACCACCGACGAGGTGCTGCGCCCGATCCTGGAACGGGGCGGCCTCAAGGCGGGCGAGGACTTCCTGCTGGCCTATTCGCCGGAGCGCGAAGACCCTGGCAACAAGGACTTCGGCACATCGTCGATCCCGCGGGTGGTCGGGGCCGACGACGACCGCTCCCGGCGCGCCGCCGAGCTGCTCTACGGGGCCATCGTGGCCAAGGTGGTGCCGGTCTCCTCGACCCGCGCGGCCGAGGCGGTGAAGCTGACCGAGAACATCTTCCGGCTGGTCAACATCGGGCTGGTCAACGAGCTCAAGCACATCCTCGGCCAGATGGACATCGACATCTGGGAGGTCATCGAGGGCGCCAAGAGCAAGCCCTTCGGCTTCATGCCCTTCTATCCGGGGCCGGGGCTGGGCGGGCACTGCATCCCCATCGATCCCTTCTACCTGACCTGGAAGGCCCGCGAGTTCGACACCCCGACCCGCTTCATCGAGCTCGCCGGCGAGGTCAACGCCGCCGCGCCCCGCCGCGTGGTCGACGCCCTGGCCGAGGCGCTCAGCCGCCGCAGCCGCAAGAGCCTGGCTGGCGCCAAGGTCCTGCTCATGGGCCTGGCCTACAAGAAGAACGTCGACGACATGCGCGAGAGCCCGTCGCTGACGATCCTTCACACCCTCGAGGCGCGCGGCGCCCAGGTTGAGTTCCACGACCCGCACATCCCCATCATTCCCATGACCCGCGAGCATCCCGAGCTGGCCGGGCGCGAGGGCGTCGCCCTGAACCCCGAGACCCTGGCCGCCTTCGACGCCGCGCTGATCTGCACCGACCATGACGGCGTCGACTATCAGGCCCTGGTGGACGCCATCCCGGTGGTCGCGGACTCGCGCAACGTCACCAAGGCCGTGGCCCACGGCCGCGAGCGCGTCATCCGGGTCTGATCATGGCGCGGCGGATCCTCACCGTGGTGGGCGCGCGCCCGCAGTTCATCAAGGCGGCCGCCTTCAGCCGCGCCCTGCGCGCCGAACCGGGCCTGGAGGAGCGCCTGGTCCACACCGGCCAGCACTTCGACGACAACATGTCGGGCGTCTTCTTCCGCGAGCTCGGCGTGCGGCCGCCGGACATCAGCCTCGACATCCACGGCGGCGGCCACGGCCAGATGACCGGCCGCATGCTGGAGGCGCTGGAGGCGGCGATGATCGAGGACCGGCCGGACGCGGTGCTGGTCTATGGCGACACCAACTCGACCCTGGCCGCGGCCCTGGCGGCGGCGAAGCTGCACATTCGGCTGATCCACATCGAGGCCGGCCTGCGCTCGCACAACCGGCGCATGCCCGAGGAGGTCAACCGCGTCCTCACAGACCACGCCGCCGACCTGCTGCTGGCGCCCACGCGCCTGGCCATGGCGAACCTGGCGGCCGAGGGCCTGGCCGATCGCGCCCGGCTGGTGGGCGACGTGATGTATGACGCCACCCTGCACGCCATCGCCGAGGCGCGCCGCGGTTCGAGCATCCTCCAGCGCCTCGGCCTCGAAGGCCGGCCTTTCGCGATCGCCACGGTCCATCGGGCCGAAAACACCGATGACCCGGCCCAGCTCGCCCGCATCGTCGCCTATCTGCGCCGGGCGGCCGGCCAGCGAACCGTGGTGTTCCCGGTCCACCCGCGCACGGCGCTGCGCCTGGCGGAAGCGGGCGTCGACACCGGGGGGCTGATGCTCACCGAGCCCCTGTCCTATTTCGACCTTCACCGGCTGGTGGACGCCGCCGAGCTGGTGATGACCGACTCCGGCGGCCTGCAAAAGGAAGCCTACTTCCACCGCACCCCCTGCATCACCCTGCGCGACGAGACCGAGTGGGCCGAGACCATCGAGGCGGGCTGGAACCGCCTCTGGACCGACCCCGGTCCAGCGCCCGAGCGGCGCGACATCCCCGACTACGGCGCCGGCGCCGCCGCGACGGCCTGCGTGGCCGCCATCCGCGCCTTCCTGGAACCCCACGCCGCCATGGAGGCCGCATGAGCGAAGCCCTCGTCGCCCAGACACGCCCCGAGCGGACCCGCCCTGACCGGGCCGGCGCCGCCCCCGCCACGCGCCGGCGGCGCGAGGTGCCGTTCTTCAACTATCCGGCCCTCTTCGCCGAGCATCGCGAGGAGTACCTGGCGACCATCGCCGATGTCCTGGCGCGCGGCGCCTACATCATGCAGCGCGACCTGGCCGACTTCGAGACCGAGCTCGCCGCCTGGCTTGGCGTGCGCCACGCCATCGGCCTGGCCGACGGCACGGTGGCGCTCAAGATCGCCCTGCGCCTGGCCGGCGTCGGCCCGGGCTATGAGGTGATCCTGCCCAGCCACACCTTCATCGCCACCGCCGCGGCGGTGCACGACGTGGGCGCCGAGCCCGTCCTCTGCGACTGCGGCCCCGACAGCATGATGGACGTCGAAAGCGCCCGCGCGCTGGTGACCGCCAACACCGCCGCGATCATGCCCGTGCAGCTCAATGGCCGCACCTGCGACATGGACGCTGTCCAGGCGCTAGCCCGTGACCATGGCCTCAAGATCGTCGAGGATTCCTGCCAGGCCCTGGGCGCCAGATACCGCGGCCGTCACGCCGGGACCTTCGGGGTCGCCGGCTCCTTCAGCTTCTATCCGGCCAAGACGCTCGGCTGCTTCGGCGACGGCGGGGCGTTGATCGTCGACGACGACGACCTGGCCGTCATGGCCCGCGAACTGCGCGATCACGGCCGCGGCGCCGACGGCCTGGTGCATCGCTTCGGCGTCAACGGCCGGCTCGACAATGTCCAGGCCGCCGTCCTGCGGCTGAAGCTGGCGCGCTATGACGAGAGCCTGGCCCGTCGGCGGGCGATCGCGGCGATCTACGACGCCCGCCTCTCCGGCCTCGACGGCCTTCTGCTGCCCCCGGGCCCCGACGCCGACCCGGACCGGTTCGACGTCTTCCAGAACTACGAGGTCCAGTCCGATCGCCGCGACGCCCTGCGCGCCTTCCTGGCCGACAAGGGCGTGGGAACCATCGTCCAGTGGGGCGGTTGCATGATCCACCAGTTCAAGGATCTCGGCCTGCGCGCTCGCGCGCCCTACGCCGAGGCCATGTCGGCGCGCTACATGATGCTGCCCCTGCACCCGATGCTCAGTGACGACGACGTCCACTACGTCTGCGACCAGGTGGAGGCCTTCCACCGTGGATAGGACCAAGACCGCGCCGGTGAAGGTCTCGGGCGGCCTGCGCACCCTCGCCGAGCAGCAGGAGGCGGCCCGCAATCGCGCCCTCTTCGAGGCGAACCCCTCGTCCTGGGAGACCAAGCTCGAGAACTTTCCCAAGTACGTCCGCCGCCAGAACCTCACCCGGTTCCTGGCCCTCTACGAGCTCTTCAAGCGCGTGCTGCCGGTCAAGGGTTCGGTCGTGGAGTGCGGGGTCAACCACGGCTTCGGCCTGATGACCTGGGCCAAGCTGTCGGCGATCATGGAGCCGGTGAACCTCACGCGCCGCATCTACGGCTTCGACACCTTCGAGGGCTTTCCGGGGGTCGGCGCCGAGGACCGCTCGGCCGCGTCCAGCCATGTCCGCGTGGGCGATCTGGCCGCCGACGTCCACGACGAACTGGAACAGTTGGTCGAGATCTACGACTCCACCCGCTTCCTGGGCCACGTCGCCAAGGTGAACATGGTTCGCGGCGACGCTACCCGGACCATTCCCGAGTTCATCGAGGCCAATCCGCATCTGGTCGTCAGCCTGCTTTACCTGGACTTCGACCTCTACGCCCCGACCAAGGTCGCCCTGGAGCACTTCTTGCCTCGGATGCCGGCGGGCGCGGTCCTCGCCTTCGACGAGCTCGACAACCCGCTGTGGCCCGGCGAGACCCTGGCCATGCTCGAAAGCCACGCCCAGCGGCGGCTGAAGCTCGAGCGGCTGGAGTTTGATCCCTACATCGCCTTCGCGGTGCTCCAATGAGCGCCGATGGCGCGGCGGCGCTGGCCGGGACCGCCCCGGCGCCCGACCTGGACTTGCCGGCCCTGGCGCTGCGCCTGCGCCGGCACGTGGTGCGCATGACCAGCCTGGGCGGCAGCTCCCACGTCGGCTCGGCCCTGTCCATGGCCGACATCATCGCCGTCCTTTTCGGCAAGGTGCTGCGCCTGCGGCCCGAGGCGCCGGACTGGCCGGGCCGCGACCGCTTCATCCTCTCCAAGGGGCACGCCGGCGCCTGCGTCTACGCCGCCCTGGCCGAGCGCGGCTTCTTCCCCACCGCCCACCTCGACCGTCACTACCAGAACGGCTCCAACCTTTCGGGCCATGTCTCCCACAAGGGCGTGCCGGGGGTGGAGTTCTCCACCGGCTCGTTGGGGCACGGCCTCGGCGTCGGCGCCGGCATGGCCCTTCAGCTGCGCCGCCAGGGCGGCGGCCAGCGCGTCTTCGTGGTGCTCAGCGACGGTGAAATGGACGAGGGCTCGAACTGGGAGGCGATCCTGTTCGCCGCGCATCATCGCCTGGCCAATCTCACCGCGGTCGTCGACTACAACAAGATCCAGTCCCTGGCGCCGGTCGCCCAGACCCTGGCGCTGGAGCCTTTCGCCGAAAAGTGGCGCGCCTTCGGCTGGACCGTGCGAGAGGCCGACGGCCACGACACGGGCGCCCTGACCCAGGCGATCGCCTCGCCCGCCGAAGCCGGTCGCCCCACCTGCGTCATCGCCCACACCACCAAGGGCAAGGGCGTCTCCTTCATGGAGGACACGGTGCTCTGGCACTACCGCTCGCCCCAGGGCGAGGAACTGGCCGCGGCCCTTCGCGAACTGGATGCGGCGCAAGGGGCTGGCCATGCGTGACGCCTTCATCCGCACGCTCACCGACTTGGCCAGGCGCGATCCGCGCATCGTCCTGATCACGGGAGACCTCGGCTTCGGCGTCCTCACGGACTTCGCGGAGCGCTTCCCGGACCAGTTCATCAACGCCGGCGTCGCCGAGCAGAACATGACCATGCTGGCCTGCGGCATGGCCCTCGAGGGCGCGCGGGCCTACACCTATTCCATCGCCAACTTCACCACGCTGCGCTGCCTGGAGCAGTTGCGCAA
>JAFEEA010000046.1 GCA_018241335.1 Pseudomonadota bacterium
GGCATCTAGATGGTCAGCTCCGCCTCGCGGCGCAGGCGCGCGCCTTCGCGGAACACCTCGGCCAGGACCAGGATCACCAGCACGGCGAACCAGGTGGTCAGGTTGACCCCGCCGCCCAGGTGGGCGGTGGGCGGCAGGAACATGTGCGACAGGCCTGAGGCGGCGTAGCGGCCGATCTCCAGCACCGCCAGGGTCGCGCCGATCACGCGCAGGCGGCGCACATTGTCCGGATGGAAGGGGTCGCCGACGATCAGGGTGCGGAAGATCCGGCGCAGGCGGCCGACGATCACGATCGTGCCGCCGACGTAGAGGCCCAGCGCCACCAGGGTCACGGCGGCGATGGTGACCATGTGCGGGCCCTGGATGGCCCAGTTGTCGATGGCGATCTGGCGGCCCAGCAGGTCGGGCTTGAAGCTGAGCAGCACCACGGCCAGGGCGGCCAGGGCGATGACCCCGGCGGCGGTCCACAGCACATAGTAGAAGACGTCGAGGATGACTTTCAGGAAGCTCGATACCGAGCCCGGCCCCAAGGCGCGCATAGACGAAAGCCCCCCGATCCCCTGGCCCGCACTCAGGACGCGGGCCGAAGCCGGGTCGAAACGCCCGCGCCGCCCGAAGCGGCGGCCTCGGGCGACGCGGAGAATGCGCCGATCGTCCCCAGCATGAAAGCGATCACGCTTCTAGCGGGTCTGGATGAACAGGCCCAGGGCCGCCAGCGGCAGGCCGACCACCACCAGGGCGTTCATCAGGCTCAGGGCCATGCGGTCGATCGTGCTGGCCAGTTGGGAGTCGAACATTGGAGTATCCCTCGTATTGTGCATCGCAACATGAAAGTGGGCCAATCCCACCTCCGGAAGGGCGTCTCAGCGCCGCCCTTGTGTGATTATCAATACGGCCGCATCGTTTTTCGATCAAATGTATTATCGTTTAACAATATTAAATTGCTGCAATGCATTACGAACCCGTAAGGTTCGCCGCGCGTGCGAAGGCCGGGGTCCGAGCGGCCCGAGACAGGCGAGGCGCGGGCCGCTATCAGCGGGCCATGACCATTGCCTTCAGCCCCGCCCGCGAAGAGGACTTCGAGCCCCTGCTGGCCCTGCGCATGCTCGCCCTGCGCGAGAGCCTGGAGCGGCTTGACCGTTTCGACCCGGAGCGCGGCCGGCGGCGGTTCCGGGCGGAGTTCTCGCCGACGCGGACACGCCTCATCCATGCGGACGGGGCGTTCGCCGGCTGCGTGACCGTGACCGCGCCGGACGACGACGGCTTCGCCTGGATCAAGACCCTCTACCTGCGCCCCGAACTCCAGGGCCGGGGCGTCGGGGCGGCGGCCATGGCCGCGATCCTGGCCGAGACGGACGCCGCGGGAACACCCACGCGCCTGTCAGTCCTGGTCGGCAGCGACGCCAACCGGTTCTGGACGCGCCTCGGCTATGTGGAGACCTACCGCGACGCGCTGGACATCTACTATGAGCGAGAGGCCGGGGCTCAGCCGCCGGCTTCCGCCTTGGCCCGCTGACGCTCGCTGACCGCCGCCAGCAGGTCGGCGCCCCAGGCCTCGCCGGGGGATTGGCCCAGGGCGTACTCCGGCGGCACGGCCTCCGGCCCCTCGCCGGGCGGCAGGGGCGGGGTGAAGTAGCCGAGGGCGTAGCTGCCCATGGCGTAGCCCAGCAAGGCCTGCAGCTTCGGATCGAGCGTCCGGGCGATGTGCGGCGGGCAGGAGAGGTACTGGTTCTCCTCCTGGCGCAGCCAGCCCAGGCAGTAGGTGATGTTGATGCCGATGCGGTCGTGGCCGGACTGGTTCTGGCCGCCGGCGTGGATCACCGAACCGGAATAGACCAGCACCGAGCCGGCCTTCATCTCCGCATAGCCCACCTCTTCCGGCTGGGCCTGGCGGCCTTCCGGCCAGGCCGGGCTGCCGGGAACCACCTGGGTGGCGCCGTTCTCGCGCGTGAAGTCGGTGATCGCCCAGATGGTGTTGAGCTGCGGCTCGACGCCCTGGAGATAGCCGCCCCAGGCCAGCTTGTCGCGGTGCAGCACCTGGGCGCCCTGGCCCGGCCGGATGCGGATCACCTGGGTCAGGTGCAGCTGGTAGCGGTCGCAGGTGGGCAGCAGAAACGCATCGCAGGCCCCCAGGATGGCCGGGTTCATCACCAGCTCCCGGCATGCCGGCGAGCGGGCGACCAGGGCGCCGGTGCGCGTGGTCGAAAAACCGGTGAAGGTGTCGCGGCCGTTCGGCGTCGCCTCCACATAGGGCGTGATCTCGTCGCGGACCCGGCGCGTCATTTCAGGCGACAGCACGTTGTCGAGGATCAGGGCCCCGTCCGTCTGCAGGATCGCCTTGATCGCCTCGGGCGAGGCGTCGGCCGGCAGGTGCTTCAGTTCGGGCATGGTCCATCCCTTCCATGAGGTTCCCCGCACCGTCCGCCCCTTCCCCACCGGCGGTCAAGCGGTCGCGCGCGGGCGGTCGAGCGCGCGGATCGAAGGATGCGCCGGGGGCGCGAGGAGGGTAAGGAACGGCATGGCCCTAACCCTGCCCTCCGGAACCCGCCTCGTCGCCGCCACCCACAATCCGGGCAAGGCCCGAGAACTGGCCGCCTTGCTGGAGGGCCGCTTCGACGTGGTCGCGGCCGGCGAGCTGGGCCTGGCCGAGCCGGACGAGCCGGAAACCACCTTCATGGGCAACGCCATGATCAAGGCGCGGGCGGCGGCGGACGCCTCGGGCCTGATCGCGCTGGCCGACGATTCCGGCCTGTGCGTGGCCGCCCTGGACGGCGAGCCGGGGGTGCATTCCGCCCGCTGGGCCGGGCCGTCGCGCGACTTCGGCCACGCCATGGGCCTTGTGGAGCAGCGCCTGGCCGACCGCGACGCCGACGACCTGGCCGCCTGGTTCGTCTGTTCCCTGGCCGTGGCCTGGCCGAAGGGGCCGCTGGTGGTGGTGGAGGGCCGCGTGGACGGAACCCTGGCGTTCCCGGGCCGGGGGACGCGCGGCTTCGGCTATGACCCGATCTTCATTCCCGCCGGCCATGCCGAGACCTTCGGCGAGATGGACCCGGCCGCCAAGGACGCCATGAGCCACCGCGCCCGCGCCTTCGAGGCGCTGAAGGCCGCCCTGTTTTGACGGGGGCGCCCCAGGAGGCGGGGCCGCCGACAGGGGTCCCGCTGGGCGTCTACGTCCACTGGCCCTACTGCGCGCGCATCTGCCCCTATTGCGACTTCAACGTGGTGCGCGAGCGCGGGCGGACGGAGGAGAAGACAGCGCTGGGCGAGGCGATCCTGGCCGACCTGACAGCGCACCGGGCCGCGACCGGACCGCGCCGCCTGGTCTCGGTCTTCCTGGGCGGCGGCACCCCGTCGCTGATGGACCCGGCCCTGGCCGCGCGGATCGTCGAGGCCTGCCGGACCCTGTGGACGGCCGGGACTGACCTGGAGGTCACCCTGGAGGCCAACCCCACCGACGCCGAGACGGACCGCTTCGCCGCCTTCCGCGACGCCGGGGTGAACCGCCTGTCGCTGGGCCTGCAGGCCCTGGACGACGCGGCGCTGAAGATGCTGGGCCGCAACCACGACGCCGCCGCCGGACGCCGCGCCGCGGTGCGGGCCGCCTCGACCTTCCCGCGCCTGTCGCTGGACCTGATCTACGCCCGCCCCGGCCAGACGCCGCAGGCCTGGGCGCGGGAACTGGGCGAGGCGGTGACCCTGGGCGCGGAACATATTTCGCCCTACCAGCTGACCGTCGAGGCCGGCACCGCCTTCGACCGGGCGGTGCGGCGCGGAACCCTGCGCCCGCCGGGCGACGAGGACGCCGCCGCGCTCTATGAGACCACCCAGGCCGTGCTAGAGGCCGCCGGCTTCGAGGCCTACGAGGTCTCCAACCATGCCCGGGGCGAAGCGGCCCGGTCGCGCCACAACCTCGTCTACTGGCGAGGCTGGGACTACGTCGGCGCCGGCCCAGGCGCTCATGGCAGGCTGACCCTGGACGGGGAGCGCTGGGCCACGGCCGCGCCCGGCGCGATCGCCGACTACATCGCCGCCGCCGGCGGCCCAGGGCCGGACCGCGAGCGCCTCGACCCCCGCGACGCGGCCCTGGAGCGGCTGCTGATGGGCCTGCGCACGGTCGAGGGCGTGGCGCTGGCCGAGCTGGCGGCGCTTGAGATCCCGCCCCAGCGGCTGGAGGACCTCGCCGCGCTTGGCCTGCTGCGGATCGCCGGCGGCCGCTTGGTCGCCACGGCGTCGGGCCGGCCCGTGCTGGATCGGCTGACGGCGGAGATCGCGGGGGACTAAGCTGGCGCGGCGGCCTTGCGCGCCCTTGCTCTCGCGCCCGCCCCGCCTATCCTCCCCCGCCATGTCCGCGCCCCGCTCCTCGCCGAAGATCAACGTCCTGGAGGGCGGGCTCTACCTGGTGGCGACGCCGATCGGGAACCTGCGTGACATCACCCTGCGGGCCCTGGACGTGCTGGCCGGCGCCGACCTGATCCTGGCCGAGGACACCCGCGTGGCGGGCAAGCTTCTGGCCGCCCACGGCCTCAGCGGCAAGCTGGAGCGCTATGACGAGCACGCCGCCGCCCGCGCCCGGCCAAAGGCCCTGGCGGCGCTGGCGGCCGGCGCCAAGGTGGCGCTGATCTCCGACGCCGGCACGCCCCTGGTCTCCGATCCCGGCTACCGGCTGGTGTGCGAGGTGGCCGAGCTGGGCCTGCCGGTCCACCCGATCCCCGGCGCCTCCGCCCTGCTGGCGGCCCTGACCGTGGCCGCCCTGCCCACCGACCGGTTCCTGTTCGCCGGCTTTCCGCCGCCCAAGGCCGCCGCCCGCCGCGCTTTCCTGCAGGAGCTGGCCCCGATCCGGGCCACGCTGGTGTTCTATGAGGGCGGATCGCGCCTGAAGGCGAGCCTGGCCGACATGGCGCAGGTCTTCGGCGACCGCCCCGCCGCCGTGGCGCGGGAGCTGACCAAGCTGCACGAGACGGTGCTGCGGGCGTCCCTGGCGGAGCTTGCCGCCGATCCGCGCAACGACGACCCCAAGGGCGAGATCGTGATCCTGGTCGGGCCCGGCGCCGAGCGCGCCGCCACCGCCGACGAGGCCGACGCCGCCCTCAGCGAGGCCCTGACCCGGGCCGGCCCGGCCGAGGCGGCCTCGGAGGTCGCCAAGGCGCTGGGCCTGCCGCGCCGGGACCTCTACGCCCGGGCCCTGGCCCTGAAGGGGCGCTGATGGCGGGGGCGCGGGACAGCGGGCCGGCTCGGCAGGCCGCGCGCCGAATGCGAGGCTTCAGGGCCCGGCTGGCCGGCCGGCGGGGCGAGGTGATCAGCGCCCTGTGGCTGATGGCCAAGGGGTACCGGATCCTGGGCTTTCGCCTTAAGACGCCGCAGGGGGAAATCGACCTGTTGGCGCAGAAGGGCGAGGTGCTGGCTGTGGTGGAGGTGAAGCTCCGCACGACGATCGAGGCGGCTCTGGAGGCCGTCACCGTCCGTCAGCGCGAACGCCTGCGCCGCGCCGGCGAGAGCCTGGCTCGCCGGCGGCCGTCCCTGGCGCACGCCGCCGTCCGTCTGGATCTGCTGGCGCTCGCGCCCGGCCGCTTGCCGCGCCATATTCCCGATGCGTGGCAGGGAAGCTGACCCATGGACCGCAGCCAGGCCGAGGCCGTCCTGAAGGAAATGGGAACCCGCGGGGACGAGGACTTCCCCCTGCTGGAGGCGGCCATCGCGTGCGCCGTCCACGAGGACCCCACCCGCGATCCCCAGCCCGCCCGCGACATGGCGCGCGAGGGCGAGGAGCGCCTGCGGCGGCGCCTGGCGCGGGAGTCGCCGGAGGAGGCCCTGGCCGAGACCATGGCCGGCGACCTGCGATTGTCCGGCGACCTGATCACCTACGACCACCCCGACAACGCCGACATCCTGGCGGTGTGCCGGCGGCGCAAGGGGCTGCCGGTGGCGCTAGGGGTGTTCTACCTGGACGCCGCCCGCCGCTGCGGCCTGGACGTGCGCGGGGTGGACTTTCCGGGCCATTTCCTGCTGCGCATCGAGACCGATGAGGGGCCGCTGGCGCTGGACCCCTATAGCGAGGGCCGCGTCGTGCTGCCGTCGGAACTGACCCGCCGGGCCCTGCACGCGGGCCTGACCCCGGACGTCGCCGAACGGCTGGACGCCCTGATGGCGCCGGTCAGCGACCGGGCGGTGCTGATCCGCCTGCAGAACAACATCTTCGCCCGCGCCGTCGCCGCGCGCGACTATGCCCGCGCCGAGCGCTCGGCCCTGCGCCGCGCCCTGCTCGATCCCACGGACCATCGTCCCTGGCTGGACGTGGCCGCCGCGCGCGAGGGCCAGGGTGCCCTGGCCGGCGCCCTGCAGGCCCTGACCCAGGCCCAGATTCTCGACGGCGGCGCCGCCCTGGCCGCCCGCGCCGCGCGCGAACGGGTGCGCCTGCAGCTGAACTAGTCGGTCGCCTGATCGGTAGGCTGATCGACCGGTTGCGCCGCCGCGCGGTCAGAATGGCCGGCGCGCGACACGCCTCCGACCAGCACGAAGCCCATCACCAACACCGCCAGCATGGCGAACAGGGCGAGGACACGGAACCAGCTCATGCCGGCGGTCACGGCGGATTGGCCACCCCGCGCGGCGACCACCACCCCGCCGACGGCGCCGACCGCGCCGCCGATCGCCGTCGGGACGACCTGGCCAGGCCACATGTAGGCCGCCGCCAGGGCTCCCACCGCGCCGCCGCAGGCCGCGCCCACCAGCCAGTTGTCCACCTTGGTCCCCCGCATGATCGCCGGAATGATTGAAGCCTTGGCGCTCTTAACTTCAGGTTTAGCGACGATACCCAGAACGCCGCCCGCGCCCTGTTCTCGCCATCCGCGCCTCGCTAGGTTGCCCGCCGCAAGCTGAACCACGGCCGGAAACCACGACGATGACCCAGGACAATTGGCGCCCCGAAACCCTGGCCCTGCACGCCGGCTGGCGTGCGGACCCGTCCACGGGAGCCGTGGCGCCGCCGATCTACCAGACCACCTCGTACCAGTTCGAAAGCACCGAGCACGCCTCGAACCTGTTCGCGCTGAAGGAGCTGGGCAACATCTACACCCGCATCGGCAACCCCACGACGGCGATCCTGGAGTCGCGCATGGCGGCCATCGAGGGCGGCGTCGGGGCCCTGGCGGTGGCGTCCGGCCAGTCGGCCTCGGCCTTTTCCCTGCAGAACCTGGCGCGCGCCGGCGACAACGTGGTCTCGTCCACGGACCTCTATGGCGGCACCTGGAACCTGTTCGCCAACACCCTGAAGGACCAGGGGATCGAGGTGCGCTTCGCCGACCCGGCGGACCCGCAGTCCTTCGCCCGCCTGACCGACGCGCGCACGCGGGCCTACTACGCCGAGACCCTGCCCAATCCGAAGCTGCGGGTGTTCCCCATCGCCGAGGTGGCGGCCATCGGCCGGCCGCTGGGCATCCCCCTGATCATGGACAACACCGCCGCGCCGCTGATCTGCCGGCCGCTCGACCATGGCGCGGCCATCGTCGTCTACTCCGCCACCAAGTACATCGGCGGGCACGGCACCTCGATCGGCGGGCTGATCATCGACGGCGGCAATTTCGACTGGGAGGCGCACGCCGAGCGCCAGCCGATGCTGAACACGCCCGATCCCAGCTATCATGGGGCGGTGTGGTCGCAGGCGGTCAAGCCCATGGGGCCGATCGCCTATCTGATCCGCGCCCGGGTGATCCTGCTGCGTGACCTGGGGGCGGCCATGTCGCCGTTCAACGCCTTCCAGTTCCTGCAGGGGCTGGAGACCCTGTCGCTGCGCATGCCGCGCCACTGCGAGAACACGCTGAAGGTCGCCGACTGGCTGAAGGGCCGCAAGGAGGTGACCCGGGTGATCCACCCCTCGACCCTGCAGGGCCAGGACAAGGTCTGGGCGGACAAGTACCTGAAGGGCGGCCAGGGCGGCCTGCTGGGCTTCGAACTGGCCGGCGGGCGCGAGGCGGGGCGGCGGTTCATCGACGCGCTGAAGCTGTTCTACCACGTGGCCAACATCGGCGACGCGCGCAGCCTGGCCATCCACCCGGCCTCGACCACCCACTCGCAGCTCGGCCCGGAGGAGCAGCTCGCCACCGGGGTCACCGACGGCTATGTGCGCCTGTCGGTGGGCCTGGAGCACATCGACGACATCCTCGCCGACCTCGACCAGGCGTTGGCGGCGGCGGGGTAGACGTCGATCCCGATGGAGGGCGGGCCCGGTTCAGGCCCGCCCCACGCGACACGAGGCCGTCAGCCGCCGAAGCGGTAGTTGACCCCGACGCGGATCACGTTGGACGTCGCCTTGGCGCCCACCGTGCCGGTCAGCGTCTCGTCACCGTCTCCGATCGAACCGAGCCCGCCGAACGTCTGGCCGCCACTGATGGAGCCGTCGAGCACGGTCTTGGTCCCAAGGTCCATGTAGAGGTACTCGACCCGGAACGAGAGGTTGTTGCTGAGCGCGTACTCCGCCCCGGCGCCGACGGTCCAGCCCGTGCGGGTCGAACGGCGGGACTCGCTGAAGTGGGTCGCCGTCCCCGAGGTGGAGGTCGGAACTATGTCCAGCGAGGCGTTCGAGGACACCCGGCCATAGGCCAGGCCGCCAGTCAGATAGGGCACGAACCGCCCATCCGCGATCGGCACGCCGACACGGGCGCGAACCGTGCCGAAGTAGTCGATCTTGGTCGAGATCTGGCCGGAGGCGCTGCCCGACGTGCCGCCGGTGCTCGACCCGGAGATGGCCGTCTTGCCCTGGATGCCCGAGGCGGCGATGTCCGCCTCCGCGCCGAGGAGCCAGCCCGACCCGACCTGGAAGTTGTAGCCGACCTGACCACCGCCGACGAAGCCGCTGGATGTCTGGCTGCCCGAGCCGCTGAAGGTCGTCGTGCCGGTGTCGGAATCCTCGTCCGGCGCGGTGTCGACGAAGGTTCCGGACGCGGGATACTTGAACCTGTCGCCACCAAAGCCGGCGTTTACGCCAACATAGAAGCCAGTCCAGTTTTGCACCGGGGCCGCGAGGGCCGGCGTGGCGGCGCAAAGCACGGCCGCGGCGCCAAAGAGTGTGGAGCGAAGCATGTCGGTCTCCCGTTCGACGTGCCGGCCGCCGTCTGTGTTCAGCGCGATTGCTGAACGATCATTGGGGGTGGCGATCGGCAGGCGAAGGGCTATCGGCCGGCCCCCGGCTTCCCTTTGACGTGGATCAAAGGCGGCGCATTTCGAAGAACAAGGGTCGTTGTGTTACGCGAACGCAACACCAAGCCCCGCGAGCGCTGACCGCCGCCTGCAACCGCGCCGCCGAATGCGCTTTGCCACGGCGGCGCGCGCCACTACATGACCGGCAGGGCCTTCCAAGCCAGCCGGGGAATGCATGCCGCTTCAGGTCGCCATCCAGATGGATCCCGTCGAGGGGATCAACATCGACACCGACACCACCTTCTTCCTGATGCTGGAGGCCCAGACCCGGGGCCACGGCCTGTGGGTCTACACCCCCGACAAGCTGTCGCTGGAGGACGGGCGGGTGCTGGCCCGGGGCCGGCCGCTGAACCTGCGCGCGGTCAAGGGCGACCACCACAGCGTCGGCGAATACGAAGTGCGCGACATGTCGGAGTTCGACGTGGTGCTGATGCGCCAGGATCCGCCCTTCGACATGGCCTACATCACCGCCACCCATTTCCTGGAGCGGATTCATCCGGCCACCCTGGTGGTGAACAACCCCTTCGAGGTGCGCAACGCGCCGGAAAAGCTGTTCGTCACCGGCTTTCCGGGCCTGCAGCCACCGACCCTGATCACCTCCGACCACGAGGCCCTGCACGATTTCCACCAGCGCCACGGCGACATGGTCTTGAAGCCCCTCTACGGCGGCGGCGGCTCGGGCGTCGTGCGGCTGAAGAAGGACGACCCCAACCTGGACGCCCTGCTGGAACTGCACGCCATGATCGGGCGCGAGCAGGTGATCGCCCAGAAGTTCGTGCCGGCCGTCTCCAAGGGCGACAAGCGGGTGATCCTGGTGGACGGCGAGCCGGTAGGCGCCATCAACCGCGTCCCGGCCGAGGGCCAGGTTCGCTCCAACCTGGCGCGCGGCGGGCGGGCCGAGGCGGTGGAGCTGACCGCGCGCGACCGGGAAATCTGCGACATCATCGGGCCGGAGCTGAAAAGCCGGGGCCTGCTGCTGGTCGGCATCGACGTGATCGGCGACTACCTGACCGAGATCAACGTCACCTCGCCCACCGGCGCCCAGCAGCTCAAGCGCTTCGGCGGCCCGGACGTGGCGACGGTGCTTTGGGACCGTGTCGAGGCGATCCGCGGGGTGATCTGAGGTCACAGCGGTCGGCGAACCCGCGATTGCAAGTCACTCGCTTGAAATCTGTACCCCGCCGGTTCCGCTTTTGTTCTTGATCCGCTCTAGAGCTCGTGCTCATTTTGTGGATGTCGGAGCGCGCGGGAGGGGCTTTTGGCGGCGCGGGTGGTGTCGGTGGCGTTCGAGGGCGTCGAGGCCCGCCGGGTGGACGTGGAGGTCCAGACCACCGGCGGCCTGACCGCCTTCGTGGTGGTGGGCCTGGCCGACAAGGCGGTGGCCGAGGCGCGCGAGCGGGTGCGCGCGGCCTTCATGGGCCTGGGCCTGGCCCTTCCGGGCAAGCGCATCGTCGCCAACCTGGCGCCGGCCGACCTGCCCAAGGAAGGCAATCACTTCGACCTGCCCATCGCCCTGGCCCTGCTGTCCCTGATGGGGGTGCTGCCGCCGGACGCCCTGGACGGCTGGGCCGCGATCGGCGAGCTGAACCTCAACGGCGAGATCGCCCCGGTGGCCGGGGCCCTGCCGGCGGCGGTGGCGGCGGGCGCCATGAACCTCGGCCTCATCTGCCCCGAGGCCTGCGGGCCCGAGGCGGCCTGGGCGGGCGACACGCCGGTGCTGGCCCCGCGCTCCCTGATCGCGCTGATCAACCATTTCCGCGGCAGCCAGGTGCTGGCCCAGCCGAGGCCCGGCCCGATGCTGGACGGGGTCGCCGCGCCGGACCTGAAGGACGTCAAGGGCCAGGAGAACGCCAAGCGGGCGCTGGAGATCGCCGCCGCGGGCGGCCACAATCTGCTCTATGTCGGCCCCCCGGGCTCGGGGAAGTCCATGCTGGCCCAGCGCCTGCCCGGGCTGCTGCCGCCGCTGACGCCGGGCGAGCTGCTGGAAACCTCGATGGTGCACTCCATCGCCGGCCTGATCGCCCGAGGGGCCCTGACCCGCGCCCGGCCGTTCCGCGCCCCGCACCACTCGGCGACCATGGCGGCGCTCACCGGCGGCGGGACCCGGGTGAAGCCCGGCGAGGTCTCCCTGGCCCACAACGGCGTGCTGTTCCTGGACGAGCTGCCGGAGTTCACGCCGCAGGCGCTGGACTCCCTGCGCCAGCCCCTCGAGACGGGCGAGGTCACCGTGGCGCGGGCCAACGCCCATGTGCGCTATCCCGCCCGGGTGCAGCTGGTGGCGGCGATGAACCCCTGCCGCTGCGGCCAGGGCGGGGTGGGCCGCGGCCATTGCGGCAAGGCTCCGCGCTGCATCGTCTCCTACCAGGGCCGGGTGTCTGGGCCGCTGATGGACCGCATCGACCTGGCCGTCGACGTGCCGCCGGTGACCGCGGCGGACCTCGCCCTGCCGCCGCCGGCCGAGGGCTCGGCCGAGGTCGCCGCGCGGGTCGCCGAAGCCCGCCGCATCCAGGCCGAGCGCGCCGCGGCGGCCGGGGGCCGCCCTCACGCCCAACCCCCAGCCGCCCTGAACGCTCGCGCCGAGGGGCGCTGGCTGGAGGAGATCGTGGCCCTGGACGAGCCCGCCAAGGCCCTGCTCGCCCGCGCGGCCGAGGTCGGCGGCCTGACCGCCCGCGGCTGGACGCGCACCCTGCGCCTGGCCCGCACCATCGCCGACCTTGAGGGCGCGCAGGGCGTTCGCCGCGTGCACATCGCCGAGGCGCTGATCTATCGCCGGGTGGTGCCGGCGGCGGAGGGGATGGGCGAGGCGGCGGCGCGGTTCGCCGCCTGGACCTGAGGGCCTCGGCGCCGCAGCCGCACGCCCCGCCACGGGCGGTGGAGGACGTTTTTTGAAGTCGCCTTTGGGCGCGCTGTTGTGGGCGGCGCGAAGGGCCGAACGCGGCTTGACGGCGAGCCGGGCCGGGTCGATGGTGCCGATCTTTAGTTGAGCCTGTGTGTCCCTCAACCCTCGTGGGGCGGAGCCATGCCGACTAACCTCGCCTTCGGGACCGGACGGGCCGCCGTGCGGCTGGCCATCGTGCGCTGGGCCGCCTCCGGGGCCGCCGCCTTGGCCCTGAGCGCCTGCGCCTCCCTGCCGACGACGGAATCGACGGCGTTCAGGACCATCGCCCAGTCCAGCCAGGCCGGCTTCGCGAGCCTGTCCGACGCCGAGCAGGCGGCGGTGGAGGCCGACCAGCTTCGGCGGGTGTCGCTGCGCCAGGGCCGCCTGCTGCAGGGCGACGGCTGCGCCGCGCCCCTGGCCGCCGGCGACCCGTGCGTGCTGGTGTTCGCCGATCCCGACGAGACCGATCCCGCCAAGGGCCTGCCCCTGATCTCGCGCACCGAACGGCTGGAGAAGCTGACCGCGGCGATCGGCGACTACGCCGGCGCCATGAGCGACCTGGCCGAGGCCAAGGACCTGGACGCCCAGAACGCGGCCGTGGCCAAGGTCGGCGCCAGCGTCAAGGCCCTGGCCGCCATGGCCGGGCCTCAGGCCGCCATCGCCGGCCCGGCGGTGGACGCGATCGTCTTCGCCCAGAAGCAGGCGGCCCTGAACGCGAGGCGGCGGTTGATGCTGGACCTGGCGCAGGCCGCCGCCCCGGCGGTGGAAGGCGCGGCGCGGGCGCTGCAGGCCGAGGCCGTTCCCCTGCGGACCACCCTGGTGGTGTTCAGCGAGGGGCGGTTCCGGGCGGCGGAGCGGGCGCTGCGCGAGGAGCCGGCGACGGATCCGCCGGGCCAGCGCCTGGCCCTGGCCCGGGACGAGGTCGCCGCCGCCGCCGACCTGACCAAGGCGCGCGCCATCCGCACGGATTTCACGCCCCTGGCCGAGGCTCACCGGGCGCTGGTGAAGCGGCTGCGCGACCCATCGGCCAGCGGCGCCGACGCCATCGCCCAGGCCCAGGAATTCATCGCCGTCCTGCAGAGCTTCGCCGACCTGAAGGCGGGCAAGTCCTAGGAGAGTGGCCCCATGCCCGCGCCGAAAGACAGAGCGCCCAAGGCAAAGCCCAAGGCCGGCAGGATCATGGCGGCTGCGGGCGGCGCGGCGCCCACGCCACGGGACGCCGCCCAGGCCCTGGTCGACCAGATGACGGCGCTGAACGACGACCTGGCCCGGGCCCAGGCCCGCGCCGCAAACGCCGGCGATGACGCCCGCGCCGACGCCTTGCAGACCCAGCTCGACGCGCTGCAGCCGCAGCTGATCGACGCCTTGCAGCGCCTTATCGCGGCCATTGACTCCGGCGCCGACATCGCCGACCTGCAGGCTCAGATGGACGCGGTCCTGAAGACGGCCAAGGCCGCGCAGGACAAGGTCAAGGCCGATACCGCGACGGCGACCGAGATCGCCGGGGTCATCGACACCTTCGGCAAGATCATCAAGCTGGCCCAGACCCTGGCGGGCGGCTAGGCCGGTCGCCGCGGGAGGCCGGCCTGACCCGTCAACAGCCTACGGCCACGGCCTTCTGGTCGGTGATCACCGGGCGGATGGCGCGGTCCGGCCGGGGCTGGCCGGCGCAGACGGGGATCACGCGGTAGCGGATCCCCAGGCGCATCTTCACCGGGCTGTTGGCCTTGACCGCGCTGAAGCTGTGCTCGCCCAGCATGGCCGCCATGCGCGCGCCGTCGTCGGCGGCGAGCGCGGCCCATTGGTCCTCGGGCAGGTAGTAGAAGTCGCTGGCCTGGTCGGACCCCACCACCACGCTGCGATAGCCGACGCCGTTCTGGTCGTTGTTCAGGGGGTCGGTGGTGGCGCAGGCGGCCAGCGCCGCGGCGCCCGCCAAGGCCAGCAGCCCTCGTCCCACAGGCATCGGTCCTCGGCGCATGGCGTTCTCCTGGCTGTGGCGGCGTTCGGGATGGAACGCCCCGGGCGCGGCCGAGGTTGCGCCGTCACATGCGCCGCGTCGAGAGCAGCAGGCTGGTCTCCGTGGCGGAGACGCCGTCGATCAGGCGCACGGCGTCAAGGGTGCGGCTGAAATCCGGCAGGCTGTCGGTCTCCAGGTCGACCACCAGATCCCAGCGGCCGTTGGTGGTGTGCACGGCGGCCACCTGGGGCAGGGCCGACAGGGCCTTGGTCACCGCCGCCGAGCGCTCGCCCTCGATGGCCACCATCATCACCGCGCGCACCCGCCGCGCCTCCGCCTCGGGCCGCACCCGCACGGTGAAGCCGGCGATGTCGCCGCGCGCGATCATGCGGTCGATGCGCGCCTGCACCGTGCCGCGCGACACCTTCAGCCGCTGGGCCAGCCCCGCCACCGGGGCGCGGGCGTCCTCGCGCAGCAGGGCGACCAGGCGGTGATCGAGATCATCCATCGGCGCAAAATGTCGGCTCAACTGCGCAATTTGTCCAGTATGACCGTCGATATCGCGCATTCATCCGGCTTTTCGCTGACATGGCGCGGGCCCACGCTCCAGGCCGATCCGCCAGCGCCGGAGCGACGCCGCCTATGACCGCCCGACCCACCTACCTCATGACCGACCCGACCCATTTCTCGGTCAGCTATCGCATCAATCCGTGGATGCGGCCCGACGCCTGGTCGGCCGACGAGGCCGCCCGCGCCCGCGGCGCCTCCGCCGCCCTGGCCGCGACACTGGAGAGCCTGGGGGGCGAGATCGCCTGGGTTCCGCCGGCCGCCGGCCTGCCGGACCTGGTGTTTCCGGCCAACGCGGCCGTGGTGCTGGACGGCAAGGCGCTGCTGGCCCGTTTCGCGCGGCCCGAGCGCCAGGGCGAGGAAGCCCGCTTCGCCGAGGCCTTCGAGGGCCTGCGCGCGCAGGGCCTGATCACCGACGTCTTCACCCTGCCCGAGGGCTGCTTCCACGAGGGGGCGGGCGACGCCATCTGGGACCGCAGCCGCCGCCTGTTCTGGACCGGCCACGGCCCTCGCTCCACCCGCGCGGCCTCCGACCGCATCGCCGAGGCCTTCGGCGCCGAGGTCACACCGCTGCAGCTCGCCACCGAGCGCTTCTACCACCTGGACACCTGCTTCTGCCCGCTGTCGGGCGGGCAGGTGCTCTACTATCCGCCGGCCTTCGGCCCGGCGGCCCTGGACGCCATCCGCGCCCGCGTCGCCCCCGACGACCTGATCGAGGCCGCCGACGAGGACGCCGCCGCCTTCTGCGTCAACGCCATCAGCCTGAACGCCGACATCGTCATGGCCCGCGCGCCCGCGCGGCTGAAGGCGCGCCTGGCCGAGCGCGGCTACCGCGTCCGCGAGGTCGACCTGTCACCCTTCATCCTGTCCGGCGGGGCAGCCTTCTGCATGACCCTGCGCCTGGATCTGAAGCGCTGTTTCTCCGCCCACGCCCCGTCCCACCAGGAGGCCCGCCATGACCGACACCCTGACCGCCCCGCGCTCGCCGTCTGAGGCCGCGGCCGCCGGGCGCTCCGCCGCCCTGATCGACCTGGAGGCGCGCTACGGCGCGCGCAACTACAAGCCCCTGGACGTGGTTCTGACCCGCGGCGAGGGAGTCTATGTCTGGGACGTCGAGGGCCGGCGCTATCTCGACTGCCTGTCCGCCTATTCGGCCGTCAACCAGGGCCACTGCCACCCGAAGATCCGCGAGGCGATGATCGACCAGGCCTCGCGCCTGACCCTGACCTCGCGCGCCTTTCGCAACGACCAGCTGGCGCCCTTCTATGAGGAGCTCTGCGCCCTGACCGGCTCGCACCGGGCCCTGCCGATGAACTCCGGCGCCGAGGCGGTGGAGAGCGCGCTGAAGGTGGCGCGCAAGTGGGGCTATGAGGTCAAGGGTGTGCCGGACGGCCAGGCCGAGATCATCGTCTGCGCCGACAACTTCCACGGCCGCACCCTGGCCATCGTGGGGTTTTCCACCGATCCGCAGTCGCGGGGCCACTTCGGCCCCTTCGGCCCGGGCTTCCGCATCGTGCCCTATGGCGACGCGGCGGCGCTGGAGGCGGCGGTGACCCCCAACACGGTCGCCGTGCTGATGGAGCCGATCCAGGGCGAGGCGGGGGTGATCATCCCGCCGGCCGGCTATCTGAAGGCCGCCCGCGCGCTCTGCACGCGCGAACGGGTGCTGCTGATCCTCGACGAGATCCAGACCGGCCTTGGCCGCACCGGCAAGCTGCTGGCCGAGGAGCATGAGGGCGTCGAGGCCGACCTGACCCTGATCGGCAAGGCGCTCAGCGGCGGCTTCTATCCGGTTTCCGCCGTGCTCTCGAACGACGAGGCCCTGGGGGTGCTGAAGCCCGGCGAGCACGGCTCCACCTTCGGCGGCAACCCCCTGGCCTGCGCCGTGGCGCGCGCGGCCCTGAGGGTGCTGGTCGAGGAGGACATGATCGGCAACGCGGCGCGCGTCGGCGAACGCCTGCACAGGCGGCTGGACGCGATCCGCAGCGGCGCCGTGCGCGAGGTGCGCGGCCGCGGCCTGATGCTGGCGGTGGAGCTGGTCCCCGAGGCCGGCGGCGCGCGGCGCGTCTGCGAGCAGCTGCAGGCGCGCGGCTTCCTGTGCAAGGAGACCCACGAGCATACCATCCGTATCGCCCCGCCCCTGATCCTCACGGACGACCAGGCGGATTCGATCGCCGACGCATTCGAGGGGGTGCTGGGCGGGCTCTAGTTTCGGTGGATGCTCAATGGGTTGTCATCGGGGCGGCCAAGAGCCTGACACCCCTTCTCGCCGTCATCCTGGGCCGTCAGCGCCCAGGATCCATACGCGCTGTAGAACGACCCGCGAGCGGCAGCGGAGCGGCGCAGGGGCGGTGGCCAAGGCTTGCTCCCGGCGCGCCCTTCGGTACGCGCCGCTCTTTCTCACGTGTTCATGGGTCCTGGGCACAAGGCCCAGGATGACGGGTGGAAGGGGGGCGCCAAGCCGACGGTCCATCGAGGGCGGCCCCTAGTCCCGCCGGGCCAGGGCGGCGACCATGCGGCCGAGTTCGGCGTGGTCCACCGGCTTGCCGAGATAGGCGTCGTAGGACAGGTCCTCGGGCAGCTTGGATTGGGGAACGCCGGTGATCAGGATCACCGGCAGCCCGGCGCCCGGGCGCGCGCGGACGTGGCGGATCAGGGCCGCGCCGTCGACATTGGGCATCATCAGGTCGGTGACCAGGACCTGGGCGTCGAAATTGTCCAGCAGGCTGATGGCGTCGGCGCCGTCGGCGGCGTCCCGGACCTGGTGCCCCTGGCGCTCCAGGGTGTCGACCAGGGCTATGGCCGTGAAGGCTTCATCCTCGGCGACCAGTACGCGCACCATCCCCGCTTCCACCTTGGGCGGCTCCAGCGATCCGCTTCCCTGCGCTATTCTGTCGCACCATCATAGGGGGAAGACAACCCGCCAACACGCACCCGTGTCCGGGAAGCTGAGGCCCCCTTCGCCGCCCACCGCCCGCGGCACGATCCGCTCCAGCAGCGAGCGGCCGAAGCCGGTCCGGGTCGGCGGCGCGACGGCCTTGACCGCCTCTTCCCAGGCCAGGCGCACCGTCGACCCACCCTCGGCGCGGGGCTCCACCGACCAGCGCACGGACAGGCGGCCATCCGCGTCGCTGAGCGCGCCGTACTTGGTGGCGTTGGTGGCGAGCTCGTGCAGCGCCAGGGCCAGGTACTGGGCCACCTCCGGGCGGACGGTGGCCGCCGGCCCGTCGATCACCACCCGCTCGCGCAGCTCGGGCACGATGAAGGCCAGCTGGGCCGCCACCAGGGCGGCCAGGTCGACCCCGCGCCAGTCGTCGGTGATCAGCAGGTCGTAGGCGTCGCCCAGGGCCGCCAGGCGGGCGCTGAAGCGGTCGACCAGCGCCACCGGCAGGTCCTCCGCGCGCGCCGTCTGCCGCGCGATGCCGTCCACCAGGCTGAGCAGGTTCTTGGCCCGGTGCGCCAGCTCGCGCAGGATCACCTGCAGGTGCGCCTGCTGGCGCTTCTGCTCGGTGATGTCGGAGGCGGCGATCAGGATGCGGCCGCCCTGGCCGGCCGGGGTGATCTTGACGTCGAAGCTGAAGCTTTCCTCGCCGATCGGCAGGGTGACTTCGGTGCGCAGGGGCTCGCCGCTGGCCAGCACCTGGCGCGCCGGCGCGCCCAGCACCCTGGGCGCGTCCGGGCCGAGCCGGCCCTGGGTGATCTCGCCCACCACGAGGCGGTCGAAGGGCGGGCGCGGATTGTGCAGCCACAGAAAGCGCAGGTCGCCATCCAGCTCGGCCAGCGAGATCACCGAGCCGTCCGTGGCCACCTCGAACCGCCGCGCGAGGGTCTCCAGCTCCTCGGTCCGCCGCAGCACCTCCGCCTCCAGGCCCGCGCGCGCCGCCTCCAGCTCGGCCACCGCCTCCCGGCGCGCCGCGACCTCGGCCTGAAGCTGTTGATTGGCCAGGCTGAGCTGATGGGGCGAGGGGATTGCCAGGAGGCGCGGCAGCATCGGCCACAGCGCCGCCGCCGTGATCAGCGAGACGAGGGCCGTGAAGGCCTTGACCAGCCCGTCCTCGACATAGAACGGCCGCCACAGGACCACGATGCCGAAGACATGCGTCAGGCCGCAGCCCAGGATGAAGGTGGCGAACAGAACGGCCACGCGCCGGTGCTCGGCGGCCAGGTCGGGGCGGCGGCGTACGAAGGCGGCGATGGCCAGGGGAATGCTGAAATAGGCGAGCGCGATGATCGCGTCCGAGACCACGTGCAGGCCCAGGACATCCGGGCGCCACAGCAGGCAGTAGCCGTGGGGAATGAACCCCGCCGCGCTGAAATAGCGTTCGATCGCCGACATGCCTGGGGGGCTCCGCCTGGACGCGCCTAAAACTAAAGTCGAGGTTCAATACCGCGGCCCGCAGGTCAAGGGTCATGCAATTTTTTCGCGCTTCCGGCGCCGACACAACCGTCCAAGTTTGCCGCCGGCGCGCCCGGATGGGGGCGCTTGACCGGCCGTTAAGCCGCGATCGCTAGGCTGGCCGCCATGACCGAGCCGACCCACGCCCCCAGCGCCGGCATCCCGCCGGAGCACCTGGCCGCGCTGAGCCACGAGTTCCGCACCCCGCTGAACGGCGTCCTGGGCATGACCCGGCTGCTGGACGGCACCCGCCTGACCGCCGAGCAGCGCGCCTATGTGGCCGCCCTGCGCGAGAGCGGCGAGCACCTGCTGGGGCTGGTCAACGACATCCTGGACTACGCCAAGCTGGGCGCCGGCCGCGTCGACCTGGCCCTGGCGCCGATCGAGGTCGAGGACATCCTGCGCCAGGTCTGCGAGCTGCTCAGCCCGCGGGCGCATGAGAAGGGGCTGGAGATCGGCTGGGCGGCCGAGGCGGGGACCTCGCCGATCCTGGCCGACGAGGTGCGGCTGAAGCAGATCCTGCTGAACCTGGCCGGCAACGCGGTGAAGTTCGCCGACGCCGGCGGGGTGCTGATCCTGGCCGAGCAGGGGCCGGGCGGGCGCCTGCGCTTCACCGTCTCCGACACCGGCCCCGGCGTGCCCGAAGCCGAGCGCCACCGCATCTTCGAAGCCTTCGCCCAGGCCGACCCGTCGCACGGCGCCCGGCTGGGCGGCGCCGGCCTCGGCCTGGCCATCGCCCGCCAGCTGGCCGAGGCGATGGGCGGGCAGGTGGGCGTCGAGGGCGGCGAGGGCCGCGGCGCGGACTTCTGGTTCGAGGCCGCCTTCGAGCGGCCGGACGCCGGCCCGATGGTCCGCCCCCTGCGCGGGCGCACGGTCGCCGTCGCCTCGCCCAGCGCCATCGTGCGCGAAGCCGCCGCCCGCCAGATCGAGGCCAGCGGCGGCAGAGCGATCCGCGCCTCCGGCGTCGAGGAGGCCCTGACCCTCGCGCCGCAAGACGCCGTGATCCTGGTCGACCACGCCCTGGCGCCGAACGGTCGACTGAAGCCGCCGGCCGGCCGCGCGGCGGTGATCCTGATCCGCGCGGAAGAACGCGGCCGCATCGCCGCCTACCGCAAGGCGGGCTTCGCCGGCTATCTGATCAAGCCGCTGCGCCCGGCCTCCCTGGCCGCCCGGGTGCTGGCCGCGGCGGAGGGCATGGACCACGCCCCCACCGGCCATCCGCCGGCCGAGGACGACCGCGTCGCGCCGGAAGCCGTCCCCGCCGCCGCGCCCGGCGCGCGCGTGCTGCTGGCCGAGGACAATCCCATCAACGCCATGCTGGCCCGCACCCTGCTGGTGCGCGAGGGCTGTCAGGTGGATCACGTCCCCAATGGCGAGGCGGCCCTGAACGCCCTGGCCCAGGGGGCCTACGACCTGGTGCTGATGGACGTGCGCATGCCGGTGATGGGGGGCATGGAGGCCGCCCAGGCCCTTCGCGCCCGGGGCGTGCGGACCCCCGTGGTCGCCCTGACCGCCAACGCCTTCGAGGACGATCGCCGCGCGTGCCTGGCCGCCGGCATGGACGACTTCCTGATCAAGCCGCTGAGCCCCGAGGCCCTGCGCGCCGCCCTCACCCGCTGGATCGGCCAGGGCCGCGGCGGTGGCTGGACGGGACGGCGCACGCACGCCAAGCTCGCCTCCTGATTTGCGGGGGCCTGGCGCCCGTCCCGCCCAGGAGAGCCCCCAAGTGACCGACGCCGCGTCCCCGGCCCCGCCGCCCGACAAGCCCCGGCGCAGCGTCTTCGGCGCCCTGGCGGTGTTCGGCGAGCGGCGCGTGGCGATCATGCTGGGGCTGGGCTTCGCGGCCGGCCTGCCGAACTTCCTGATCTTCGACACCATGTCGGCCTGGCTGCGCGCGGCGGGCCTGTCGCTGGCGGTGATCTCGCTCTTCAGCCTGGCGACCCTGCCCTATTCGTTCAAGTTCCTGTGGGCGCCGCTGGTGGACCGCACCGCCATTCCGGGCCTGACCCGCTGGCTCGGCCACCGCCGCTCGTGGATGGTGGTGGCGCAGGCCGGGGTGATCGCCAGCCTGCTGCTGATCTCCACGGGCGATCCGGCGCGGGACCTGAAGATGATGGCGGTGTTCGCCGTCGCCGCCGGCTTCTGCTCGGCCACCCAGGACATCGTCGTGGACGCCTGGCGCATCGAGGCCGCCGACGCCTCGCGCCAGGGGGCCATGGCCGCCGCCTACCAGTGGGGCTACCGGATCGCCAACATCGTCGCCGGGGCGGCGCCCCTGTTCCTGGCGGACCGCATCGGCTGGCGGCCGGCCTACGCCCTGATGGCGGCGATCATGGCGCTTGGCCCTCTTTGCGTCCTCGGCGCCCCGCGCGAGGCCGAGCACCGCATTCGCCCGGTGCACACTGACGGCGTGGCCGACCGGCCGGTCCTGGACCGGATCGAGTGGCTCGCGCGCCTGGCGCTGCTGGTGGCGGCGGCGGCCCTGCTGGGCTCGGGCCTCGGCGCGCGCGCGGACCTGCTGGCCGGCGTCCTGCGCGCGCTGGGCGATCCGGCCGGCGCCGACGCCCTGGCCAAGGCCTGGACGGCCAAGCCCAACGGCGTATGGCTGCAGCTTGTCGCGGTGCTGGCTGGCTTCGGGGTCATCGTCCTGGCGGTGACGCCGATCCCGGGGGTGAAGACCCGGCCGGGGGTCTACCTCTTCCACGCCCTGCTGGACCCACTGTTCGATTTCTTCCGGCGTTTCGGCCGGGTCGCCTTCCTGATCCTGGGCCTAGTCTGCGTCTACCGGGTCTCGGACTTCGTGCTCAACATCATGAACGCCTTCTACCAGGACCTGGGCTTTTCCCTGACCCAGATCGCCGAGGTGCGGAAGGTGTTCGGCGTCGCGGCCTCCATGGCCGGGGTGTTCGTCGGCGGCCTGTCGGTGGCGCGGCTGGGGGTGATGCGGTCGCTGGTCATCGGCGCCTTCGCCCTGCCGATCACCAACACCATCTTCGGCTGGCTGGCCGTGCAGGGGCCGAGCATCCCCGCCCTGCTGACCGCCATCGGCATCGACAACGTGGTCTCGTCCTACGCCGGCACCTGCCTGATCGCCTACATGTCCAGCCTGACCACCGCCGGCTTCACCGCCACCCAGTACGCCCTGCTCTCGTCGCTCTATTCCCTGCCGGGCAAGCTGATCGCCTCGCAGTCGGGCCGCATCGTCGAGAACGCCGCCCAGTCGGCCGAGGGGAACGGCCCCCTGGCGCCCCTGCGCGCCCTCTTCGCCGCCACCCCCAAGGAAGCCTTCGCCAGCGCGCTCGCCAAGAGCCACGTGGACCCGTCGGCGCTGGGGGCCGGCTATGTGGTCTTCTTCCTCTATTCGGGCCTGGTCGGCGTCGCGGCCATGGTCCTGGCCCTGCTGGTCGCCCGCTTCACTCCGCCGGCCGAGGCGGCGCGGGAGGAGGCGACGGTTTGAGCGAGCCAGGGTCTTGAGCGTGGCGCCGGCCAAGCGGCGGGCCTGGCACGTCCTGGCGGCGCTGGGCCGGCCCAAGGTGACGGCCATGCTGGCGCTGGGGTTCTCCTGCGGCCTGCCGTTCATGCTGGTAGGCAACACCTTGAGCTACTGGCTCAAGGACGCTCACATCGACATCAAGGTGATCGGCTTCACCGGCTGGATCGGCCTGACCTACGCCCTGCAGTTCCTTTGGGGCGCGGCCGTCGACCGGCTGCGCGTGCCCCTGCTGCACCGGATCGGCCGGCGGCGGGCGTGGATGCTGGCGGCGCAGGCGGGCGTGGCCCTGGGCCTCGCCGGCATGGCGGTCGCGGGACCGGGCCATCTCGGCGCCCTGGTCGCCTGCGGGGTCTTCGCCGGGGTCGCCGCCTCGACCCAGAACGCCGTGGTCGACGCCTGGCGGATCGAGGTCTCGGCCGACGCCGAGGAGCTGGGCCTACTGACGGCCGCGTCCAGCCTGGGTTTCCGCATCGCCCTGATCGCCACGGAGTCGTGGATCCTGCTGCTGTCGGCGTTCGCCACGTGGCCGCAGCTCTATGGCCTGTTCGCGGGCCTCGTCCTGATCGGGGTCGCCGGCGCCCTGGCCGCGCGCGAACCGGCCGCCGCCGAAATGGTCATGGAGGAAAAGAGCCGCGCGGCGGGCCGCCATCCGCTGATGGCCGCCTATGACGCCGTGGCCGGTCCCCTGGTCGCCTTCTTCAAGGCCCACGGCGTCGCCTCGGCCGCCCTGATGCTGGCGATGATCACCGCCTATCACCTGTGCGACTACGCGCGCGGGGGCATGGGCAACACCTATTATGTGGCCCTGGGCCTGAGCAAGGTCACTGTGGGGGCGGTGCGCACCACCCTGGGCCTGGCCGGCGGCATCGCCGGGATCGCCGTCGGGGGCCTGGCCACCGCCCGGCTCGGCGCCATGCGGGCCCTGCTGGTCGGGGCGGTGCTGCAGCCGGTGGCGGTTGCGGCCTTCGCCATCCTGGGCGCCCACGGCTCGGACTTCACCCTGGTCCAGGCCGGGCCGCTGAGCCTGACCGCCTTCGAAGCGATCATGACCTTCGACCCCTTCTGCATGAACTTCGCGGGGATCGTGCTGATCGCCTACATGTCGACCCTGACCAGCCTGGGCTACACGGCCACCCAGTTCGCCCTCCTGGCCTCCGCCCCCACCTGGACGGGCAAGACGCTGAAGGGGCTATCGGGCGCGATGGTCGCGGTCTTCCAGCAGGGGCGGACGGAGCTGATGGGCTACAGCCTGTTCTACCTCTA